>CAXTQE010000291.1:0-2000 GCA_964246225.1 uncultured Acidobacteriaceae bacterium | reverse complement strand
CGGCTGCTGACGGGGCAGATGTTTCGGCAGGATCCGGTGGAGTTTTTGACCGAAAATGCCCGGCGGTATGGGGACCTGGTGCACTTTCGTGCGTTTGAAGGGCATGTGTACCAGTTCAACCATCCGGCGCTGATTCAGGAGCTGATGGTCGATAACGAGCGGCGCAACCGGCGGGCGCTGGTGATGCAGCGGGCGCGGGCCTTGCTGGGCGAGGGCTTGCTGACGAGCGAAGAGCCGTTGCATATGCGGCAGCGACGGCTGGCGGCTCCGGCGTTTCATCGTCAGCGGATTGCGGCGTATGGCGAGGTGATTGCGCAGTTTGCGGCGGAGATTACGGGGAGGTGGCAGGCGGGGACGATGGATGTGCATCCGCAGATGCTGCTGGTGGCGCTGCGGATTGTGGGCAAGTGCCTGTTCAACATCGACGCGGAGGCCGAGGCGCGGGCGATTGCGACGGCGGTGAGCGCGTTTATGATTACGCCTCCTCCGGGCTACATTCCACAGGCGCTGATTGAGCAGCTGCAAAAGCTCTCGTTTGGGCCGATGTTGAAGGTGCAGAAGGGGATTGCGGACCTGGACGCGATTTTGTACGGGATGATTGCGGAGCGGCGGAGGGCGCCGGGGGATCGTGGGGACCTGCTTTCGATGCTGATGGAGAGCGAGGACACGGACGGCACGGGCGGGATGAGCGACAAGCAGGTGCGTGATGAGTGCCTGACGGTGATGCTGGCGGGGCACGAGACGACGGCCAATGCGCTGAGCTTTACGTTGTGGATGCTGGCGAAGCATCCGGAGATCCAGGAGCGGGTGCAGGAAGAGGCGGTGCGGGTTCTGGGCGCGCGGCGGCCTGCGGCGGACGACTATCCGAAGCTGCGGCTGGCGTACATGGTGTTCGCGGAGGCGATGCGGCTGTATCCGACGGTGTGGGTGCTGGGGCGCAGCGCTGGCCCGGAGCCGTACCAGGTTCGCGGGTTCACGATTCCGGCGGGGGCGATGCTGCTGGCGCCGCAGATTGTGGTGCATCGGGATGCGCGGTTTTGGAAGGATCCGGAGGAGTTTCGGCCGGAGCGGTTTGAGGAGGAAGGGAAGGGCACGCGGCCGAAGTTTGCGTATTTTCCGTTTGGCGGCGGGTCGCGGCAGTGCATTGGGGAGTCGCTGGCGTGGATGGAGGGCGTGTTTGTGCTGGCGACGATTGCGCGCGACTGGCGGCTGAAGCCGGTGCCGGGTGCGCCGGAGGAGCTGCCGATGACGCCTTCGGTGAATCTGCGGCCTAAGGGGGGCGTGCCGCTGGTGCTGGAGCGGCGGTAAGGTGCGGCCAGGAGGGATGGAACCTTTGTGGCTGGGGATGCGTATTTCTGGCTTTGGAGGGCTTGATACCATTTGCTTGCGACTACACAGAACGCTGTCGCCGCGGGCACAGGGATGAAGCTGCAGGAGATCGATAGCGCGCTGGCGGAGTGGAACAACCGGCTGGCGGCGATTGCCAAGAACCTGTTGGAGCTGCAGGCGGATTCGACGTACCAGATGTTGACGGGCTCGGGTGGGGCGACGAAGCTGGCGCTTACGGGGGTGACCGCGGCGCGGGTGGAGCCTTCGCTGGGGGCGATGCTGACGATTTTTCAGCACTTTGGGCTGCTGCATGAGGTGATCGACCGGGCGGGCCAGGTGCGGGCAGGATTGCCGGCGATGTTTGGTGGGGAGGCGAAGGTGGCGGAGATCCGGCGGCTGCTGGGGGAGCGCACGATCCGGCTTCCGGCGCTGGACGTGCCGCTCGATGAGAAGACGCTGTTGAGCGGGGAGACGCGGGCGGAGTGTTTTTCGCCGGACGAGCTGCTGGCGATCATGTCGCGGACATTTGTGGCGGCGCGGGATGCGGTGCTGCGCGTGGATGAGGCCTGGAACGAGGTGGCCGCGGCGGTGGAGGGTGCGGAGGCGAGGCTGGCGCGGACGGGTGTGGGTGCGGCGGCGCTGGGGACGCGCGGGGCGGCGGAGCGAAAGAC
>CAXTQE010000290.1:0-2008 GCA_964246225.1 uncultured Acidobacteriaceae bacterium | reverse complement strand
ACAGCAGATTGACCGTTTGCTGGTGCAGTTCATCCATCGCCTCGCGACCGCCCTGCGACGCCGGCTCGACCACCGTTGCCGCCAGGCTCCGCACCTTCATGGCACCGGTCACCCGAGCTGCCACCAGCGCCAGCATCACGGCCGCCGGGTGCGCCGCAATCACTGCCGGTGTTTCCAGGTTCAATCCCTGCGCCTCTGCTGCGGAGGCCTGCCGGGCCTTGAGCGTGGCTCCCACCCAGGGCGCCCTCACCAGCGCTCCTCGTTCGCCCTCCAGCCCAAAGGACAGGTCCACCACGCTCGCCCCACTCCGCCGCGCCTCCTGCCAGTGCTCAGCCGTTTGCTCGAGGTTGCCGGCGAAGAATACAAAGTCCATTCGGTCGAACGACCCCGGCTCCACCTGCCGGATCACCGCGGCCTCGTCCCCTGCCGCCGTCACCTGGCCGCTCGCCTCTTCCTCGTCGAACAGCAGCACGTCCGACGCCGCCAGCAGCGACTCCTGCAACTCATCGGCCAACTCCTTCCCCAACAGGGAAGTCGCGCCTACAATCCCGATCCGGTACATCCCATCCGTCATCCAACCCCCCTCGTCTGTGCTCTACCGTAAACCAAGCCGCCGGCTCCGGCTCCATCCATAGGCCAGCCGCGCCAGCACGCCGGACACCATATACCCCAGCGCGATCGAAATCAGCATAATTTCGCTGAACCGAGCCACCAGTGCAACGACCAGCGCCAGGAGCACAAAGACCTGGAACGGCTGTCGTTGGTTTCCCTCAATCTCCTTGCCGCTCCAGAACCGCCAGTTGCTCACCATCAAGAAGCCAACTCCCGCGAGCAACAGCAGCCACACGATTGAAATTCGTGCGTCCGTGATCGGGCTGCCGTCGAAGCAGTGGATCACGGACGCGATGACTCCCGCACCTGCCGGGATGGGCATGCCTACAAAATACTTCCTCCCCGGACGCCCCGGGTTGCGCGGCTGCGGGTTGACGCTGATATTGAACCGCGCCAGCCGGCAGGCGCCGCAGATCAAAAACACAAAACAAAACACTACCCCCAGCGGCAGAATCCGCTCCCGCAGCATGGGGTACGCGTTCAGCGGGAGCATTCGAAATCCCCACACGTAGGCCAGCAGCGCCGGCGCCACGCCGAACGTCACCACATCCGCGAGCGAATCGAGCTCCCGGCCAAAGTCGCTCGTGGTCCGTGTCATCCGCGCAATACGCCCGTCTACTCCGTCGAACACTACTGCGAATCCGATGGCCAGCGCGGCATGGTCGAACGCCGCCATCTCCCCGCCGGCGCCGCGCACGCTCTCGGTGATTGCATAGAAGCCTGCGGCGATGTTGCCCGACGTAAACAGCGACGGCAGCACATACATCCCGCGACTCGGACGCCGCGCCTGCCTGCCTGTCTCAGCCGCCGCCCGCAACGCCTCGCCCATCAGCCAAGCCCAACCGCGTCACCCACAGGCAGCACTGCCAAGACCGACGCTCCGCCTTTCACCCGCATCCCCGTCTTCACCTTCAACGTCGCCTCGGCCGGGAGCAGCACATCACACCGGGAGCCAAACTTGATAAGCCCAATCCGCTGCCCGCGCTCCACCCGGTCGCCAACCTTGAGGTTGCAGACGATCCGCCGTGCCAGCAGCCCGGCGATCTGCTTCAGCGCAACCTCACATCCGCTGCCCTCGATCTGGATCATCGTCTGCTCATTCGTCAGGCCAGACTCCGCCTTCATCGCGTTCATGAATCCGCCTTCGCGGTACTCGACCAGCTTCACCGTCCCGGCAATCGGCGAGCGGTTCACATGCACATCGAACACATTGAGAAAGATGCTCAACCGCAGCCTGCTGCCGAGAGTCGTCTCCACCCACTCCGCCTCGGTCACCACGCCGTCCGCCGGCGAGACGATTACGCCTTCGCCGGCCGGAATCGTTCGCTGAGGATCGCGAAAAAACCAAACAAAAAACAAAGCCAGGAGCACCGGCGGCAGACACACCCACCAAACG
>CAXTQE010000289.1:0-2035 GCA_964246225.1 uncultured Acidobacteriaceae bacterium | reverse complement strand
CGAGTACTCCACCCCTGAAGCCCCGTAGATCCGCCTCGCCACCGCCTCAATCTTCTCCTCCGCCGAACCTCCCGGGCCATAGGTCGTCGTCAACTCCGGCGAAGGCGTCTCCTCAATCACCCGAACCACCACACGTGCCAGCTCCTCCGCACCCTCCGCCCCCTTTGCAAACGCCTCGCTCAACGCAAACGCCGCCCCACGCTGCTCGCAAAACTCCCGCAACACCCCGAGCTCCTCCTCCGTATCCTTCGGAAAACGGTTGATCGCCACCACCACCGGCAGTCCAAATCCGCGCACAATCCCGATATGCTTCTCGAGATTCTTGAGCCCGGCCTCCAGCTCCCCCTCGCCCTGGCTGCGCATGCTCTGCACCGTCGTCACCACCACCGCGCACGCCGGATCGATCTCCGACGACGGCCGCACCAGGTCCATATACTTCTCAAATCCCAGGTCGGACGCAAACCCCGTCTCATTCACCACGTAGTCCGCCACGCGCAGCCCAATCTTCTGGCTCACCACCGAGCTCGTCCCATGCGCGATATTCGCAAACGGCCCGCAATGCACCATCGCCGGCGTGCCCTCGGTCGTCTGCACCAGGTTCGGCTCGAGCGCCTCCGCCAGCAGCGCCATCATCGGCCCCACCGCGCCCAGCTCTGCCGCCCGCACCGGCTCGCCCCGCTTGTTCGCCCCAATCACAATCCGCCCCAGCCGCGCCCGCAGGTCCTCCCTGCTCTCTGCCAGGGACAAAATTGCCATCATCTCGCTCGCCGCCGTAATCAGGAACCAGCTCGGTCGGTTCGATCCGTCCCGCTGCTTCTTGTCAGGAGCCGTCACACTCAGCACCACACTCCGCAGCGCCCGGTCGTTCATATCCAACGTCCGCGGCCACGTCACCGCGTCGATCTCCAGCTCATTGCCATGGAAGAGATGCGCATCAATTAGCGCCGCCAGCAGGTTATGTGCCGACGTAATCGCATGGAAGTCGCCATGGAAGTGCAGGTTGATCTTCTCCGCCGGCTCCACCTGCGAGCGTCCGCCGCCCGCCGCGCCGCCTTTCATCCCAAACACCGGCCCCAGCGAGGGCTCGCGCGATGACAAAATCGCCCGCTTCCCAATCCGCTCCAACCCCTGCACCAGCCCGATCGACGTCACCGTCTTGCCCTCGCCAGACACCGTCGGCGTCGTCGCCGTCACCAGGATCATCTTCCCCTGGCGATCGAACCGCGCATCCCCCAGCAGCCTCAGGCTCAGCTTCGCGCTCACCGGGCTCCGCCGCTCATACATGTCCTCCGGCAACCCCAACTTCGCGGCAATCTCCTCAATCGGCAACAAATCCTTCTTCACCACTGCCCCCTAAACGCCTTCGCACAACCTTAACGTTCTTAAAGTCTAAGCGACCCAGTTCTCATTCTAGTAGCCACCTCACGGTCCTCCGACCACCGAAAACCGCCCATCCGCCTCCCGAGTAAACGTAGGCGCGTACGCCCCCAGTAGCTGCCGTCGCCACCAGGCACCCGTCGCCCGCTTCTCCGCCGGCGTAGAAAACCAATACTGCCAAAGCACCGCCCGCACATACTTCGGCGGACTTGCCCGAAACGGATTCCCCCCAAACAGCCCCAGCACATCCCGATCGCCCTCCAGCAGCAGCTCCTCCGTCCGAGGCACCATCAAGTTCTGCTGCCATTGCCCCAACGACGCAAACCACAAGTTCCAGTCAAACCGAGGCTGGTACGGCGCATAGACCCTCGGCCGCTCGTCCACACGCTGAGGCTTATACCGGAATGGGTACGCCTCCCAGTTCACCCCGTCGTTCGACCCCTGGAACTCGATCTCCAGCCGGTGCGGCGTCATCACCGCAAACAACCCATACTGGTTCGCCACCCGAAACGGCTCCAGCCACGCCACCGGCGTCTCCGGAAGCCTCGCCTGCGGCGCAAGCATCTGGATCATCGGCACTGCCGTCGCATACCCGACCCAGCCCAGCATACCGGCCGCAAACACCCCACCGTCAACCCCCAGCCAACGCCCATCCACA
>CAXTQE010000288.1:0-2040 GCA_964246225.1 uncultured Acidobacteriaceae bacterium | reverse complement strand
GGGGCACGTTGTAGATGGCCGCCGCTTCCCGCGCGATGCCGTAGTGGTTCATGGCGTCGACGCGGTTGGTGGTGATGTCCATGTCGAAGAGCGAGCCTGCGGAGTTGCCGGCTGCGTCGTAGAGCTCGAAGACGCCTTCGACGGCGATGCCACGCAGGGTAAGGTCTTCGGCGAGCCGGGCGTCGTCGACGTCGAGGACGGGCAGGTAGGAGCGGAGCCATTCGGTGAGGATCTTCATGGGTGGGTAGGGTTCAAGTGTATCGCCGCGACTCGGCTCTTTCCGTGGCTTACGAGTTGAGTTCCAGCGTGGGCATGATGCGCTTCATGAAGTTGTCGAAGAGCGGGACGGTAAAGGCGGTGTCCCCGTGACTTGGGCTCCAAAGCATTCCTTTGAGGATGAGGCTTTGGCGCAGCGGTGCGAAAGCGGTGACTCTTCTTCCGAGCAAGGTGGCGATGTCACCGGAGCGGTGCGGGCCGGGACCTAACTGGGCCATGGCTCGCAGGTAGAGCTTTTCTTTCGGGGTGAGGCGGTCGAAGCGCACCCGAAAGAAGCTTTCGTCCAGGGCGGCGATGGCTTCGACGGAGGCTTGCTGGACGTCCGCTCGCTGGATGGGAGTCTGCTGGGCGAGATCCCAGGTGTGCTTGCCCCATTCCTGCAGGAAGTAGGGGTAGCCCTGGGTTTTCTCGATGATGGCTTCGACGGCTTCTGGAGCGAAATCGACCCCTTCTTCCCGGGCCGGCTTCAGGATGGCAATGTGTGCCTCGGCCGGGCTAAGCGGACCGATGATGGGAAAGTCGAAGAGGCGTTCGGCGTAGGATTTGGCGTTGCCGGCCAATCCGCGGATCTGTGGGAGTCCAGCACCGACCATGGTGATAGGCAGGTTGGCCTGGGCGCATCGATGTAGGGCGGCGATGAGAGCAGCAAACTGTGTTTCTTCGATGTACTGGATTTCATCGATAAAGAGGACGACTGCGGTATTTGCGATTTTGGCGGCGCGGCCGACTTCCTCGAACAGGGCGGCCAGATCATGCTCCAGATCTCCGTTGTCCGCCAAGCCGGGCTCTGGCTCAAGGTCGAGACTCACCTCGATGTCGCTGTATTTGAGCTTGAGTCCCTTTGCAAAGCCTGCCAGTGCTCTCAAGCTGGTTCGGGCGGCGTCTTTGGCTCGATCAATCCGGCTGAGCCGCAGCAGGACCTGGCGGAGTTGGGGCGCGAGCAAGGCTGGGAGGGATCGGCCCTCAGGAGTTTCTGCCCTGACTGTGAAAAAGCCACTCTCTTCCGCGTCGCTGCGTATTTTGTCGAGTAGGACGGTTTTGCCGACGCCACGTAGACCGATCATCACGATGCTTTTGGCGGAGCGGCCCAGACGAATCCTGGACAGAGCGATGTGAACCTGCTCGCGGACCTTATCTCGTCCGGCAAGCTCCGGAGGTTGAGTTCCGGCTCCAGGCGCATATGGATTGCGAACTGAGTTCATGGATTGATTATAGGTAGATTAGTAAAGTTAGGGAATGAGGATAACTTTACTAATGTGGTTATAAATTAGGCGAACTGCTCGAGAAAGCGAAGGTCTCCGGAGTAGAAGAGGCCGATATCGGAGACACCATGGAGGATCATGGCGATGCGTTCAACGCCCATGCCGAAGGCGAAGCCGCTAACGTGGGCAGGGTCGTAGGGTGAGGGGTCGAGGCCTAGGCGTCGACGTTCGGCGGTGACGGCTTCGAAGACGGCGGGGTCGACCATGCCGCAACCGAGCAGCTCGATCCATCCGGAGTGCTTGCATTTGCGACAGCCGGTGCCGTTGCAGAAGATGCAGGAGATCTGGACGTCGGCGGAGGGCTCGGTGAAGGGGAAGAAGCTGGGGAAGAAGCGGGTTTTGACGGAGGAGCCGAAGAGGGCGCGCATGGCGTGATCGAGCGTGCCTTTGAGGTCGGAGAAGGTGATGTTTCTGTCGACGCAGAGGCCTTCGACCTGGTGGAAGATGGGCGAGTGGGTGGCGTCGGCGGCGTCGTTGCGGTGGACCTTGCCGGGGATGACGA
>CAXTQE010000287.1:0-2059 GCA_964246225.1 uncultured Acidobacteriaceae bacterium | reverse complement strand
CCACGGTGGTGGCGAAGCTGTTCCACATTGTGGGTCCGGACCGGGCGTACTTTGGGCAAAAAGATGCGGCGCAGGTGGCGGTGCTCCGGGCGATGGTCGAAGATTTAAACTTCGCGCTGGAAGTGGTGGTGTGCCCGACGGTGCGGGATCCGGATGGGTTGGCGCTGAGCTCGCGCAATCGGTACCTAAGCGCCGAGGAACGGGCGCAGGCAAGGGTGATCCCGCAAGCGTTGCTGAAGGTGCCGGCCGGGCTTCTGGCGGAGGAGCTGCGGGTTTGGCTGCGGAAGCGGCTGGAGGGTGCGCCGGGTTTGCGGCTGGAGTATGCCGAGGTGGTCGATGAGCGAACGCTGGAGCCAGTGACGGACCTGCGGGGCGGAGCGCTGGTGGCGGTGGCGGCTGAGGTGGGCCGGACACGGCTGATCGACAACGTGCTGGTAAAGGGGGAGCGGTGAAGGTACTGCTGGGGGTTACAGGTGGCATTGCTGCCTACAAAGCGGCGGAGCTGACGCGCCTGCTCCAGGCGGCAGAGGTGGAGGTGCAGGTGGCGATGACGGCGTCGGCCGAGGAGTTTGTGCGGCCGCTGACGTTTGCCGCGCTGACCGGGCGGCAGGTACTGGGGTCGTTGTGGGGGCCCGAAACGGCTGGTGAGGGCGAGTTTGCGATTGAGCATATTTCGATGGCACAGGCAATCGATGCGCTGGTGATTGCTCCGGCGACGGCCAACAGCCTGGCGAAGCTGGCGCAGGGGCTGGCGGATGATTTGATCTCGACGGTGTACCTGGCGACTGAGGCCCCGGTGATTGTGGCGCCGGCGATGAATGTGAACATGTGGAACCATCCGGCGACGCAGGCGAACCTGCAGACGCTTGAGGCGCGCGGGGTGGAGATTGTGCCTCCGGGTGCGGGCTACCTGGCGTGCGGGATGACCGGCAGCGGAAGGCTTGCGGAAGTCGAGGCGATTGCGGCGGCGGTGCTGAATCGGTTGGCGTTGCGGAAGGACCTGGCTGGGGAGCACGTCCTGGTGACGGCCGGGGGGACGCGGGAGGCGGTTGACCCGGTGCGGTTTCTGGGCAATCGGTCGAGCGGGAAGATGGGCCATGCGCTGGCGGCTGCGGCTGCGGCTCGTGGTGCGCGGGTGACGTTGGTGACGGCGTCCGGACTGGCCGGTCTTTCAGGGCACGAGATGGTGCGCGTAAACACCGCGGCAGAGATGCGAGCAGCCGTGCTCAAGGGGCTGGACCGGGCTACGGTGGTGATTGGGGCGGCAGCCGTAGCGGACTTTCGGGTGCGCGACATTTCTCCGGAGAAGCTGCGGCGCAGCGGGCCGATGACGCTGGAGCTCGAGGCTACCGACGACATCCTCGCTGAGGTGGTCAAGCGCCGGCGGGCGGGGACGCTGGTGATTGCGTTTGCGGCGGAGACTGCGGATTTAGCTGTGAATGCGCGGGCGAAGCTGCTGCGGAAGGGCGCGGATGCGATCGTAGCAAACGACGTTTCCTTGGCTGGGCTGGGCTTTGATGCGGAGCGGAACGCGGGGATGTGGCTGACGCGGGACGAAGAGGTGGAGCTAGGGGAGAGCTCGAAACGGGGGATGGCGGAGAGGATTTTGGACCGGGTGAAGGGGCTTCGGGCGGATATGCGAGTTTCAGCGGGGGTAGAAAAGGGACTCACCCAGGCTTAACGGTTTATTGAGTTTGGGTGAGCGAGAAGGGGAAGTAGCTTCGGTTAGATTTTGCGACGCAGACGGCGTCGAAGGCTCGCAAAGCCGGCCAGGCCGAAACCGGTCAGGGTGAGCACGAGTGAGTCAGGCTCTGGAGTCACAGCCGCGCTGGAGACGACGAACTGGGATGCGGTCCCGATCAGAGGAGCGCCGGCGTAAGCGACGGAGGTGAGGTCGGGGTCACCCGCGCCCGCGCCGGTGGGGGTTCCTGCGAACGTGCCGAGGAGCTGCGTCGAGGACTCTGTGCTGGGGAAGTTGAAGCCGCTGAGGGACTGTCCTGCCGCCAGGAGACTGGAGGTCGTGGTCCACTGGATCGCATCTCCTGCGTTGGTGTTGATC
>CAXTQE010000286.1:0-2127 GCA_964246225.1 uncultured Acidobacteriaceae bacterium | reverse complement strand
GCCTCGGCCAGCACCGCACCCACTCCCTCCACCACCGCCGCCGACGCCGTCTCCGAGCTCTGCGAGGTCGACACGCCGTCGCACACCACCAGCCCGTATCCACCGTCCTGCGCGCAAATCCCGAACCGGTCCTCGTTGCGCTCGTGCCTCTGCCCGCGGTCGCTCACCCCGGCAAACTCCGCCGACATCTGCTGCTCCACATGGTCGCTCGCCGGCCGCCGCACACGCCGTCCGCAGCGCAGGCAGAATCCATCCTCATCCACCTCGGCGCACACGCAGCTCTCCGCGGCCGCCGCATGCAGAGCCACGCCACAGTTCTCGCAAAAAAGATCGTCTTCCGGCACCGCCGCCGCACACGCAGAACATTGCATCGACAATCCTCGCCCCGATCAGATAAGCGTACGTGGACGCATCTGGTTCGCCTCATCCACCAGCCGGATCCGTTCTTCGCCGCTCGCAAACCGAGCCATCGACCGCAGCGAGCTCTCAAGACCCAGCCGCAGCGACCCCTCCTCCAGCGGCTGCCCCAAAATTTTCGTGTCCGCACTCGCCGCCACGCCGCGCGTCCGCATCCCCTCCACAGCCGCGCCGAAGATCTCGCCACTCACCAGAAATTTGCTCCTCCCCTGCAGCGAAAGGCTCTCAACCAGCGCCGAAGCCGCCGCCAGATCGTCCGCCGCCGGAGCCCCGCGCTCAGCCCGGACCAGCACCCGCGCCGCCTCTACCCGCGAGCGCAGATACAGCGACGAAGACTGCGGAATCCTCCCCAGCGCCGCCACCGCCGCCTTGCGGTCGCCGCTCGCATCCTGGCAGCGCGCCAGCCCAAACACCGCCGACACAAACCCCGGGTCGGTCGCCGACACCAGCTCATACATCTTCGTCGCCACCGGCACATCGCCGCTCAACTCCGCCGCCAGCCCCAGCGCCAGCTTCGGCGCAATCTCGCCCGGAAGATCGAAGTACACCTGGTCGAACAGCCGCCGCGCCTCGCCCGCATCGCCCTGCGCCAGCCTGGCCCGCGCCTGAAACCACAGCACTCGCCAGTCCCACGGATCTTCCTCCGCCAGCTTGCGCAGCAGCTCCTCCGCCTCCGGGAACGCCCCCGCATCGCACAACGTCGCCGCCAGCCGCAGCCGAGCCTCGCGCGACCTCCCAAACTGCTGCACCGCCACCCGCAGCGCCGCCACCCTCCGGCCCACGTCCGCCACGCTGCCCGCGCTGCTCACCGCCTGCGCCCCCGCGTCTTCGAGATCGAGCGAAGGCACCGGAAGCTGCCGGTAATCCGGTCGCACCGGCTCCACCTCACTGCCGCCGTCGAGCGTCAGCAGGTCGGCCCCGAAATCCAGGCTCACCCCCGGCCGCGGCGTCCCCGTCTCGACCGCAACCACCTCCCGAAGCACGCCGAGCAGCTGCTCCGCCATCTCGTCCGCCGTCGTAAACCGGTCGTCCGCCTTCTCGGCCGTCGCCTTCAGCAGAAACCGGTAGAGCGACTCCTGCCCGGCAAACCTCGGCTCCTCCGCCGGACCCGGCAGCGTATACCGATGCTCCTTCCCAAACCCGCGAATCTCCGTCAGCAGCACGGCCAGCGTCCGCCCAATCGTGTACAGGTCAGACGCCCGCGTCGGCCCCGCGCCAGCCTCCGGCGCGCTGTACCCCACCGTCCCATAAATGTCCCCGCCGCTGTCGTCCATCCGGCGCACCCCGCCCATGTCGATCAGCTTGACGTCGTCCCTCTCAAGCATCACGTTGTCCGGCTTGAAGTCGCAGAACACCAGCCCCAGCCGATGCAGATACCCAAACGCCGGAAGAATCCGGTGGATGTACGCAATCGCCTCCGCCACCGGCAGCGGCCCCCGCTCCTGCCGGATCTGCTTCAGCGTCTTGCCGCCCACGTACTCCATCACGATGAAGCCTTCGCTCCCCGCCTGCACGAAGTTGTAAATCCCCACGATGTTCGGGTGCTTCACCGCCGCCAGAAACTGCCGCTCCGCCACCGCTACCGACGCCGCCGACTCATCCTGCGTATTCAAAAGTCCCTTCAGCACCACATAGCGCGACAGCATCGTGTCGAACCCCAGGTAGATCCACCCCAGCCCGCCAAACGCAATCGGCCCCTTCACCAAATAC
>CAXTQE010000285.1:0-2206 GCA_964246225.1 uncultured Acidobacteriaceae bacterium | reverse complement strand
GAGGAGGGGGAGGAAGGCGGCGGCGAGGAGCTCGGCGAAGGCGGTGCGCTCGTAGGCGGTGAAGAGCATGTAGGGGTTGGCGAGGTAGAGGGTAGCTCCGAGGAGCGCGGCGGGGGGTGCGGTGTAGCGGCGAGCGAACGAGAAGAAGCTGAGGCCGGAGCTGGTGAGGGCGATCCAGGTGAAGGCGGCGGGGACGAGCGGCCAGGGGAGGATGAGGCCGAGCAAGCCGCCGAGGGTCCAGGATAGAGGCGGGTAGAAGAGGAAGCGGGGCTCGCCGGCGTTGTAGGCGGGGGTAAAGGCCCAGTGCGGGACGGCGGCGTGGGCGAACTGCGTGGCGGCTTCGAGCCAGCTGAGGAGGTGGAAGTCGAAGTCGTGGCCGCAGGAGGGACCGCGAAGGAGGATGGGCAGGACGGCGAGCAAGGCCACGAGCGGGATCAAGGCGCGGCAGGCGCGGGGCGGCATGCTCTAGTTGTATCGCGAGTGCTCGCACGGGTGACTTGGCAGGTGTTGTGTGCGAAGGGTCGTTCAACTTTGGTCGTATTCGCAAATTCGCTGCTGTCGCCTAGATTGAAGGACAGCTATGCAGGCTCAAACGAGTTCTTCCAAAGCCTTCGACCTTTATCGCCCTCGCGCCTCGTCGCTCGACAGCTATGCGCTGCCGGAAAGGGCGAGACCGCGGTTACTGGAGCCGGTGCAGGCTCCTGCGTCGGGACCTTTGCATCTGTTGGTCATCGACTGCGACATGTCTTTGCGGGAGGCATGTTGCGAGCTTGCGGGAGAGTTGGGGCTGGAAGCGACCGCGGTCCAGGATTTGCACGAAGCCAGGTGCGTGCTGGAGGATGTGTCTGTCGATGTGGTGCTGCTTGACCCGAGGTTTTCCGAAGGAAGCGGCCTTGATCTGCTGGCGGACGTACGAGCGCTGCTGCCGGAAGCCACGCTGCTGGTGATGACCGACTGTGCGAGCGTGACCAGTGCGGTGGACGCGATGCGGGCCGGAGCGGGGGACTACCTGACCAAGCCGTTCGATCCTGCTGAACTGGCGTGCATGCTTCGGCGCGCGGCGGAGCGGCAGGCTCCTCTTTCTGAGCGGCGGAGATTGCGCGCGAAGCTCCGCAGCCAGCGGGGCACGGGTTATCTTGCCGGCAGCAGCCCGGAGATGGACAAGCTTTACCGGATGCTGCTGAAGGTTTCGGACACGGCACATCCGGTCCTGATCGTGGGCGAAGGCGGGACGGGCAAGGAGTTGGTCGCGCGGGCGATCCACTTCCATGGACCTCGGGCGGAGAGGCCGTTTGTGCCGGTCGACTGCGGGTCGTTGATGCCGTCGCTGATGGAGGGTGAGCTGTTCGGGTATGTAAAGGGCGCTTTTCCGGGCGCGGTGCGCGGCAAGGAGGGTCTGCTGACCTCGCGGGAAGGCGGCACGGTGCTGCTGGATGAGGTGACCGAGATGCCGGTGGACGTGCAACTGAAGCTCTTGCGCGCGCTGCAGGACAAGGCGGCGCGGCCGGTAGGCGGGACGCAGCTGGTTCCGGTGGTGGCGCGAGTGCTGGCGGCGACGAATCGGAATCTGGGCGCGATGGTTGAGCAGGGCCGCTTTCGCCGGGATCTCTACTTCCGTCTGAATGTGGTTACGCTGCGGATTCCATCGTTGCGGGAGCGCAGAGGAGACATTGTCGAACTGGCAGAGCACTTCCTCGAACAGCAGAGACGCCAGGCGGCACGGGCGAACAGGTTTTCCGGTGAGGCGCTGGGAGCGCTGTTTGCGTATGACTGGCCTGGCAACGTACGAGAGCTGGAAACGGTGGTGGAGCGAGCTTGTTCGTTGAGTTCTGGCCCGGTGATCCACATTGCCGACCTGCCGGCCGAACTGCAGGGGGAACGTGCATCGCCGGATGCGCCGGTCCGGCTGGAGCTTGCTTTTGAAGGCGCGGGTGAGGGCGGCATTGTGCCGCTGGCTGAGCTGGAGCGAGAGACGATTCACAGAACCTTGCGGCAGCTGAAGGGCGACAAGCTGCGAGCGGCGAAGCTGCTCGGGATTGGCAAGACGACGCTGTATCGCAAACTCAAGGAGTACGGGATTGTGGGCGTGGGTCAGCAGCATGGAGCGTAGACGGGGTTCGGCGAAGCAGGGCAGAGCGCCGGACGGAACTTCGGCAAAGGAACGGGCCGTGACCTACCACCTGCTGTTGATTGCTGGAATCAAGAA
>CAXTQE010000284.1:0-2224 GCA_964246225.1 uncultured Acidobacteriaceae bacterium | reverse complement strand
CCCTTAGCAAGATTTGCCTTATTACGGAAGTTAGAAAAGTTAGAGAAAATATGCTAACTTCACTAACTTCCATAACTTTCCTAAATTTGGTTACTATGTCTAAGAGGCTGTTTGATAAATGTTGAAGGCAGTTGCATTGCGTGATTCAAGCTCGGGATGTGGACATCCGAGAGCCGTGGCCGAATGGCCCGCATTGAGAAGAAGACGAAGCGTTATCCGAGCGATCTGACGGATGAGGAGTGGCATGCGATCGAGCCGCTCCTTGCGAAGCCTGCTCGCCGGGGTCGCAAGCGCGTCGTGGACCTTCGGGAGATATTGAACGCAATCAGATACATGGTGCGTTCAGGCATCGAGTGGCGGATGATGCCAATCCATTTTGCCCCCTGGCAGACGGTGTACTGGTGGTTCCGGCGTTTCGTGCGGCTGTTCCTGTTCCAGACGATCCATGACGTGGCGCTGATGCTGGACCGCGAGCGGGCTGGGCGCGAGGCAAGTCCCAGCGCCGGCGTGATCGACAGCCAGACCGTCAAGGCGCCTGCCGCAAGGGGCACAAGGGGCTATGATGCCGCCAAGAAGATCGTGGGCCGCAAGCGGCACATCGCGGTCGATACTGAACCGCCCCGGGATTGTCGGAGGCCGATTGGATTAAATTACGCTGCCATGGGGACGTGGTCCAGCATGGCGTAAAAGTTCGCCTTGGCTTCGACGGGCGGGATGTTGCCGATGGGTTCGAGCAGGCGTCTGTTGTTGAACCAGTCGACCCATTCCAGCGTGGCGTATTCGACGGCCTCGCAGCTGCGCCAGGGACCTCGCCTGTGGATCAGTTCGGCCTTGTAGAGGCCGTTGATCGTCTCGGCCAGGGCATTATCGTAGCTGTCGCCGACGCTGCCGACAGACGGTTCGATCCCGGCCTCGGCGAGGCGTTCGGTATACTTGATCGAGACATACTGGCTGCCGCGATCGCTGTGGTGGACGAGACTGCGGTCTCGTATCGGCCGCCTGTCATGCAGCGCCTGCTCCAGGGCATCCAGCACGAAGCCGGCATGCGCTGTCCGGCTGACCCTCCAGCCCACGATATAACGGGCGTAGACATCTATCACGAAGGCCACGTAGACGAAGCCCGCCCAGGTCGGGACATAGGTGAAGTCCGACACCCAGAGCCGGTTCGGTGCCGGCGCATGGAACGGGCGGTTGACGTGGTCGAGCGGGCAAGGCGCTGCCTTGTCGCTGACCGTGGTGCGCACCGGCTTGCCGCGGATCACGCCCCGCAGGCCCATGTCGCGCATCAGCCGTTCGATGGTGCACCTGGCAACATCGAACCCTTCGCGCTGCATTTGCCGCCATACCTTGCGTACCCCGTAAACGCCGAAGTTCCCGGTAAAGACACGCAGGATGTCCGGCTTGAGGGCTTCGTCGCGCCGCGCACGGGGCGACAGCCGGGCCGGGTTCCGGGCTTGCGCCTCATGCCTGCGATACGTCGAAGGGGCGATCGGCAGAACCCTGCAGATCGGCTCGACCCCAAGGACAGCGCGATGATCGTCGATGAAGGCAATCATCGTTTGAACGGGCGGTCGAGCTCCGCCTGCGCAAAATAGGCCGACGCCTTGCGCAGGATCTCGTTGGCCTGCCGAAGCTCCCGGTTCTCGCGCTCCAGGGCCTTCATCTTCTCGGCGAGATCCGTCGGCACGCCGGCACGCCTGCCGCTGTCCACCTCCGCCTTCTTCAGCCACTCGTTCAGCGTATGCGCCGCGCAGCCTATCTTCCCGGAAATGGAAACCACCACCGCCCACCGCGACGAATGCTCGCCCTCGTGATCCAGAACCATCCGTACCGCACGGGCACGGACCTCAGGTGAAAACTTGTTCGTCGTCTTGCTTGTCATGGCCTCTTCTTCTCAGGAGTAGAGGCCTCCGACAATCCCAGGGCGGTTCAGAAGAGTTAGCTCCGAGCCTGCAACATCTAACTACACATCGTCCGTCGGTCCTTCGCAAAATATCATCTTCAATCATCCTGTCGTTGGAATGTACTGCGTATAAAACCCGAGCCGGAATGCTGAGCTGCTTTGGCTTCATTCCGTATCTGTAGCATCGGGCCGCAGGAACTTACGTTCCACACCATCCAAAATGTTTTTCATCCGCGAAGTTTGACTGCGACACACACTTCATCATCTGTCTAAGCACCAGCTCGCCTAAACTGTAGCCTTTCCGCTCATAGTCCGTTCTAC
>CAXTQE010000283.1:0-2225 GCA_964246225.1 uncultured Acidobacteriaceae bacterium | reverse complement strand
AAATCGAGCCCACCCAGATCGTCTTTGAAGGCATCCGCAGCCGCCTGACGCTGCTGCCCATCCACC
Organism: uncultured Acidobacteriaceae bacterium; assembly: GCA_964246225.1. Taxonomy (GTDB): domain Bacteria; phylum Acidobacteriota; class Terriglobia; order Terriglobales; family Acidobacteriaceae; genus Edaphobacter. The sequence continues at coordinate 2,159 of CAXTQE010000283.1, read as the reverse complement.
TGGAGCTGCGTCTCCCCATCATCAGCCCGGACGGCAAAACTCTCGCCTTCATCGCCTCGGTCGCCGACCAGACCAACCTCTACACCTACTCGCTTGATGAGCTTGCCCGCGAACCCGCCACCCCACGGCAGCTCACCTCCACGCCCGCCTTCAAGTCCTCGCTCGCCTGGTCGCCGGACTCCCGCACCATCTTCTACCTGGAAAGCCAGAACCCCATGATGCCGTCCCCCGTCGAGATCTCCTCGGGGATCCGAGCCATCTCCGTCGAGACCCGCATTCCGCGGACCATCCCCGTCTCCGCTTCCATAGACGTCGACTTCGACCGCGAAAAGGAAGTTGTCTTCGATGAGGCCTGGAGCACCCTCGACCATCGCTTCTTTCGTGCCGACTTCAACCATCACGACTGGAACTCCCTGCGCACGGAGTGGGATCCCTACATCGCCGGGGCCCGCACCGGACCCGAGCTGCGCCGCGACATCAACCTGCTCATCGGAGAACTGAACAGCTCGCACTCCGGAATCGCCAAAGCCGCGGCACCCACCGTGCGCACCGGGAGGCTCGGCCTGCGCTTCGAACGCGAGCCATCGGAAGCCAAAGGGGAGTTGATCGTGCGCGAGGTCGTGCCGCTCGGCCCCGCCGCCCTCGAAGGCACCCTCCACCCCGGAGACCGCCTGCTCGCCGTCGACGGAACCCCCATCCAGTCCGCGACCAACCTCGATGCTCTGCTTGAAGACAAGGTCGGCAAGCGCGTCGTCCTTCGTGTCCAGACGGGAGCAAAAGTTCGTGACGCGATCGTTCGCCCGGTCACCCTCCAGGTTGAGGCCGGCCTGCTCTACAGCAGCTGGGTCGAAGAACGGCGCGCCTATGTGGAGCGCATCTCCGGAGGCAAGTTGGGCTACGTCCACATCGCCGCCATGGGAGACCGCGATCTGGCACAACTCTACGTGGACCTCGATGCGCAAAACGAAGGCCGGCAGGGCGTGGTAGTGGATGTGCGCAACAACAACGGTGGCTACGTCAACGGGCGCGTCATCGATGTCTTTACCCGCCGCAACTACCTCGAGATGACGCCGCGCGACGGAGCCACGGTACCCAGCCGACAGGCGCTCGGACAACGCGCCCTCGGCGTGCCCACCGTGCTCGTCACCAATGAGTCGACCTTGTCCGACGGCGAAGACTTCACCGAGGGCTATCGCGCGCTCGGCCTCGGTAAGGTCGTCGGCACGCCCACCGCCGGTTGGATCATCTTCACCGGAGCGCAGCGTCTCATCGACGGCTCAGCCGTCCGAGTTCCCGGAGACCGCATCCGCGACCTCAAGGGCGAAGACATGGAGATGCATCCAAGGCCCGTGGACGTCGACGTAGCCCGCCCCCTGGGAGAAACCGAATCCGGAGAAGACGCGCAGCTCAAGCAGGCAGTCACCACGCTCCTCGGCCAGCTCAAGTGACTCCCTAGCCGGAGAGAATTTGCGTCGCCCTTTGCTGTCCTTCGTCCCTTCCACCAGAGCATCGCCCTCCCAGCTACGTTCCCCGGTGTGACCTTCTCTCCCTAAACCACGCTGTCAAGCCCCTATCGCGCCTTTCGATCCAAAAGCCCTTCACCTGCAACAACTTAGCTCCAAAGAAAGTTGGCATACCCACCCATACGCAAACGCTACAATAGAGAGAAGGACTAAGAAAGCCAGTTTCTCCTCTGCCGCCGAATCGCTCGCCGCAGAAGGTCGGGACCTGGAACTTGGAAGTCCAGACCTAAGTTCAGCTTAATGAAGACTTTGGCGTAGAATACGGGTACGGGCGCCCCGCCCGGACTTCCGCCCCGATCGCCCGGCGGGCACGCAAACGCAGTGTCTGCATCAAATCGTGTGCCGCGAGCCTCCGCAGATGCTTCCAGCTATAGTAAGTACGGTCCACCGCCCACATCGTTCGACCATGTCAGGCAATCTTTCCTTTCTGATGAAACTCCCCGCAGTGGGGCCAATTTGCTGCTCGGCACGGATTCCTGGTGTACGCTGCAGCGATGATCGCCAGTAACCTGTTCGATCGGGTGAGAAGCCGTGCGCGGCAGAGGGTCGTACGGCCGTCCACCCGGAACTGCATCATCCCTGCATGCGCTCTCCCGTCGGCCTTCTCGAAGCCATGCCCTAAGGACAGGTAGAAGC
>CAXTQE010000282.1:0-2326 GCA_964246225.1 uncultured Acidobacteriaceae bacterium | reverse complement strand
CTTCTCTCTATCGAGGCCGCCAACAATGGTTGCGGCACCTGCGAAGCAGGACAGAGCTGCTGGCAAGCGCGAATTCGCGGCGTCCAGGGAGGCGGCTTTTAAGTTATTTGTTCGGATCGTAATCAAACTTGATCAGGTTATCGCGATAGTCGATATGGACCGTGAGGCGGAAGAGGATGGGTGCGCCGAGAAGTCCTGAGATTTCGACGCCGGTGTCGTGGGAGAGCTTGGTGGTGTCGATAGAAGTCATACTGTCGACTTTTTGGTAGAGCTGAGCAAACTCGATCCGGAACTTGCCCGTTTCGTACACCTTGTTCACCTCGCCGGAGATACCGCGAATCCGGTCGTCATAATTCGACTTGACCTTGGTAACTTCGCGGGCCGCGGCGGGAGAGATGAGCATGGAGTCGGCCCCGGTATCCACCAGGAAAAGTTTGAACTTGCTGTCCCCGATACGCATCGGGACGAGCAGTTCGTGCCCATAGCGGAAGATCTTCGTCCAGTTTTTCATCTCGGGAGCGACATAGCGGTCGTGCCATGTGTCTTCTTCCTCTTCGCCTCCTTCGACTCCGGGTTCGCGGGGCTTGTCGTCCGTGCTCAGCGTTTCGGCGACTTTGGTCTTTTCCTCGGGACGTTTTGGCAGGGGATCGACACGCAACTCGAGTTTGGGGAAGTCTAGGGTGAGGAGAAACTTGCTGAAGACGTTGCCGCCGATGAGCCCATTGTTCTCGAGTGCGCTGCCCTTCTCGAGGATGGCGACCTCGCAGTTGCGAAACTCGAGATTGCCAATTTTGAGGCTGGCGACGTGGGCGGTGGAGGTGGCTACGTCTCCCTTGTCACCGATGCCGCCGCTGAGAATCTTCAACTCCCGGGTCAAGCCGAGGCTGGCGGCCGCGGACTTCGAGAGAACGATCCCTCCGGCTCCGGTATCGAGCTGCATGCGGCGGACTTTACCATTGAATTTGACGTCGAGCCCTGCCTCTCCCGTAGAGTGGACGCCATTCATGATCGGCACAATGGGAACTTTGGCGGAGTCAACCGGTGTGACCAGGCTGCACTCATCCTTGCTGAAATGATTGGTGTTAGCCAGCATTTGCTGCAAGTCATTCTTTTCTTCCGGGCTGAGCAGCCGTTCGTCTTTGAGTAGAGCGGACCGCTCTTCGAGCCGCTGTTTGCGGGGTAGGGTTCCGATCCAGGCGTGGTGGATCTCAACGTCCTGCGGGGCGAGCTGGTGCGCCAGTTCGATGTGTCCCTTTGCTATTTTGAAGTTGGCGGTCATCTCTTCCACGGCGGCAAACATGAGGTACGCCCTTGGAATGCAGGCACTCAGTACATGGGCCGCCTGGAACTGCCGGTAAGCCTCCATGATTTCGCCTTGACGGAACAGGACCTCTCCGACGGTTTCGGCAGCAGCGGCGCTTTTGGGATCTTCTTTGACCCAGGCATGGGCCTGATCTTCAGCGTCCTTCAGGTTGTCTTGTCCAAGCAGGGATCGAATGATGCCGGAGCGGCTTTCGTCGGGGCTGGCCTCGGCCATCTTGCGATAGAGTTGGGTGGCCAGGACGTAATCCTCGCGCGCGAGAGCGGCCTCAGCGTCGGAGGGCGGGGTCGTCTTGATAACGCAGCTTACTTTGACCGAAGGCACTGTTTGCGCGTGCGCCAAGACTCCTCGCACGGGCATCAGCACCAAGAATATCCAAAGCAGGGTCCAGCGCTTCATTTGCTCCCTCCATTGGGGCACGTTGAAGGTACACCATGTTTTGTGCGTTACCTATACCACTTACGTTTGGCAGGCGGGGCAATAGATGGTCGTGCGTCTGCCGACGAGGATCTTTTTGAGGGGTGTGCCGCAGTCGAGGCAGACCTGGCCGGCGCGGCCGTAGACCTTGTGTTCGAGTTGGAAGAAGCCGCGCACGCCGTCGGCGTCGACGTAATCGGAGACAGAGGACCCTCCGAGTTGGATGGCGTGGTGGAGGACGTCGACCAGGGCGGAGCGGAGGCGCGCGAGCTGTTTGCGGGTGAGTTTGCCGGCCTGGCGGCGAGGGCGGATGCCGGCGCGGAAGAGGCTTTCATCGGCGTAGATGTTGCCGACGCCGTGCAGCAGAGACTGGTTGAGCAGGTCGGCCTTGATGGCGAGCTTGCGTCCGCGAAAGAGCTCGGCGAAGTCGGGATCGGAGATGGTGAGTGGTTCAGCTCCGGGGCCGGCGTAGAGCTCGGCGGTGCGGACGGAGAGCCGGCCGAAGCGGCGGGCGTCGACGAAGCGGAGTTCCTGCGTGCCTTTTGGGCCTCCGCTGAGGGTGAGGACGGCGTGGGTGTGTGGAGGAAG
>CAXTQE010000281.1:0-2328 GCA_964246225.1 uncultured Acidobacteriaceae bacterium | reverse complement strand
CCTTTGGAAACCACTACTTAGGATATTTGTAAGTTTGTGGGGGCTGACAGGTCGAATTGTTCGGCAACTTGATCGACTAGAGCGTCTTCGGTCAGGGTGGCGTTGACCTCGATGACGGGGAGGCCCGCCTTTGCGGTCTCCCTCCTGAGGCGATCGGTAAACAGCGCATCACGCACAAGCAGGCTTTGCAGTGCTCGCTCAGGATTGCTGGTCTTTCCGGCAATGTTCCAGAGCGTCTTCCGGTTCCTGAACGCTGTCAGACGGAAGTCGGGGGTTGGAAGCAGCCAGACGCCTTGGTCGATCGTGTGAAGCAGAGGTTTTACCAAATCAGGCAACAGCCGGAAGCCCTCCACGATCACACGGTGACCGAGTGGAGTTTCCAGAAGATCCTCGACGATCCGATCGAAGCACTCGCCCCGGAAGAAGTGGAAAGTGTCGAGCATGGTTTCCGGAGACCGGTTTAACCACCGGTCGTCCATGTCCATCCTATCGAATGCGCAGGCGAACGGGCGCTCCTCTGGTTGCGTCCGGTGTCCGTGGCTGGTTATTGTCTCGTCTGTGGAATACAGCTGTAGATCATATCGTTTCGCCAAGCACTGCGCGATCGTGGATTTACCGCCTCCGCTGCCGCCGCCGATCCAGTGGACGTGCCGCAGCCTCAAGCTGAGCGCTTTTTTGTTCTCCCTCCGTTTTTCCGTAAGCCGTACCCTGCTTTTACAGCAGACCGCATCAGAGCGCTTTTGCGACATGCGTATCGGCCCATTGCAGAAATCAAGTAGATCGGTTTCCAAAGGCTTGCCTTTGGCGGAGTTTGAGGCAGAGCCTCAACCTTGCCTCCCCTATGCGGCGAGCCGTGCCTCCAGGTCGGGGTGCACGGTGAACCGTGCGGCGGTCCTGGCGCGGATGTCGTCGAGGGTGACGTCGGGGGCGATGTCGACCAGGGTGAGCCCGGGGCGGCCGACGTCGAGCACGCCGAGGTCGGTGACGATGAGGTTGACCACGCCGGCGCCGGTGAGCGGCAGGGTGCAGCGGGGCAGGATCTTGGCCTCGCCCTTGGCGGTGTGCTCCATCAGCACGACGATGCGCGGCACGCCGGCGACCAGGTCCATGGCGCCGCCCATGCCCTTGACCATCTTGCCCGGCACCATCCAGTTGGCGAGGTCGCCGTTCTCGGCCACCTGGAGCGCGCCGAGCACGGAGAGCTGCACGTGGCCGCCGCGGATCATGGCGAAGGAGGCGGCGCTGTCGAAGAAGGAGCTGGTGGGCAGGAGCGTCACGGTCTGCTTGCCGGCGTTGATCAGGTCGGGGTCCTCGTCGCCCTCGAAGGGGAACGGGCCCATGCCGAGCATTCCGTTCTCGCTGTGGAACGAGATCGTCATGCCGGGGGGGACGTGGTTGGCGACCAGCGTGGGGATGCCGATGCCGAGGTTGACGTAGTATCCGTCCTGCAGCTCGGCAGCGGCGCGGGCGGCCATCTGGTCGCGGGTCCAGGGCATGTCAGGCGGCCTCCCTCTTTCGCGTCGTTCTCTGCTCGATCCGTTTTCCGGCGGAGCCCACGACGATCATGCGCTGCACGAAGATGCCCGGCGTGACGATGGCGTCGGGGTCGAGCGAGCCCTGGGGGACGAGCTCCTCGACCTCGGCGACGGTGGTGGCGGCGGCGGTGGCCATCACCGGGTTGAAGTTGCGCGCGGCCATCCGGTAGACGAGGTTGCCCTCGGGGTCGCCGCGCCAGGCGTGGACGATGGCGAGGTCGGCGCGCAGGCCGGTTTCCATGATGTGGTCGTGGCCGCCGAAGGAGCGGGTCTCCTTGCCCTCGGCGATCGCGGTGCCGGCGCCGGTGCGGGTGTAGAAGGCGGGGATGCCGGCGCCGCCGGCGCGGATCCGTTCCGCGAGCGTGCCCTGCGGGTTGAACTCGATCTGCAGCTCGCCGGCGAGGTACTGCTGCATGAACAGCTTGTTCTCGCCGACGTAGGAGCTGATCATCCTGGTGATCTGGCGGGTCTGGAGCAGCTCGCCCAGGCCGCCGTCGTCGACGCCGGCGTTGTTGCTCACGACGGTGAGATCGCGCACGCCGGACTCGCGGATCGCGGTGATCAGGGTGGCCGGGATGCCGCACAGGCCGAAGCCGCCGGAGTGGATCAGCATGCCGTCTCGCAGCAGGCCGGCCAGGGCGGAGGCGCCGCTCTCGTGGATCTTGTTGACGGCCATGGCCGGGGGAGACTCCTGCGCGGTTCGTGGCGGGCAGGGTGGCATGGGGCAAGGCAGGAAGAAAGGTTGAGGCTCTGCCTCAAGCTCCGCCAGGGGGAGGCCCCCCTGGACCGGCCT
>CAXTQE010000280.1:0-2341 GCA_964246225.1 uncultured Acidobacteriaceae bacterium | reverse complement strand
GGGGGCGGCAGCGGAGCCGGGCTGGTTGGCATAGACGGTCTGGTAGCGGGACTTGTCTTCGGCTTCGTCGGGCCGGTGGAGATAGGGTGGGAGTGGCATGTGGCCGATGCGGTCGAGCTTGGCGAGGAAGTCGGGGTCGGGGTGGAAGCGGAGGGTGCGCTCGCCGAAGTCGCCGGCGGCGAGGACCTCGGCAGTGAGCAGAGGAGGCGCGTCAGCCCAGGTCTCAGAATCGAGACCTGGGGCACCCGGAGTGTTGGTGTGGAAGAGGAGGGTTTCGCCGGGTTGGACCTTCTTTGCCGGGCGGACGAGGGCGGACCAGGTGTGGGGGCCGGTCTGCTCGGTGAGCAGGACTTCGATGCGGCCCGAAGGCGAGGGTGAGTTGGCCTGGGTGTGCGCGCCGCGAGCGCGGGTGGCGTAGAGCCGTGCAGGGAGGACGCGGGAGTCGTTCAGGATCAGGAGGTCGCCGGGCTGAAGGAGGTAGGGCAGGTTGCTGAAGGTGTCGTCGTGGAGCGCGCCGGTGGCACGGTCGACGCGGAGCATGCGGCTGGAACCGCGGATCACCGGTGGATGCTGGGCGATAAGTTCTTCGGGTAGGTCGAAGTGGAAGTCGGAGACGAGCATAGGATTAGCGGTGCGTGGTGAGTTGGACGGCGTGGTCGAGGGCGGATTGCAGGGCGGACTGCAGCTCGGGAGTGGTGTGGTGGGCGGCTGCGATGTGTACAGGCCAGGTGAGGACGACGCGCGCGAACGGCTTGGGGATCAGGAAGCGGTCCCAGGTGCGGAGCGTCCAGGCGCGGTCGGGCTGGGCGTAGAAGGCGCCGAGCCATCCGGCACCGACGAGCTGGGCGAGCTGGACAGCTCCGGGCTGGGCGATCATCGCTGGCCCGCGTGGGCCGTCGGCAGTGAAGGCGCAGATGTGCCCGTGGCGGTAGGCTTCGGCCATCTGCCTGAGGGCGGGTGCGCCGCCGCGGGAGGACGAGCCGCGGATGGCACGGAAGCCGAGCCGCTCGACCGTGCGCGCGATGAGTTCGCCGTCAAAGCTGCGGGAGATCAGGATGGCGATGTTGCGGTGGCGGAAGCGGTGCGCCGAAACCAGCAGCGAGCGATGCCAGAAGGCATAGATAGTGGGGCCGGGGATCTGGTCGCCGGGGATGCGTGGAGTGGTGGCCGGTTCGAAGCGGTCCTCGTAGCGGAGGGTCGCCCCGAGCAGGCGGATGAGCAGCGCGGCGAGGCGAGGGACGATCGCCAGGGCGAGGCGCTGGCCAAGGGTGTAAGGCACGAACTTTAGTGTATGACGGGGGGTGTGGACCCTGAGACTTCGCGGCCAAATCGACATCTAAGATAGAGATATGGCAATCCACGAAATTTTCGACGTGCTGGTAATCGGAGCGGGGCCGACGGGGCTTGCCTGCGCGATCGACGCGCAAGAGGCGGGTTTCTCGGTCGTGATTGTGGACAAGGGCTGCCTGTGCAACTCGCTGTTCCATTACCCGGCGCACATGACGTTTTTCACGACTCCGGAGCTGCTTGAGATCGGCGGCATGCCGTTCTCGAGCCCGAACCAAAAGCCGAATCGCAACGAGGCGCTCGAATATTACCGCAAGGTGGCCGAGCACTTCCGGCTGAACGTGATGCAGTATCACACCGTGGATGGGGTGTCTGGGTTCGACGGTGACTTCACGGTAAGCACGACGGATCGGTTCGGGCGCGTGGTCAAGCTGCGCGCGCGGAAGCTGGTGGTGGCCACAGGCTACTACGATCTGCCGAACTATCTTGGCTTGCCGGGGGAAGAGCTTTCGAAGGTGAAGCACTACTACCATGAGCCGCATCCGTACTTTGGGTTGAAGGTGCTGGTGATTGGCGGCAAGAACTCGGCGGCCATCGCGGCGCTCGATCTGTGGCGGCACGGGGCGAAGGTGACGCTGGTGCATCGTGGAACGGAGATGCACAAGCATGTGAAGTACTGGATTCTGCCGGACATCAACAACCGGGTGAAGAACGGGGAGATCGCGGCGTATTTTTCATCTACCGTGGAGCGGATCGAAGAGGACTCCGTGACGCTGGCTACCCCGGATGGGCCGGTGACTCTGGCGAACGATTTTGTATTTGCACTGACGGGCTATCACCCGGACTTCGCTTTCATCGAAAGGTTGGGCGTGCACCTGGACGAGTTGAACGACCGCTGCCCGATTGTGGACTCGGGGTCGCTTGAGTCGAATGTGGCGGGAATTTATTTGGCTGGGGTGATCGTGGCGGGCGAGAGAACCAATGAGATCTTTATTGAGAACGGGCGCTTTCACGGCAAGCTGATTGCGGATTCGCTGCGGTCGAAGCTACTGGT
>CAXTQE010000279.1:0-2441 GCA_964246225.1 uncultured Acidobacteriaceae bacterium | reverse complement strand
CAGCGACCCCATGTACGTTCCCCTCGTCACCGTAAAGTGCGGACTCGCCGCCCATGCAAAGTCGTGGATGTCTTCCCCATAGAAGCGCAGCGTCCGCGTCCCATCGTGGTTCAACTGATCGCCTGTCGGCACCCCGGACGCTCCCACCGTGTAGTTTTTCGGCAAGGTCAGGCGCACATCGAAGGTCCCAAAATCCGCAAAGAACTCCGTCGTCGCATGGTACTGGTGGCAGTTCCAGGCACCATGCCAGAACACGCCTACCTTCGGGAACCACTGCCCGCCCATCAGAAAATCGCGTTTGTACCCGTTCCGCGCCACGGACTCCGGAAACTGGTCCCGAAAGTGCATCCGGAACACCACCGTCTCGCCCGGAGCCACCGCCCGCGGCAGCGTCACCACCATCACCGTATGGTCGTTTGCATTGCCATCATCCGGAGCGTGAAACTGCATCCGCCCCGTCAGATCCCCAAAGCCATCCGCCTCCAGGTGCCCGATCGTGATCGCTCCTCGCTTCGCCGCCGGATACGCATCTCCCTCCTCGCTATCCCGGATACCACCGCCAAAGTGCGTCTCCGTCGTAAAGGTCGACTCCGGCCGAAATGCATTCAGGTACAGGTGAAACGGAAAGCTGGTCAGCGCCTGCCCGGTCAGGTTTTTGTAGCGCAGCGTCTCCGTTGCCTCGACCGTCTTTCGCTCGGTATCCACCTTGGCGTCGATCGCGTACGCCACCACCCGCGTCGAAAGCTCCGTCCCCGCCGGAGCATTGGTCGCCAGGCTCGTCTGCCCCCAGGCCGAAGCCCCGATCAACAGCCCCGCGGCGAGCACTCCCAACCAACCCATCATCCCCGAATACTAACTGACACCCTTGAGCAGAACCCAAAGTCCGGTCGATCGCATCCAACGCCTTCGGCATCCTCTCTAGTGCCACATCTCGCCCTCCAAGGAGTATCCATGTCTAGCGACAGCAGCATGTCCCGCCGTCATCTGGTCGGCACCCTAGGCGCAGGCCTCGCCGCCACCGTCCTTCCAGCGGCCGTCGCGCCGTCTCTGGCCCAGACTTCGGCGCAGCCCATGCAGATCAAGAAATTCAACGTCACAGTAGAACGCTTTGACCCAGCCAACACCGGCCATGTAGAACAGTTCATCTTGCCGGTTGATTGCCCCGACTCGGAACATGCCGCATCGGCTGTCCTGTCTAACCTCATAGCCTGGACACCAAAGACCGAGGGCAGCAAGGTCCTACCCATCGCGTTTCGCTGCATCGCGATCACGGAACGAGCAGGTTAAAGCAGTTCTCCTCGAGGCGCCCAGCAATCCCGGGGGCCTTCTCCTCCTTTAGGAAGAGGGCCTTCACGCTCGATCAAGACTTGCACCTCAGGGGCGCGGCGACGGAACCGACCGTAGACTGAAGCTCGCAATCGTCGCGGGAATCGATGCCGGACGCACCTGCAGCGTGCCGAGAACCTCCGTCCCCGCAGGAGTCTGGTCGCGTAACCGAAAGACCAGCACCCCCGGCTCCACCTCTTTCGCGGAGAGCAGGTTGAAGCCGCCAGTCTCCCGCCGAAGCTCAAGCTGGGCCGCCGCCGCAGCCGCGGGAGCCTCGTTGGGAAGAGCCTCAGAGAGCGCGGAGAAACTCGCCTGATTGAAGGCCGCAAGCCAGCTATACAGCAAATGGCCGGCGGGGCTATTGGGAATCAAACCCACCTGGTCGCCGAAGCGGGGAAGATGAACCACAATGGTGGGGTGAACCGGGCTGACGTGATTGCCTCGGCGGCCCGGCACAGGAGCCTCGGCAGGATCTCCAAGCACAATCGTATCGATTTGCGACGGATCGTCCTTGTCATCGTCGGTCGATGGTGCTCCCGGTGTCCCGCTCGCCGCGCTTCCGGCGCTGGAACTGTCCGAGCCCACATGGAGGTGTCCCGCATGGTCCAGGCCGAAGAGAATCAACGCGAGCGCCGCGACCGCACCCACCAGCGCCAGAACGATCGTTCCCGGGCGGAGCGGCTGGCGGCTCGTCAGGTAGAAGCTGGGTCCGCTCAACGCCGGAGGCGCGGGAGAAAGTGGCTGCGGCACCGGCGCGGGAGGCTTGTTCATTCCCCCTCCCGCCGAACCTGCCACAACTGCGCCGTCAGCAATCCACCCATCCCCGACCGCTCCCCCACTCTCTCCAGCCTTGCGTCCCTCAGCACCCGCCCATAGTCCGGCACGCTCGTTACCCGCAATCCGGTCAGCACTCGAAACGCTCCATACAGTCCCCGAAGCAGCACCCTTCCCGGCACCCGCAACCACCCCTCCGGCACCTGAAACTCCGACACCAGCCACAGCGCCCCCTGCGCCAGCAGCGGCCGCAGCCGTGCCGCCAGCAACTCCACCTCAGGCTCTGTCATTTATTTTTTAATGATTTGGGTAACAACGAGATCTACACGCCCCTCCAGCGC
>CAXTQE010000278.1:0-2600 GCA_964246225.1 uncultured Acidobacteriaceae bacterium | reverse complement strand
CAAGGAATCCGATACGAACGCGTCGCGACAAGGGGTTTTTCAGCAGCCTGCTAGAGGGTGTTATGTACTTTGAACCAGGGCTGCTGCATGCTTGAGCATGTATCCGATGAAGGCGATGAGGTAAAAGCCCGCCAGCGTCTCAGCGTAGCGCTCGTAGCCTTTGACCAGTCGTCGGCAGCGTGTTGCCCAGACGAAGGACCGCTCCACCACCCAGCGTTGGGGAAGCAGCACGAACCCGCGCTTGGCCTCCGGCAGCTTGACGACGTGCAGGGTGATCCTTTCGGCTTGCGCAGCCTCGGCTGCAGCCTCGCCGGTGTAGCTCTGATCGACAAAAGCCAGGGTGACCATATCGCCCGTGGCCTCCTGGACATCGGCGGCAAGGCGGGCAACCGCCGCGCGGTCGCCGACATCGGCCGGCGTCACGTGCAGTTCCAGCAGGTGGCCCCGCGTGTCGACCGCCAGGTGCACTTTCGACCCGCGCTTGCGTTTGGCACCGTCATAGCCGGCCCGCGGGCCGCTTTCAGGCGTCAAGGGCAGCGTGCGGCTGTCGATGATCGCCGTCGTGGGCTCCTCCTTGCATCCAGCGGCCAAACGCAGCAGGGCGCGCAAGTCCTGAGCTATCGCCTCGAAACATTGCGCCGCCATCCATCGCTGCGTCTGCTGATAGACTGCGGCCCAGGGCGGAAAGTCGTTCGGCATGGCCCGCCAGGCGATGCCGTAGCGGATGACGTAGCGCAGCGCGTTTAACAGCTCCCGCATCGGGTAGTCTCGCTGCGGGGCTGCCTCCCTCATCAGCGTCAGGTAGGAAGCTACCAGCGACCTTTCCTCGTCGCTGACGTCAGACGGATACGGCTTGCGACCAGCGGAAACAGAAGGCATCCGCCTCCATTAGACCCGCGCCTCGCGAAACTACATAACACCCTCTAGACGACTGTCTGACCCACTGGTATTAAGAAGGTGGCCACGAAGAAACAACTGCTTCTTCTTGTCGACGTAAATTTAAGCTTTGTAATTAGCAGACTGGACGGAGTTCTTGAGCCTAAAACTCTTCGTTACAAACGAGTGGAAAGGTAAGTTGTGAGATTGGAAAAGAACACCTGCGCTGAAGCTGTAGCTTATAGTCTTATGCGAGACATTGCTTTTGTGGAAGGTAGGTCTCTTGAGGCAGCCTCAACATCAACAGATCCATTGGGAAAGACAGACCGAAAATGGATTTTAGATACGTTTGCGGAGTGTCTTAAAACTGTTTGGGCCCCCGATGAACGCCTGAATCCCGTTTAGCGGTTATGTGAACCTCCTAGGCTCCAAACCCATAAAGGGGCTTCCGGCTCGGGTGGTTTTCTGATCCAACGTCTCCAGAGGGAGGTCGTTGATGGAACAAGACCATTTCTGGTGAGCGAAAGCCAGTTTGCGCGGCTTGAACCTCATCTGCCGACCGATACACGCGGTAAGCCTCGGGTGGATGATCGGCGCGTCATCAGCGGCATCGTCCAAGTGCTCATCTCTGGTGGGCGATGGCGAGATGCCCCGGCCGTTTATGGCCCATGCAAGACGCTGTACAATCGATTCGGCGCTGGGCGGCGAAGGACATCTGGTCAAGTATCTTCTACGGATTGGCAGCGACAGGTGGGCCTCCTGCGGCGGTGCTGATCGACTCCTCTGCGGTCTGGGCGCACCGCTGTGCCGCGGGCGGAAAAGGGGGGAGCACAGCCAGGCGATCGGACGCTCACGCGGCGGCCGCACCACCAAAATCCATGCATTAAGCGATGAGCATTGCCGACCTGTCGCGTTCCTGCTGACCGGCGGTCAAGTGGCTGACTGCACCGCGGCCGATATGTTTCTCGATGCCATCACGCAGACCGGGCTGGTGCACGGCTACAAAGGCTGCGACACCAACGCCGTGCGGCAGAAGATCGAGGCCAAGGGTGCAGCGCCGAATATCCCGCCAAAGCGCAACCGGATATGGAAGAACGGCTTCTCACCCGTGCTCTACCGCAATCGCAATGCCATCGAACGCATGTTCGACAGGCTCAAGGACTTCCGCAGGGTCGCCACAAGATACGACAAACTCGCAGAAACCTTCCATGCAACCGTTTGCCTCGCCGCTATCGTCAGCTACTGGTTATGAGTCTGGAGCCTAAGTCAATGCCATGAGGGGAACAGGCGCCCTATTTCCCTCACTGTACTTTTGGCGAGCCCTTCTTTTCGTCATTAAGCCGTGTGAATGGCTGATGAAGTTGAATGCTCGCAAAATCTTTGGTAGCACTGCAAGTTGCGACCGCCCTTTTGCAGCGTAGCGCCACGCGTTCGTGCCGTTCGAGCTTGCTATCGCCTGCTCGATTCCGGCTCTCTTCTTGTAGAGCCCCTTTCGCCGCTTCTCGACACTCGGCCGTTGGGGATCACCGGGATATCCACTGCTCTTTGCAGGCGTCTCTGTTGACCTTTTATCATAGACTTTGTCGCTCATGTCCGCGACGATTTAAATGTCAGGGCCGATGTCGAGCATCTTCGAGTCAGATGCAGTAGCTGGTCGGCGTTGATTTCCGTCTTAGAGCATTTTCCGATCACGTAGCGTCGTAGCCTGCTGTGGCGAAGTAGTT
>CAXTQE010000277.1:357-2632 GCA_964246225.1 uncultured Acidobacteriaceae bacterium | reverse complement strand
GGGTGATCTCGCGATCCGGGCTGGCGGCGCGGGTGTCTTCGTCGTGAGAATCAGTCAGACTACTCACTTGTCTGGCTCACTTTGGGCGCTCACTTGCCTGGTTGGAGGGTTCGCGGGGGCGGCTTGCGGCTCTAGAAGCGGTACCAGAAGCCAATGGTGGGTTGCGAGGTGGTGGAGCGTTTGTTGTTGGCCAGGTAATTCTGATCGAAGTCCGGCGCTCCGAAGAACTGCTGCCGGAATTGTACGCGTGCGCCGAAGTCCGGGCCGAGCAAAGCGACATCCGCACCAAGCTCGTAAAGGTAGACTCCGCGGGGTTCCTTGGGCAGGCCCTGGCCTCCACCTCCGGTGGGCGAGAACTCAAAGCCTCCGACACCGACTCCTCCGAAGGGATGGAGGCCGAAGTAGCTTCCCGGAGCGTGGATGATGTAGGCGACCGAGTACTCGCTGACCTTGGTTTGCGCACCGAGGACGTAAGGCACGTTGAGGGGGGGAGTTCCGGTCACGTTCGAGACGGTGAAGTTGTCGGTGTAGCGGACGAAGCCGTAGTTGAACTCCGCGCCGAGCAGAGGTGACCTGGTGTAGCGAATCTGGGCCAGTGCGCCGATGGTGTTGCTGGGACTGAGCGCGACGAGCTGCGGAAGATAGGTGTTGCCGGAGGTGTTGGTGGTGAGGGAGCCGGCGGCGTTGACGGCGAGGTCAATGTGGGCAAGCTGGCGACTGAGGGCGGTCTCGGGCTTCTGCTGGGCGGAGGCTGCGACGGGAAGAAGAGCCAACGCGAAGACGGCGCACGTGCCGAGGCGCCGAGAAAAGACTTTCATCATCAGGAACTGACTCCCTTACCGAAGATCACTGTTGTTCCAGTCTACTCTGCGAGGCGGGCGGAGGCTCGCGAGGGAAGCTGCTTGTTCTGGCGGGCGCGGAGGGCAATGCGTCCGAGCCAGACGGTGGCTGCGCTGAAGAGCGACGCGGCGAGGAGGGCTGTCGGCAGGTCTACCGCGGTGGCGGACCGGGAGCGGTCGACCAGGTGGAGGAAGCTGGCGGTAAGTGTTGCCAGGCCCAAGGCGCCGGGCAGAAGGAAGTGGGTGGAGACGAGGGCGAGCAGGATCAAAGCGAGGCCTGCCAGCGCCAGACCGAGCGCTGCGGGGCGGAGCGGCATGTGGCTCAGGGCGAAGAGGCCGAGCATAAGCGAAAGCGCGCCGAGGCAGCCCGGAAGTACGGTGCCGGGGAGGTTGAACTCCGCGTAGAGCAGGAGGATACCGGCGACTACGGCGAGCACGGCGGCGTCCGGGGAGGCGAGCAGCTGTGAGAGGGCTGGGCCATGCAGGGGGCTCATGGCACGTTTTGGCCGCGGGCTTGCAGCGCCTGCCGCATGCCGAGGGCGGCGGAGTCTTTGGGGTCGAGGCGCAGGGCGTTCTGGACGTCGACGACGGCAGCGGGGAGGTCGCCCTTTTGCAGGTCGAGACGTGAGAGAACAAGCCAGGCGGCGGTGCTCGGCTTCAGCTTGAGCGACGTTTCCGCTTCCTGGCGGGCCTGGTCGAGATCGCCGCTGCGCTCCCGCAGTTGAGCAAGGCCGGCGTGTGCGGCGGCGCTGGCGGGGTCGGCGGCAAGGGCGGAGTTGAACTCCTCCTCGGCCTCGGGCAGCAGGCCCTGGGCGAGGTAATCGCGGCCAAGCTGGGTGTACTCGGTGGCTTGCTGCGCTTTGGGCAGGGTGGCGAGGCGCATGGCGCGAACCTGGTCCAGCTGGAAGGTGGCCTGGCGAAAGCCGGCCTCGGAGTAGACGCGGCGCAGGCGGGTGGTCGGCTCGAAGCTGCCTGAGGTGGAGGACTGGCGTCCGGCGGCGATGAGTGCGCGCATCTGCTGGGCCTCGGTGTCGGTGGGCTTGAGCTTGAGCGCCGCTTCGATCTCGCGCTGGGAGCCGGCAAAGTCACCGCGTCGATAGAGGGAGACGGCGAGATTGTAGTGGTAGTCGGAGTCGTTGGGGTCGGCGTTTGAGGCGCGCTGGAAGAGTGCGGTGCCGTCCTTATTCTGGCGGGCGAGCGCGACACCCTGGTCGTTGACCACCTCCGGCAGCGGGAGGCGCGAGGCGACGAAAGAGAAGGCGTTGGCCGCGTCGGCGTACTTGGCTGCGTTGAAGCGCGCGAGGCCGAGGTAGAAGTTGGCTTCGAGGGCGAGGCGGCTTCCCGGTGGAACCTTGGCGAGCACGGCGGCGGCCCCGTCGTACTGGCGGCTGGTGTAGAGCTCCTTGCCGAGTGCGAGCTGCGCTTCGGCGTAGGTG
>CAXTQE010000277.1:0-347 GCA_964246225.1 uncultured Acidobacteriaceae bacterium | reverse complement strand
GGTGTAGATCTCCTTGCACACAGAAACATTAAAAAAAAAATAGGTGGGAGCGTCGCCGACGGCGGTTTCCAGGCGCTTGATGCGCTCCTGCGGGGTGGGCGCGTCGGTTCCGCGGATGTAGTTTTCAAAGGCGCTGAGGCGGACGCCGGCGGAGGCGGAGAGAAAGGTCTGCTGGGCGACCGAGAAGCCTGGCTGGACCTGCCGGGCGATCTTCCAGGCGATGGCGTTTTCGATGTCGAAGAGCCGGGAAAGTTCGGCGGAGTCGTCGAGCGGCGGGGAAAGTTTGAGCTGATTGACCTCAAGGACCTGCGCCTGTACCTGGATGCGCTCGCCCTGCACGTTATAGC
>CAXTQE010000276.1:0-2636 GCA_964246225.1 uncultured Acidobacteriaceae bacterium | reverse complement strand
TGGAATTGCCGCCTATAACTGCACGTTTGGATGCCGCACAACCCGGGGCGATTGCGTACGCAGCTAAGATCCTCCGCGAGGGAGGCCTGGTCGCCTTTCCTACCGAAACAGTGTACGGGTTGGGTGCGAATGCGCTTTCCCCCTCCGCGGTGGAGGGCATTTTCTGCGCCAAGCAGAGGCCCCATTGGGATCCGCTGATCGTGCATGTCTCGGATCGCGCCATGCTGGAGCGCGTGTGCCTCGTGCCGCAGGCGGCGGAGGCGCTGATGGCACGTTTCTGGCCGGGTCCCCTGACGCTGCTGCTACCACGGACGGCCGCTGTTCCGGATGCAGTCACGGCGGGGCGTCAGCTGGTTGGGGTCCGGCTGCCCGCACACCCGGTCGCGTTGGAGCTGATCCGCCAGGCAGGGATGCCGATCGCGGCGCCAAGCGCGAACACGTTCGGGCATACCAGCCCGACCTGTGCCGAGCATGTCCTGGCGGATCTCGACGGTCGAATCGAGGCTGTGCTCGATGGCGGTCCAAGCGAAGTCGGCGTGGAGTCTACGGTGGCCGAGATCACGGACCAAGGTGTGCGTATTTACCGGCCGGGAGCGATCGATCGGCACATGCTTGAGACGGTCGTCGACTACGCGGAAGTTTTTGTGCCGGGGGAGCGCTCTCCCTCCTCGCCTGAAGGTCTTCCGTCCCCGGGCATTGGTCTGCGGCACTATGCGCCTCGCGCGCGGCTGGTGCTGGTCGAAGGGGGCCGCTCGGCAGCAGAGCGTGCCGAAGCTTCCTTGCCGCTCGCGCTGGTGCAGGCCATCGACCGTGCGTTTGACAATGTGGAGACACTCGGCGTGATGCTTCCGGATGGCTGGGACAGCTCGTGCGCTCAGCGGGTGTATCGCTGGGGGCCATGGTGGAAGCCGGAGATGCTGGCGCAGCGGCTGTTTGCGGGTCTGCGCGAGCTCGACGATGCCGGCGCAAGCATCATCGTGTGTCCTGTGCCTGAGGCGTCCGGCATGGGGGAGGCGATTCGCGACCGGCTGCATAAGGCTGCCCGGCGAGCTTAGCTCGGCTCAGGAGCTTTTCAGCGGCCCTATCTGCAAGACCTCGTGAGAAGCAAATCAGCATGCAGCACTCTTGCGAACAGATCCTCAATGCACTTCGCCGAAGGTGTACCCTGAAGCTGCTTCCAAGCGACCGTGTTGTAGGAAGAGCTCCGCGTAGTCTAGCTTGCCGACGATCTTCGAACAGAGGTGCTCCAAGTGCGATCCACAGCATATTGTTCGATCCTTGCGTTCGCTTTTCTGGCAGCTTCCCCGGTTCTGGCCGCACAGATGCCTCCCAGTGATTCAGAGTCGGTAGCCGCGATAGCATCGCACAACTTAGTCAAGTTTGAAGTGGCGTCGGTACGCGTACAAACGGAGGCTCATGGGGGTCCGCTACGTTTTACTGCGGTGGCTTTCTGGCCAATGCGGCTCCGCTCGAGTATTTGATCCGCTATGCGTATAGCATTACTCGCGACCACTCCGTTCATGCCCTTCCTCCATGGGGTGCCAGCGATTACTACGTGGTCACGGCAAAGGTCGGTGACTCCGACCTTGTTGAGTGGAAGACTTACAATCGCGAGCAGCAGAGGCGCGTGCTGCAGCAGTTCCTTTCTGACCGCTTTCATCTCACCCTTCACTCGGAGATGGTGGAGATGCCGATCTACTCTCTTGTCCTCGCCAAAGGCGGCTCGAAGCTACAGCAGGTCACACCACCAGAAGGCAATCCGCAAGGATTTTTCGAAGCGAAGGCCTTAGGTGTGGGTGTTGGGCATCATGTCACTCTTGCTGGTCTTGCGGACATGCTCTCCCGCTCCTCTTTTGGTCTGGACCGGCAGGTTTACGACCGTACCTGCCTCCCTGGGAACTATGACTTTACGCTCACGTATGAGCCGCCGCAGCCGGTCAGCGCCGGTGCCGGAACTGCGTCCGAGGTGTCGGACAGACCTTCAATTTACACTGCGCTCGAAGAGCAGCTTGGTCTCAGGCTCGAACGATCCAAAGGCCAGGTAGATGTGCTGGTGATCGATCATGTAGAGCGGCCGTCGGAGAACTAGAGGTCCACTGCACCACAATGCTGCTGCCTAGCTGGCGAGGCTAGAGGCAAAGGCGTCGAGCGAAAGATTGCGGAGCAGGTTGCGACGCATGCCGCTGGTGACCTGGTCGAGGCCGCGGCTGGCGTTCTCGATCCAGGCGAAAGACACCGCGGCGGCAAGGCGGTCGAGTTCGGCACGGATGTCGGTGTTGCGGACCCGCTCGGGGGTGCCGGCCTGGAGGAGGAGCAGGTCTTCGAGGACCAGGCCGAGGGTGCGGAGAAGGGATGTGGTTTTGAGCTGGCCTTCGGCGCCGGCACGGTAGGTTTCGGTCATTTTGAAGAGGGGGGTATGGTCTGGGTCGGCGAGGGCCGAGCGGAGGAGCACGAGCGCATCGGCGCGGGAGGCAATGTACTCGGGGAGGTTGAAGCTGAGGGCTCGGCCGGCGGCACCCTGGGCCAGGCGGGCGACCAGGGTGCGGTGGGCGGGTTCCCATTCGGGCCGGCGGTCGGCGAGCATCGCTTCCAGGTCCTCGACGAGGCGGGCCAGCCCCGTGAGGTTTACGCCCGTC
>CAXTQE010000275.1:0-2639 GCA_964246225.1 uncultured Acidobacteriaceae bacterium | reverse complement strand
CGCATCGACTCCCTTCCCGCCCTCGCCCGCACCTCCGTTACCTCTGCCAGCGGGGACACCTCACAGCTTCTCGGCAACCTGGCCACCTTCCGCCGCGACCAGACCCCAATCATCATCGACCACTACAGCATTCAGCCCGTCTTCGATGTCTACGCCGACGTCGACCGGCGCGACCTCGGAGGCGTGGCCAGCGAAATCCGCAAAATCATCGCCGATGAAACCAAGACGCTCCCCGTTGGCTCCACCCTCGCGTTGCGCGGCGAGGTTAAGACCATGTCCGATTCTTTCCTCCGCCTCGGCATCGGCATCATCTTTGCCATCGGCCTGGTCTACCTCCTGATGGCGGTCAACTTTCAGTCCTGGCTCGACCCCCTCATCATCCTGATGGCGCTCCCTGGGGCCTTCTGCGGCATCCTCTGGATGCTCTTCGTTACCCAGACCACCTTCTCGGTTCCCTCGCTCATGGGCGCCATCATGACCATCGGCGTTGCCACCGCCAACTCCATCCTCATGGTCGTCTTCGCCAATGACGAGCGCATCGCCGGCAAGGACCGCCTCGAAGCCGCACTCAACGCCGGTCACACCCGTCTCCGCCCCGTGCTCATGACCGCGCTCGCCATGATCATCGGTATGCTGCCCATGGCGCTCGCCCTCGGCGAAGGCGGCGAGCAGAACGCGCCGCTCGGACGCGCCGTCATCGGCGGACTCCTGCTCGCGACCCTCGGTACCCTCTTCATCGTGCCCGTCATCTATTCCTTGCTGAAAAAAGACGCTCCCATCGACTTCGACCGCCAGATCGACCAGGAGTACGGTCCCGTTCCCTCAGGAGAGAATTCTTTGGGCAAACCCGCCTCCCCCGGCCAGCCTCAGGAGCAAACCGCGTAATGCCGAACAACCCGCACGATCAAGATCCAAACCACCTCGAAGCCCATGTGTCTCCTCGTCTCAGCGACGGCCGTGAGCACCTCGGCGAAGACTTTGGACGCCCCGTTGATCCCGAAAGCCGCACCCTCGGCCAGGCTTTCGACCAGAGCAACGCCACGGACGCACCCCGCCTTGGACGAGACTTTGCTGACCCCAACTACGCCGACCAGCATGCCCTGGCCAGCTCCTTCGCTGACCCTAACTCCGCCGACGACAGCAAACTTGGCAACAGCTTCGTCCAAACCAATTCCAGCGCCAAGAAGCACCATCGTCCCATTGCCGAAACCGTCGAAGCTCCTTTCAAGCGCGTCAAGGGCAATCGCGTCCTCTTCTGGCTCATTGCCGGCGTCCTCGCCGTCATGCTCCTTGCGCTGATTATCGGGCTCCTTCCTCGTCTCGCCCGTAATAAAGAGACGAAGCAACAGGCTAGTGAGCAGACCCAGGAACCCGAGATCGACGTGGTCAAGGTGATGCGCGCGAAGAGCGGCGGCGGCCTGGTGGTTCCCGGAACCACGATTCCGATCACGGTCTCCTCGATCTACGCCCGCGCCAATGGCTACCTGAAGAAGCGCTTCGTCGACATCGGCGACCACGTCCATAAGGGCCAGCTGCTTGCGATCATCGATGCTCCCGACCTTGACCAGCAGGTCTCCCAGGCCAGGCAGCAGGTCGATCAGGCCCAGGCCCAGCTTGCCCAGCAGCAAACCCAGCTCGCCCTCACCAAGGTCACCGTTGAGCGCTACCGGGCCCTGGTCGCCCGCGGGGTCTTCTCCCGCCAGGATGGAGACCAGCGCGAAGCCGACTACCAGTCCCAGATCGCCAACGTCGCGGCCGCTGAACGCAACGTGGAAGCCTATAAGGCCAACCTGGGCCATGCCCTTGCGCTGCAGCAGTTCGAGCGCGTTACCGCCCCTTTCGACGGCGTTGTGATCCAGCGCAATGTCGACAACGGCGACCTGATCCAGGCGTCAGGTTCGGGCGGCAGCAGCGCCCCCGCTCCGGTTGCCACCGGGTCCAGTGCGTCTGGATCGGCCCAGAACGGCGCTACCAATACTGGCGGCGCGTCCGGCTCAGGAACCAACCTCGCCACGCCTTCAACCGGCATGGGAGGCCAGGGCGGCGCGCTTTTCACCATCGCCCAGTCCGACCGGCTCCGCATCCTTGTTTCCGTCCCCGAGGGCTACGCCAGCCAGATCCACAACGGACAGGCCGCCGCGCTCAACTTCCAGGAGCTACCCGACAAAACATTCCACGCCTCCGTCACCCGCACCGCCGACTCGATCGATCAAAACAGCCGCACGGAGCTCGTTGAGGTCCAGGTCGACAACCACGCCGGTCTGCTTATTCCAGGCATGTACGCCGTGGTCACCTTCGCCGACAAGGTCGGAGATGCGGCGGACGTAGGTGGACCCCTCGTCGTCACCGGCGACGCAGTCGGAATCCGCAACGACCAGCCCACCGTCGCCGTCATCGACAACGGCAAGGTCAAGCTGACGCCCATCCAGATTGGCCGCGACTACGGCTCCGAGGTCGAGATCGTGGGTGGGCTTCACTCCGGACAGCTCGTCGCCAGCTCCTTTACCGACGACGTTGTCGAGGGCGCGAGCGTTCGCACCCGCATCAGCCCCCAGCAGCAGGCCGCCTCCCCACCCCAGCAGCCCGTCAAGCCCAGCCCGCCCGGAGGCTCGACCCAATATGGAGATAGCGGCATCATT
>CAXTQE010000274.1:0-2643 GCA_964246225.1 uncultured Acidobacteriaceae bacterium | reverse complement strand
CTCCGGCCGGTAAAATGCCCCGTCCTTGGCCGCCTGCTCGGGGATCGGAATATCGAAGCGCTTCACAAACGCCGCCAGCCCATCATCCGCCAGCTTCTTCTCGCTGTGCGTCGCATTGCGCGCCTGCGCGGATCCCAGGCCGTAGCCCTTTACCGTCTTCGCCAGGATCACGGTCGGGCCGCCCCTGTGCTCCATCGCACGCTTGTATGCGTTATAAATCTTCACCGGATCGTGGCCACCCCGATGCAGCATCCCAAGCTCCTGGTCGGACATGTCCTTGACCAACTCCAGCAGCTCCGGGTAACGGCCAAAGAACTCCCTGCGCAGGTGTGCCCCATCCTTGGCTTTGAAATTTTGGAAGTCTCCATCCACGCACTCTTCCATCCTCTTCAACAAAAGACCGGACCTGTCGCGCGCGAACAGATCGTCCCAATCCGATCCCCAGATCACCTTGATCACATTCCAGCCCGCGCCTCGGAACTCACCCTCAAGCTCGTCGATGATTCGCTTGTTCCCTCGAACCGGCCCATCCAGGCGCTGCAGATCGCAGTTCACTACGAAAATGAGGTTGTCCCGCCCCTCGCGCGCACCCAGCGAAATCGCCCCCAGCGTGTCTACCTCGTCGCACTCGCCGTCGCCCAGAAAGCCCCAAACCTTCCGTTCCGTCTTTTGGATCAGTCCTCGATTTTCGAGATAGCG
Organism: uncultured Acidobacteriaceae bacterium; assembly: GCA_964246225.1. Lineage (GTDB taxonomy): Bacteria > Acidobacteriota > Terriglobia > Terriglobales > Acidobacteriaceae > Edaphobacter. Next base: position 1,944 of record CAXTQE010000274.1, on the reverse strand, counting down.
CATGAATCGCGCCTGGTAGATCGCATTCAGCGGCCCGATGCCCATCGAAACCGTCGGAAAATTCCAAAAATCCGGCATCAGCCATGGGTGCGGATAGCTCGACAGCCCCGGCTCTTCGCGCAGCTCATGGCGAAAGTTCTTGAGCCGAGCCTCGTCAAGCCGGCCCTCCAGAAACGCCCGCGCGTACACCCCGGGAGACGCATGGCCCTGAAAGTACACAAAGTCCCCCGGTTCGCTGCCATAGCTCGCCCGGAAAAAATGGTTGTAGCCCACCTCGAGCAGCGTAGCCAGAGAGGAGTACGTCGAGATGTGCCCACCAATGCCCGGATCTTTCTTGTTCTGCGAGTGCACCATGGCCATCGCGTTCCAGCGGATCAGCGCCTCGATCCGACGTTCGCAGCCACGATCGCCGGGATACGGCAGCTCCTCTTCCGGAGCGATGGTGTTTCGGTAAGGCGTCGTCAGCGGGCCTGCAACCTCCACGCCCGCCGCACCGGCGTGCTGACGCAATGCGCCCAGCAGCGCCGCTGCCTGGGTCCGGTCGCCCGCAACCAGCTGATCGAACGCCTCCAGCCACTCGGAGACCTCGGCGTGAAAATCAGCGCTTGCGGCAAGCGTCTCGGGTTGCGTCTGCGTTACGGGTTGATCCAACACCATCGCCATAATGATCCATTCGCTCGGGGAGTGTGAAGCTGTCCCCGCTAAGCATAAATCGCCGCGGCAGGGTACGTCATGCGCCGCTTCCACGCCGTCGCTGGAAGAGCGCTTCTGCTTCGTAGGTCATGCAGCCAGGAAGCTCCTGCCTCATCCTTCTTATCGGCACAATCTGCGAAATCTTTAGCACTTTTTTTCGCCGCTTCGCGCTTGGTTCTTCAGAGAGCGCTTTCCGATCCGGATGGCAAAGCCTTTCCACCAAAGAATCCCGGTTCGTGACAGATTTACCTTGTACTTCCCCCAGGGTCGTACCTATACTTCGGCCACACCGGGTCCATTGCCTACGTACGATCCACAAAGCCTGTGGAAGCTTGTCAAGGAGATCCCATGTCCATTCGTTTCAACTTCTTCGTGCTGTTCTCTACGTCGCTTGCCGCTGCATCTTCGCTGGTTCCCAGCCAAGCCCTCGCCCAAACGGCGCCCACCGGTGCCATCTTCGATCTCGCCTCGGTTCATCCCTCCGCGCTCACCACCTACACACAGTTCTCGTCCACCTTCACCGCAGACAACAGCCTTGAGTACGTCACCTTCGCCTTCCGCGAAGCGCCGGCCTTCTTCTCCTTCGATGACGCCTGCGTTACTGCCTCCAGCTGCGGCACCAGCAATCTACTCTCCGACCCCGGCTTCGAGCAGAGCGCCGCGGCCGTCAGCACCAACTTCCCCGGTGACGGCTGGGGTCGCGCCATTCAGTCCGTCGATACCACCGCCATCGGAGAAGTCGCGTCCAGCTCCGCCGGGTACGGATGCGGAGCCAACGCCCACTCCGGCGCCATCTTCTGGTGCGATGGTTCCGTCCAAGGCTATGACTTCCTCTACCAGGAGCTGTCCGGACTCAACGTAGGCACGTCCTACACGGTAAGTTGGTACCTCGATGACAACTCCGGCGCCGCCACCACCAACCCCACCATCGACATGCTCGCCTACGCCGGCGACGCACTCCCCACGGGAACCACCACCATCGGCACACCGCCCGCCCCGGTCGGTCCTCCCACCAGCGTCACGCCGGAGCCCAGCAGCCTCGTGCTCCTGGCGACCGGCCTTCTAGGAGCCGCCGGAGCCGTCCACCGCCGCATCCCCCGCTAAGCCAACCTGCCGCCGCGCTCCAATCCAGGAACGCGGCGGCCCGAATTACCCTCTATGTCGAATAATCCGCGTTGATCCGCACATACTCCTCGGTCAGATCGCAGGTCAGAAAGCTGCACCGCCCCGGCCCCCGCCCCAGCGACACAT
>CAXTQE010000273.1:0-2690 GCA_964246225.1 uncultured Acidobacteriaceae bacterium | reverse complement strand
CCGGCAGATTGCTCCTCCGGTCCGCGAGTCCATCACCGGCAACTTCGGCAGCGGCAGCGTCACCATGGGCCAGGCCGGGTGGATGGGCTTCGTCCAGGGGCTGGCACTTCCCTTTCGCGGCTTCTCCCGCTCCGGTACCACCATCTCGACCGGCATGCTGACCGGGGCTACCAAGGAGCGGGCCGAGCGCTTCAGCTTCGCGCTGGCGGTGGTGCTCACGCCTCCGGTGGTCGCTCGTGAGGGCCTTCGCCTGATGAAAGACGCCCATGCGCGAGCCGCACTCGGCACTCCCGTCGACCTCAAATCCGGACTGATGTTCAGCTTTCTCGGAGCATTTTTTGCATTTCTGGCTGGCCTGGTCGCGCTTCGCTGGCTTTCGAGCTGGCTTGAATCCGGCAAGTGGTACCTGTTCGGCATCTACTGCCTGCTGGCTTCGGCTGTCGTCTTCTACCTGCACTTCGGCCCTATGCAGCTCTAGCCCGCGTGTACCTCCATGCCCACGCGATTAGCGGAAGCTGAATCGGGAGCCTTAGCCAGAGAGCCCACTCCGGGATCTTCGGCCAATGCGCGTGATCCAGTGCCATCTGTATGTTGGCAGGCATAACCGCGACGAGCAGAGCCACTAGTCCCCAGGCTGCGGCGCGCCGGCTGAAACGCAGGAGCAGACCTGCGCCGCCCAGCATTTCGCACGCTCCGCTGACAAGGACGAGCGCGTGCGGAGCCGGCAGGTACGGTGGAACAATCCGTTCGTACGCCTGAGGAACAAGGAAGTGCATCGCTCCCGCCGCAAGGAAGAGTGTAGCCAGTGCGATGCGTCCCAAAGTCATAGCATCTCCACAAAAAAAGGGCGATGGGTTTGACCCCACCGCCCAACGTCGCTGCGTTCTGATTATTTAGACGTAGTTGCGTCGCGATGGTTCCTAACATAATCGTGGGAGCTGACGATGTGCCGATTTTGCTCTTCCAATAGCTGCCGAAGTGGCGCGGGCAGTTCTTTGGCGAGTGCTTCCTTGTAGGTCTTCTTGGCGGTATCTTCGCCCTGTTCCGCGGTTGCCAGCAGGTCGTGATCGCTTGTGCCGAAGACCTTGGCTTTGAGGTCGCCCCAGGTGCGGTGGATGGCCCCCGCTGTCGTGCCGTCTTCATGAACATCCTTCACGCCATGCCGGTGGAGTTCGTTCTCGAGTTCGCCCCGGAAGTTGGCGCGCTTCAAGGATTCCGCCAGGAAGTAGCGTTTGAGGGTGTCGTCCTTCAGGTGCTCACCGATGTCGGCAAAGCCCTTCTGGCCGTCCTCAAGCACGTTGATGACACTTTTTAAAACCTTTTCCATATCACTGTTGCTCATCTCGGCCATGGGCGTCCTCTCGTCCTCGGAGCTTCAAAATATCGATAACGTTTGAACAGGGTCCACCGGCTGTTTGCGATTCTCCTTCGCCGATGGCAAACAGGAGAAATCGCGAAAATCCCGCTCCCCCGCCAAACGCATACACTGCGCGAACCAATGTTCACCCAGCTGGTACGTATCGGAGTAGATGCGGCACGTCTGGGATGGTTTGCATCCTGATTCCCGATCCGCTTCGACACTCCCGGAAAAACGCCCTCGTCTGTTGTAATCGATCAGGAGAGCCAGGGTTCGCAAGGGGACGCGTCGTTCGCGCTGCTTGCGTGCCGGTCACGCTCCCGGGAAGAGAATCGATGAAGCCCCTTCGCCTGATCGCCACGCCGACGCGCAATCGCCGCCTGAATGAGGTGCTGGGGCTGCTTGTCCTGGTAAGCGCCATCCTGCTGCTGCTCGCGCTGGTCAGCTACGCGCCCTCCGATCCCTCCTTGAACACGGTCGGCGCGCTCGCCCCGGCAAACCGGTCGGCCCACAACTGGATTGGCCCGATCGGCTCCTACATCGCCGACGCGCTGCTGCAGGTTCTGGGCGTGGCTTCCCTGTTTCTGCCGATCCTGCTGGCGCGCCTGGGCCTTTGCTGGCTCCGCTCCCGGCCCGCGGGTTCTCCTCTGGCCAAGCTCTTCGGCCTGGCTTTGTGGCTGGTGTTTGCTCCTGCCGCACTCGCTCTTCTGCCTGGGCATCTGCTCTGGCACAATGCCCTTCCCATCTCCGGCCTCGCTGGCGTGCTGATCGCCGGCGCGCTCCTGCAGAGCCTGAATTTACCCGGCACGTCGCTCGTGGTCGCGCTGATGGTGGCGCTCTCGCTTTACCTTGTCACCACCTTCAGCTTCAACACCGCACGCGAGTGGCTTACGGTCCACTTTGCGTTTATCGGTGCCATGCGCGAACGCTGGAACCGCCTTCGCCATAAGCCATCCGGCGCGTTTGCGCCCGAGATGCTCAACAACGACGGCGAGCCTTTTGGAGCCAAGCGCGAGAAGCTCGACGCCGACGCCCGGCACGAGCGCGAAGCCACGGCCCGGGCTGCTGCGGAGGAGAATCGCCCGCATCCGAACACACTGCTCTCCGGTCGCTTCGGGCGGCTGAGCCGCAGGCGCAACCGCCCGGCCGCGACAGCCCCCTCGCAGCCCGCTCCGGCGCCCGCCCCGGCTCAGGAGGTCGCCTGCCAGAACCGGCGTTGCAGCGCCGTCTCCGCCAGGTCCCCCCCTGCGCTGGTATCCGCGTCGGTTCCGTTGGTGACCACGACGTGGTTGCGTCCGCCACCCTTGGCCTCGTAGAGCGCGGCATCGGCGGC
>CAXTQE010000272.1:0-2707 GCA_964246225.1 uncultured Acidobacteriaceae bacterium | reverse complement strand
ATGCGAGCCCCTCCACTCCCCACGCCACCATGAAGTGAAATCCCACAAACAGCAGCAGCCGCGCCTCTGCAAGAACCCACACCTCCACCACCGGCCGCAGTCCCACCTGCGTGCATCGCTCAGGTGTGCGCGCGTCCGCCACGTACGCGTACCCCCCCGCCACCGCGCACAGCTCTTCAGCATTCGGACACCCATATAGCCCAGTCGGCATCCCCGGATCGCTGAACCCCAACGCGCACGTCAGCAGGTACGGGCCGCCCTCCCGTGGACGCACCACCAGCTGCAGCGCCCCGCGAGCCAGCGCCTCTTCCTCACCCTGCACTCGCAACGGCCAGACATACTGCCTCGCCGGCGCTATCAACGGCGGCCGCTGCAGCACCTCCGCCGCCCACGCACGCGCAAACCCCGCGCTCAAGCCGTCGCCTCCAAGGCCTGCTCGCAATCCTCAATCAGATCCGCCCCATCCTCGCAACCCGCGCTCAACCGGATAAACCCCAGCGCGATCCCGTCATGCCCCCAACGCGCGCGCCGCTCCGCCGTGGTCGCTACCCCGCCGAAGCTGGTCGCCTGCGTAATCAACTGTGCCGCAGACAGAAACCGTTCTGCCGCTCGCTGGTCCTGCAACGTAAAACTCAAAACTGGCCCAAAGTGACGCATCTGCGCTGCCGCCACCAAGTGCCCAGGATGTGTCTTCAGCCCCGGATAGAGCACCCGGCTTACTTCACCGCGCGTGCCGAAAAACTCCGCCAGCACCAACGCATTCGCCGAACTCTGCGCCAGGCGCAGCGGCAAAGTCGCCAGCGACCGCATCAGCAGCCACGCCTCCATCGGCCCCGGAACCCCTCCCGTCAGCGTCCGTTGCCGGTCCACCCGCGCCAGCAGCGTCGCATCCCGCGTCGCCACATGCCCCATCACCACATCGCTTCCTCCACTCATCGCCTTCGAATCCGAACACACCGAAAGGTCCGCGCCCAACTCCAACGGCCTCTGACCGAGCGGCGTCGCGGTCGTGTTGTCGCACGCCACCAAGGCTCCGGCCGCATGCGCCACCCGGCACACCCCCTCAATCGCCGTGACGTCCAGCTCCGGATTGCTCGGCGTCTCCAGCCATACCAGCCGCGCCCCGGCTACCGACGCCGGCTCCGTCAACTCTCCCGCCGCGACCGTCCGTATCCGAACTCCCGCCGGCACAAACACCTCCTCAAGCAGCTGCCGCGCCAGAAAGTACGCTCCCGCCGCCAGCACGACCGTGTCTCCCGACCCAAGCGTCGCCCCAAACGCAGCCGCAACCGCGGCCATCCCCGACCCAAAACATCGCACCCCCGCCGCTTCCTGCTGGTCCCCAACCTCCATCACCCCGATCGCCCGTTCCAGCTCCGTCCAGGTCGGGTTATGCGAGCGGCCATACGTATACGCCGTCGCACCCGGATCTCCCATCACATGAAACGGCGCCGCAAATACCGGCCCTGCATGCAATGGCTTCCCCGCCTCCGGCTTCGTCAAGGTCGAACGAATCACCCGTGTCGCTTCCCTCACCTGTTGCTCCTCTCTCCATACATCGGCAGAAAAAGAAATTCCTTCAGTCCAAGTTTTCCACAGAGCCTCAGCAACGCCCTACACGCGAAAATGCTCCCACCCAGCCGCCTTCAACTCACGACGTGACCCGTCCGTCTCAAGCAGCGTCACGCCCAGCGCCTTCCGCGTGATCCTGCCCACCCGAGTCACCGCTATGCCTGCGATCTTTCCCGGCATGCGTACCTCTTCTCCCGCCGTAAATAGCAGCTCATAGTCTTCCCCGCCGCTCAACGCCTGTTCCAGCGTCGCTCCCGGTCTTAACGGGATATGCACCGCATCCATCTGGGCTCCCACGCTAGAAGACTCACAAATCCGCCTCACATCCGAAGACAATCCGTCGCTCACATCCATACACGCTGTCGCAAGCCCGCGCCGGAGCAAGGCCTGTCCAACCCTGATCCGCGGCTCCGGAAACGTGTGCGGCTGCCCTCCCGTCGCCCTCCGCCGGGCTTGCAACCGGCCGTGAGCCAGATCGTCAAGCTCCACCGCCGACCCACCCAGACTCCCCGTCACATAGATCTGGTCCCCCACCCGGGCTCCGCTCCGCCGCAATGCCCTGCCCTGCGCTATGACCCCGGTCACCACCACGTCCGCCAGGATCTCTCTCCCCGGCGCCTGGCTGGTGTCCCCGCCCGCCAACTCCGTCCCCCAAAGCTTTGCCAGTGCCCCGAATCCAGCCATAAACCCGTCCACCCAGCGCACATCGAGCGGCGCCGGCATCGCAAGCGAGAGAAACGCCGCCACTGGAAGCGCCCCCATTGCGGCGATATCCGACAAGCCCCGTGCCAGGCACCGGTGCCCCACCGACTCCGGCGTATGCCAGTCCCGCCGAAAGTGCCTGCCCTCCAGGCTGAAGTCCGTCGTAACCACCATCTCCGCGGCTGCCGGGACTCGAAGCACCGCACAGTCGTCTCCGATTCCGATCCGCACCGCGCGATTTCTCGCCTTGCTGCGCTCCCGTATTCGGGTAATTAGGTCCAACTCGCCAAATTTATGAATCGAGTTCCGACGCGCCATCGTCCTCAAAGCATACCCTTCCTTGCTGAAAAGTCTCGATCTCGGTAAGCTGTCGTGAGGGCAATCCTCCACGAGAATGACGTTTCACGAAGCTCATTCACCTATTGTGAGTCTT
>CAXTQE010000271.1:0-2778 GCA_964246225.1 uncultured Acidobacteriaceae bacterium | reverse complement strand
TGCACAGTGCGGCTCCGAAAAAACGAGAGCCAGCCGGAGGGCGGACTTGCCGGATATGATGTCCGCTCTCCATCGAGGCTCTGTGAAAACGCAGTTCCGGATTAGCAAATAGAACGTCATGCTATCGAAACCGTCGTCCAGAGTTCCTTGTTTGTTCCACGAACTGTGCTATCCTGCCCGTCCTATGGCGTACCCCCGAAGGGACGCTGTCAGGGGTGTGGCCGGAGGTAACCGGGGTTGCAACTCGGCGACAAATCGTCTGAGTGGACTCTACTGACGCTTTTGATTTGCCAATGCCAAAGTGTCGAAGGTTCTGGCTCTCTCACCGGCGGCGCCAAAGGCCAGCTCTCGATCAGCTCACGGCAAAGGCGCCGTCGCATTGAGCCCGAGCCGAATCGGTCCGGCTTGCCCGCACAGCAGACCTTTGCCCAAATGCCGTTCGGTTGGACTTTGTCGCTTTTACCACAAGGTTGGGAGACTGCGGACGTCATACAAAGTCGTGCTAAAATAAAGGTTTGGCTAACGCCGGCATACCCAGCATCGAGAGTGAGATATTCAGTTGTGCGATGAATCCGGCATGGCTACCTGCACTCTTCGTAAATGGTAGCAGCGCCTCAACGGCAACCTGGTAACCTTTACCCGCATATATAAGCCCGGGCGCTAATGTTCCGAGCGCTACTTCTCTGCCAGTCGGTTGAGTGTAGACGCATTCTACGATGGGAATGAACGGCCGCATCAGCGAGGGCAGCCGATCTCCCGCACTGCTCGCCATAAGAACTTCGAAGCTGTACTGTAGCGATGCACTTATTAGCGCCTGTTGGACGACAGATCCTTTCGGTTCATCCAGTATCTCGGCACCGATATTTCCGGTCAAAGCAATAGGCTTTAGCAAAAGCTCGGCCACGAATGTGGAAAAGCCTTGCCCGAAGTTTACCGCAGTGGTTGTCGTACTCACTGAGGTGGCACCAATACGCTCTGCACCGGAACCCCCAAACTCGCGTGTCAAGCTTATCGAGACGATCCGCTCGGCCGAAAAGTCATCAACAGCCACGTATTTCAGGGTTGCCGCCGCATTTTGCCAACCCTGTGCTCCATCGTCCAGGCGCGACAAAGACGTCTACCCGACATTAATTCGTAGGCTCAAAACATCGGTGAGACGCTTATCCAACTCAAAGTTCAAATCTGTCTCGTTACCGGCTGGCGCACCATGAGGGAGTATGATCAAGGTCGGCAAAGAGACCTCGTCGTCGATTCCGGGCTCATCAAAGGTCAACGTCTTGGGAAAATCTCGACCCACGAATTCGGCCTGGTCAGCCGCGGCGGCGATCTGGGGTAGCGCTAACAAGCCGCAGGTTGTGCAAACAAATAGGTGCCTCATGTCTGGAAGTCTCGCATAGAAGCTATCCATCCACGTTCAGCCGCAGCGGGGTTGACCATGGACTACATGATCCTCACCAGCACGTCATATCCACTACTACGGCAGTTCAGACACTTTCTTTCAGACTGAAATCGGACCCAATCGCTTACGAAGCTTTTGATCGACTTGAGAAAAAAAGCTCAGTAAAATCGCGCATCCACGTGACTTAGTCTTTGCTACGAGTAGGCGCGTGTGGCAGCTTACGTATTCCGCCCGGTTCGAATTCTTGACGAGCGGATAGAGCATTTGACCGTTGTATAACATCAGCGCGTAACGTGGAGACATTCTTCGCGCATGTGGAAATGGACGGCTGCGTGGCCGTTATCTGCTCGTACACTACTCACCCGGATATTGATGACGATGAGCCCACCTGACGGCAGCACGACTCTCACCCTGAATGGCACGCCAGCCGCGGAAGACCGGATGCGGTCTGCGCTTGGCCTGACACCCGGAACCGTCCAGCAAAGCCGGCCTATCGAGCAGAACCATAGATCAGCTCGAGGCGAGGGTCAGATAGCTGCCCCCTATACGCTGCGCTCATCCGAGACGTCCGACAGCTTGCGCGCCCGCTTGGCCACTATGGCCAGCGAACTCAAGGCGGAACGCATCGAGCGGGTGGCCGCCCAGCAGGCCTTGGCCGACGCGCAGCGCACAATTCAGCAGCTGCAGACCAAGCTGGCCCATGCCGAGATGGCCGCGGCCGAGGCGTTAGACATCGAACGCCATGCCCGCCTGTCCGCCGAAGCCAAGCTATCGCAAATCGTGCCCGCCAAGCCTCTCCAACCCGAGGTGCCTAAGCTGGCAGAACCGAAGCGACGCGGCCGCCCGCCTGGAAAGCAGCTAGTGGCGAGGGAGCCTGAGCAGAAGCCGGTCAAGTGGTGGCTGCCAAGCGACAGGGCAGCAAAGGCCAGGCGCACCGGTCCGAACACCTAAGGCAAGCGGGGACACGAGTGCATGCCGATACGTGCTGAGCTTCGGCCTCTCTACCCGCCGCATTGGCGCGAGCTGAGCGCCCGGGTGCGTTTCGTGCGGGCGGGCGGACGCTGCCAAGGGTGCGGCCGGCCGAATTTGGCACAGCTTCGCTGCCTGCCTGACGGTCGCTGGTATGACGTAACAGCCCAGATCTGGCGCAACAAACGCGGCCGCCCTGCCCTACCGCCCGACCTGGTCGACGCGACCCGGATGCGCACCACCCGCGTCGTGCTCGCCCCCCCTCATCTGGACAGCGACCCCACGAACAACCGGCTGGCCAACCTGAAGAGCCTCTGCCAGCGCTGTCACATGCTTCACGACCGGCCGCACCATTTGCGGCAGCGCTGGATCACCTACCGGCGGCGCTACGCGCTCGGCGACTTGTTCTT
>CAXTQE010000270.1:0-2798 GCA_964246225.1 uncultured Acidobacteriaceae bacterium | reverse complement strand
GCCCTGCTCCAACCAAGAACGACGACTCCCAATCGCCTTTCTCGATCACCGTAGGCCGGGTGTATGACGGTCCTTTCGACCTGCTGCTCGACCTTATCCGCAAGCAGAACATCGACATCTACGACATTCCCATCGCCAGAATTACGGCTCAGTTTCTTGAGTACACGCACCATCTTCGCAATACCGACGTTGACGCCGCGGGCGACTTCATCTACACCGCCTCGCTGCTGATCCACATCAAGAGCCGCATGCTTCTGCCGCGCGACCCCGCTACGCTGCCTGGAGCCGACGCGGACGACCCCCGCCTGGAACTCGTCGAGCGCCTGATCGAGCACGAGCGCTTCAAGGCCGCCGCGCAGATGCTCGCGCAAAAGCAGCAGGTGGAGGAAGCGTCGTGGACCAACCCCGGAGTTCGCCAGTTCAGGGGCGACGCTTCGGCGGAGGGCGAGATCGCCGCCGACACGGTCGACCTGGTGCGCGTCTTCCAGGATATTCTCGCCCGGCTGCGCTCCCGCCCCGTGCTCAACGTCGATGAAGATTCGATCACGGTGGCGCAGATGATCGACTTCGTCAAACGCCGTCTGCTGATGGAAGAAAAACCCGTCTCGCTGCGCCGCTTACTGAACAATACCCACACGGAGCGCGCGCTGATTTGCATGTTTCTGGCGCTGCTTGAGCTTGTCCGCCTGCAGGCTGTTCTGCTTCACCAGCCCGTCCTGCTCGGCGACATCCACATCAAGAAAGCCGACGGCTTCGACCCCATCTTCGAAGACGACCAGGCTACCCGCGACGACTGGCGCTAGACGGCAGAATGCCTGGTTTCTACGCCGCCTGCTTGTCCTGGTGCGCCTCGGCCCACGCGGCTTCCCATCGCACGGTCCCAAAGATACCTTTAGCCAACCCAGGAACCCAAAGGTCTGCATCGATGAGCGGAAAGTAAATGCCCCAACCCGGAGCCGTGACCTCAATGATGGAAAGCTGCTCGACCGGAGCGCCGCTTAGATCCTCAGCTCGTTCAGGAGGAAACGCGATGATGTAGCCGCTGCTCAGTTCGACGAAAATCAAGCCAAGCTTCTCTTCAAACCGGGCACTCACCGCGCGCGGAAGGTTACGGTACAAAACTTCACCCTGCCGTACGGCCTCTTCATGCTCATCGTAAGTCGCCATGCAGGTCCTCCCACGCTTTGCAGAGTAAGTCTAAATGATCGGCCACAAGGGACTTCAGCGCTTTCTCCAACACCTCGGGAACGCCGTAGTTGGCACGTACGACAGGGGGCCCGGTTGGGCATTGAAGATAGAAGATGATCTGACCCTCCGGCCCGCGCGCGTGAACATGCGATGGCGCATGGTCTGCCGTAAAGATCACAATGCGGAAGTTTCGAAAGCGCAGAATCGTCGGCACTCAGGAAGTCTAAGCGAACTTGCCGCTCCACCGAAGAGACGGTGTACGCTAAGCGCAGAGGTGCGTTCATGGCTGCAACCACGTTCATCTCCGTCGCGGAATATCTGTCTTCCGACCTCTATGAACCCGCCGCCGACTATGTCGATGGAGAGATTGAGGAGCGTCCCGTGGGAGAGTTCGACCATGCCACTTGGCAGCTTGCGATCACGCGCTGGTTTCTCAGATTCGAGGTTGAGTGGAATATCCGCGTCCGCCTTGAACTCCGAGTCCAGGTCAGCCCCACGCGCTACCGCATCCCCGATGTCGTCGTCTTCGACCGCAGCCGCCCTGTCGAGCAGACACTGACCCATCCTCCCATCGCTGTCTTCGAGGTGCTGTCCCCTGAAGACAGGATCTCCCGCCTGCTCGTCAAATTTGCCGACTACGCCCACATGGGGGTCCAGACGATCCGGGTGATCCAGCCAGCGACGGGCGAGATTTTCGCCTTCGAACGTGGCGCCCTGCTCCCCCTCGCTTCCGTGGAGGAGTTGCTTCCCGGAAGCCTTTGCTCGATCGACTGGAAGCAGGTCCGAGAGCTTTTGGACTTCTAACGACGATCCTCGGATCACGCCTCCAGCAGCCTTTGATAGATCCCCGCCGTCTCGTCATCGAAGCAGCAAAACACCACACGCTCTACCGTCGCCCGCGCCTCGGCCCGCACTGCGGCCACCGCGATCTCCGCCGCACGCTCCCGTGGGAACCGGTAGATTCCCGTGCTGATAGCCGGAAACGCGATCGACCGCGCCTGGTGCTCCGCTGCCAGCTCCAGACAGTGCCGATAGCAGTCGGCCAGCAGCGCCTCTTCGCCGTGCGACCCGCCGTGCCAGCGCGGCCCGACCGTGTGAAAGACCCAGCGCGCGTGGAGCCGGAAGCCTGGCGTCGCCTTTGCGCTCCCCGTCTTACAGCCATGCAGGAGACGGCAGGCCGCCAGTAGTTCCTTCCCAGCCGCGCGGTGAATCGCTCCATCCACGCCGCCGCCGCCCAGAAGCGAGCTGTTGGCGGCATTGACGATTGCGTCTACGTCGAGTCCCGTAATGTCGCCCCGGAACAGCTCCAACCTCATCTAGGGAAACTCCTGTCCAGCAGCACGCGATCTACAACAAAAGGGGTATAGCCAAGATTCACGATCCGTTCATCTCCTATCGTGCCTTTTCAGCCTAACTTGGACGAAGCACCTCCACCAAGGCAGGTATCGCATATGGCCACTCCCGTACTCACTCCCCCCGGTTCGCTACTGGACGAAAAGCTCAAGAACTCCAGCCCCGGAGCCATTGGCACGGCGGTCTTCGGAGTGATGCTGGTGGGTGGCCTCATTTATATCGGCCGCGCGCTCTCGAGCGATCTCTCAATCGTCCAC
>CAXTQE010000269.1:1624-2853 GCA_964246225.1 uncultured Acidobacteriaceae bacterium | reverse complement strand
ACGTGGAGGCGCTGGGGACGCCGTATGCGGCCGAGCCTCCGACGGGCGTGCTGTTTTTGGAGGATGTGGGGGTGAAGCCGTACCAGTGGGACCGGCTGCTGGTGCATCTGCGGCAGGCGGGAATGCTGGAGCGGGTGACGGGAGTTGTGTTCGGGGATATGGGGCAGTGCGTGGACTGGGCGGGGCAGCCTCCGCTTGAGGAGCAGCTGCTGTATGCGCTGCGGGACTTCGCCGGGCCGGTCGGGATCGGGCTGCGCAGCGGGCATGTGGAGGGCGGAAACATTACGCTGCCGTGGGGCATCGAGGTGGAGCTTGATCTGCGCGACGAGCGGAACCCGCGCATGCACTTTGCCGAAGCCGCGGTGCGCGGATAGGCTAAGGAGATGGAAAAGCGTGGGGCTGGACGGCACATTTATCTGATCGGGGTGTGCGGCACGGCCATGGCGTCGCTGGCCGGGATGCTGAAGGCGGCGGGGCATCGGGTGAGCGGATCGGACGCGGCTGCCTATCCTCCGATGAGCGATCAGTTGGCGGAGCAGGGGATTGCGGTGCACCAGCCTTACGACGCGGCGCATCTCTCGGTGGCTCCGGATTTGGTTGTGGTGGGCAATGCGATCTCGCGGGGGAACGTGGAGCTCGAGGAGGTGCTCGACCGGCGGATTCCGTTCTGCTCGATGGCGGCGCTGCTGCATGACGAGTTCCTGGCGGGGCGCGAGTCGCTGGTGGTGGCGGGCACGCACGGCAAGACGACGACGACCAGCATGCTGGCGTGGATCTACGAAGTAGCCGCGCGGCGGGATGCGCGATTTGCGGCTTCATTTTTGATTGGCGGAGTGGCGGAGAATTTTGGGACGAGCTTCCTGGTGCGGCCGCTGAGCGAGGGTGGGCGTCAGCCGTTTCTGCTTGAAGGCGACGAGTACGATACGGCGTTCTTCGACAAGGGGCCGAAGTTTCTGCACTACTTTCCGGATGCGGCGATTTTGACGCATGTAGAGTTCGATCACGCGGACATCTATGACGATCTGGAGGCGGTGAAGACGGCGTTCAAGCGGTTCGTGAACCTCATTCCGCGGCGTGGACGGCTGGTGGCGTTCGATGGAAGCGAGAATGTAACCGAATGTGTTGCAAAGGCATTTTGCGCGGTGGAACGGTACGGCAAGGCTGCCGACTCCTACTGGCGCGTGCGCGATTTGACGCATGCCGATGGCGGGATGCGCTGGCGGCTGGAC
>CAXTQE010000269.1:0-1614 GCA_964246225.1 uncultured Acidobacteriaceae bacterium | reverse complement strand
GTTCTTTGCTGACTGCGCGCTGCCGATGCCGGGCGAACACAATGCGCTGAATGCGACGGCGGCGGCGGCTCTGGCGGCGGGGCAGGGCGTGCCGGCTGCGGCGATCACCGCGGCGTTGGCGAGCTTCCGCAGCGTGAAGCGGCGGCTGGAGGTGCGGGCGGAGGTGAACGGGGTAACGGTGATCGACGATTTTGCGCATCACCCGACGGCGATCCGCGAGACGCTTCATGCGCTGCGTCATGCGTATCCCGGGCGGCGGTTGTGGGCGGTGCTGGAGCCACGCTCGAATACCTTGCGACGCAACGTCTTTGCCGACGCGCTGGTGGAGAGCCTGGCGCTGGCGGACCGGGTGGTGCTGGCAGCGGTGTTTCAGTCGGGCGTGATTGCAGAAGCGGAGCGGCTGGTGCCGGAGACGATCGTGCGCGCCTTGCGGGAGCGGGGCGTTCCGGCAGAGGTGTGGGACGATGCGCAGGCGATTGTGGCTGCGATGGCTCCACAGCTGGAGGCTGGGGATGTCGTTGCGATCATGTCGAATGGGGGCTTTGGGGATATTTATCATCGCTTACCGGAGGCGCTCGGTCATCGTCTGCCGCAGGCTCTCGGTGAGCAGGCCCAGGTTCCGGCTTCGCACCTCACCGTCAGCATGGCCGGTTGACATGATCCTTTGTGTTCTTCGGGAACGCCCATGAGCACAGTGAGAGATGCTTTTGCGACGCTGACTCTGCTCTGCGTCTATCTGGCCTTCGGTATTCCTGTCGGCCTGGTCGGCATACCGCTTGCGCTGATTACGAAGGATGTGACGTGGCTGTACTGGGCTTCGATGTGGGTGACACGCACGGGAGTGCGGTGGGCCGGGGTGCGTGTGCAGCTGAGCGGGCTTGAGCACATTCCGGACGGAAGCTGTATCTTCATGGCCAATCACGTCTCGAACCTGGACCCTCCGGCTCTGGTTCCGATGATTCCGAGGCGGAGCGTGGTGCTGCTGAAGAAGGAGCTGATGAGCATCCCGCTGCTGGGCCGGGCGATGACGATGGGGGGATTTATCCCGGTGGAGCGCGGGTCGCGACGGGAGGCGGCGCAGACCAGCGTCGCGGCGGCGACCCGTGCGGTGCGCGGGGGGCTGCCGATCGTGGTGTTTCCGGAAGGGACGCGGTCGCTCGACGGCAGATTGGCGCGCTTCAAGAAGGGTCCGTTCTACCTGGCCCAGGGGACGGGGGCGCCGATCGTTCCGGTGGCGGTGTGGGGTACGGAGCGTTGCCTGCCCAAGGGCAAGACGCTGATTACTCCCGGGGTGGTGGGGGTGCGGCTGCTCCAGCCGATCGATCCTGCGGGGTACGCGACCCGGGAGGAGCTGATGGCGGCGGTGCATGCGGCGATCGCGGAGGCGCTGCCGGAGAGGATGCGGCCGCTGGCGGCGGCGAAGACCAATACGGGGGTTTTTACTTCGCCGGAATGACGACGTCGAGGTTTTAGCCTACTTGATGTAGGCGTTGAAGCCGTCGGCCATCAGTCGCTGGCGCATGGCTTCAGCGTCTTTCTTGGTGCCGAACGGGCCGACCTGGACGTGGAGGAGTTTGTCCTGCGGTTCGTTGCGGATGTTCACTGCGTAGCCGC
>CAXTQE010000268.1:0-2888 GCA_964246225.1 uncultured Acidobacteriaceae bacterium | reverse complement strand
CGCGCGATTCACCACCGGAGCCTCCAGCAGCGCAGCCGGCCCGCTCCAACGCACCAGGTTGTACTGCAGCCCAAGCTCCGCCAGCAGGTCCGGATGCGCCTGCGGATGCCAGTCAAGCCGTGCAAAATTGTTGTTCTGATCGGCGCGCCGAGGTGTCGATCCGGTCAGCGACGAAAGATAGTTCAGCGCCGTGTTAATCTGCGCCGCACGCACGCCGCGGCTCGCCAACAGGGATTTCTGGATCGTCGTCAACGTATAAAACTGCGGGTCGGCCGGCGAGCAGATTGCCGGAAAGCCCCGGCGCCCAACCTCCACCGCATCGAAGAATACAAGGTGCGTGCCGCGAAACATGGGTCCGCCCAGCGAACCCGCGAACACCTCCCGCAAATCGTGCGGCTTCACCACCGCGCTCGCGATGGCTCCATTCGTATAGCTCGTCGCGATCGACAACGGGTTGGCCGCCGCAAACAGCTGCGACCCAACCACCGCGCTGATCGAGCCATGGAACGCCTCTGTCCCGGAGCGCGTAACCGACGTCATCACTCCGCCCGCCGAGTGCCCCATCTGCGCCGAATAGCTGTCACCGGTCACCCGAAAATCCTTCACCGCGCCCTGCGAGTAGGTCGCTCCCGCACCCGCGTGGCGTCCGCGAGACAGCCCGTTTGCCGGCCCGTTCCCCAGTTCAGCCGAATCTCCATCCCCATCCGGATCGGGCGCCGGATCGCTGCCCCGGCCCTGCTGCACCGACGTGTACGCCTGCGTCGTCCCCACGCCGTCCACCATCGTGCTGTTCTGCGTCGAGGCCAGGCCATGCACGCTAACCAGCCCGTCCGCATCCTGATCCGGCAGTGCAACGGCATAGGCCCCGGCCGCCGTCCCCGACGGACTGCCGGGAAGGTTTGGAGATACCTGCGCATCACTTCCACCAGCTTCTGGAGCCCTCCGGATCGTCAGCCAAAGTCCCGGCCCCGCCCGGTCGAGCACCACCTGCAGCTCGGTAGTCTGCCCCAGCGTCACCGCCACGCCCTCCGCGCGTCCATGCAGATGTCCCGGCGCCTGCAGCGTAAACCGGTACACCCCAGGACGAAGCCCCGGCACCAGAAAGCTTCCATCCCGTTCCACCTTCACTTCAGCTCCCGGCGCTCCATCTCGCTCATCCAGCCGAACGGTCGCCGCGTCCACCGGTTGGTTTGCCGCATCCCGCACCCACCCATGCACCGCTCCCTCGTCCACCTCCTGCGCCCAGCTCCGCCCAGCGGCAACCCAAAGTATCCCCACAAGCACAGCGCCGCGCCAGAACCAGGACACGGACGGCGCAAACGCTGAGCGTGCCGCGGGGCGCTCTGAGCGGCGAAAAGCAAACATGGCGCTCCCAGGGTGGTAGCTATGCAGGCAGCCTACCGAGTTCCGGGCAAGAGCAAAATAGCTCGTTGGTGTTAAGCCGTGAGCGCGTGCGTCCGTCAGCGCAGCCCACTCCAAAGAGTTGATTTAGACTTGACCTTTACGCCATGTTTATCGACGAAGCAAAAATTCGGGTCAAAGCAGGCGACGGAGGAAACGGCTGCATGGCCTTTCGCCGGGAAAAGTTCGTCCCCCGCGGCGGCCCCTCCGGAGGAGACGGCGGCCACGGCGGAGACATCCTCATGGAGTCCTCGCTCAGCCACAACACGCTCGTCCATTTCCGCTTCAACCCCGAGCACAAAGCCCAGCGTGGAGGCCATGGCCTCGGCTCCAACTGCTCCGGCTACTCCGGCGAGCACCTCACCC
Source organism: uncultured Acidobacteriaceae bacterium (assembly GCA_964246225.1). Taxonomy (GTDB): domain Bacteria; phylum Acidobacteriota; class Terriglobia; order Terriglobales; family Acidobacteriaceae; genus Edaphobacter. Next base: position 1,121 of record CAXTQE010000268.1, on the reverse strand, counting down.
TCAAGGTCCCCGTCGGCACCATCCTTTATGACGATGACACCGGGGAGCAGATCCACGACTTCACCCGCAGCGGCGAGTCCCTCCCCGTCGCCCGAGGCGGACGCGGCGGACGAGGCAACCAGCACTTCGCCACCAGCACCCACCAGGCCCCACGCGAGCACGAACTCGGCCGCGCCGGCGAAGAACGCAACTACCGCCTCGAGCTCCGCCTGCTCGCCGACGCCGGGCTGGTCGGCTTCCCCAATGTTGGCAAATCCACCCTCATCTCCCGCCTCTCCGCCGCCCGGCCCAAGGTCGCAGACTACGCCTTCACCACCCTCGAGCCCAACCTCGGCGTCGTTTCAGTCGGCGAGTGGCCGCACGAACAATCCTTCACCATCGCCGACCTTCCCGGCCTCATCGAGGGCGCGCACCTCGGCGCCGGCCTCGGCATCCAGTTCCTCCGCCACATCGAGCGCACCAGCGTCATCGTTCACCTGGTCGACGTCTCCGACGGCTCCGGCCGCCCCGACCCGGTCGAGGACTACAAGGTCATCACCGAAGAGCTGCGAAGCTTCGACCCCGCCCTGGCCGACAAGCCCACCATTCTGGTCGGAGCCAAAATCGACGTCGCCAACCCCGACAAGCTCAAGAAGCTCCGCGCCATGGCCAAGCGCCGCAAACTCCCCTTCTACGAGATCTCCGCCGTAGCCGGCACCGGCCTCGAACCGCTCACCTACGCCATCGCCAAGCTCGTCGCAGAACGCCGGCCGATCCAGCTCGAACCGGAAACCGTCTCCCCGGCCAAGCGCAAGCCCAACTACCCCCCACCCGCAAACTCCGCGCGAGGACGCGCCTGAGCCTGCGTCGTCGAGCCTCATCCATACCTGCCTTACTCCGCACCTCGAGGTCCGCCACACCGATGAAACTCTGTTCCCTTCTTGTCGCCGCCGCGACGTCCCTGACCAGCTTCACCCTGCACGCGCAGTACGGCGGCCTCTACATCAACCCGATCGCCATCCGGATCAGCAACTCCACCGCGGACTCCGGAACCTTCGCCTTCCTCGGCCAAAACGTCACCTCCCGCCTCTTCTGGGGAGTCAACCTCGGCGGCTACTACGACGTGAAGCGCAGTGACAAGA
>CAXTQE010000267.1:0-2948 GCA_964246225.1 uncultured Acidobacteriaceae bacterium | reverse complement strand
CCTTGGCGCCGACGGTGGTGTTGCCGACCTCGGTGTGGATCGCGTACGCGAAGTCGATTGGGCTGGCGTCCTTGGGCAGGACGACGCCCTTACCCTTGGGCGTAAAAGTGTAGACCTCCTCGGGGTACAGGTCGATCTTGAGGGTCGACATGAACTCGTTGGGGTCGGACATCTCGCGCTGCCACTCCATCAGCTGGCGCACCCAGGCAAGGCGTTGCTCGTCCTTGGCGGAGACGACGTCGCCGGCCTTGTACTTCCAGTGCGCGGCGATGCCCTCCTCGGCGATGCGATGCATCTCCTCGGTACGGATCTGGACCTCGAACTGGTGGCCGCCGGGAGCGATGAGGGTGGTGTGAAGGGATTGATACAGATTGGGCCGGGGCATCGCGATGAAGTCCTTGATGCGGCCGGGCACGGGACGCCACTGTGCGTGCAACAGGCCTAGGACGGCGTAGCACTCGGCGACCGTGTTGCAGATGACGCGGATGGCGAGCAGATCGTAGACCTGCTCAACGGGAATCTTCTGCGCGATGAGCTTTTGCTGGATGGAGTAGAGGCGCTTGATGCGGGATTCGACATGGGCCTGGACGCCGGACTCCGCCAGCTTGGCCTGCAGCGTAGCGACGATGCTGGCGAGGAAATCTTCAGTGGCATTGCGGAGCGACTCGACCTCCTGCGCGACCTGAATGTAAGCGTAGGGATCGGTGTAGCGGAAGGCCAGGTCTTCGAGTTCGCCGCGCAACTTGCCCATGCCGAGACGATGCGCAAGCGGAGCGTAGATGTCGAGGGTTTCGCGAGCGATCTTCTGCTGCTTTTCAGGCTTCAGATGCTCGAGCGTGCGCATGTTGTGCAGGCGGTCGGCGAGCTTGATGAGCACGACGCGAACGTCGCTAACCATCGCAAGCAGCATCTTGCGGATATTTTCGGCCTGATGGTCTTCCCGATTGGCGAACTTGATTCGGTCAAGCTTGGTAACGCCTTCGACGATGTGGGCGACCTGCTCGTTGAAGCGCTTGGCAATCTCGGGCGAGGTGACGTCGGTGTCTTCAACGGCATCGTGGAGCAGGCCGGCAGCGATGGCAGTGGAATCCATCTTCATGTCGGCAAGGATCTGGCAGACCTCAAGAGGATGAATAATGTACGGCTCGCCGGACGCGCGAAACTGGCCGGTGTGCTGCTGAATGCAGAACTCCCAGGCGCGGCGAATGAGGTCGAGGTCGTCGTTGGGGCGATTTTGATGGACAGTGGCGAGGAGCTTGTCGAAGCGTGCGGCGATGGAGATGTCCGTTGCCGGGGCAGGATCGGGTGTAGCAGGAGCAGCGGGCAGCGGGGTGAACACTCCGGAGGGTTCCCCCAGGCTTTGCAGCGGGCCTCCGGAAGGGAGAGGCTCCGGCGGTGGAACCTGGAGGGCGGCTTCAAGATCGATTCCAGCGACGCTATCGGCAGGCTGCGCGGACGGGTCTTTGGAGAGAGCCGGATTCAGGTGGCCAGCGTTCGAGAGCGCCGGCGAGGAGCTTGCCATGTCCCATTATAGGCCGTGGCGGGTACCGGCGAATGAGGGGGCCGGCCGCGATAACAAGCCTTGCGATACTCTGGAGGGAAGTTGGCTTGGAGGCGAAGATGACCCAGCGGAATGTGGAGTTGACCGAAGAACAAGATACGTTCGTAGCCAACATGGTCGCCGGTGGACACTATGCGGATCTAAGCGAAGTGGTACGGGAGGCGTTGCGAAAGCTGGAAGAGGAAGAGGACGCAAAACTTACCGCTTTGCGGGGTGCCGTCGACGAAGGTGAGGCGAGTGGAATCTTCGAGGGGGATGCGTTTGTAAGCGTGAGGCGTGAGATGGGTTGGGAATCGGAACATTAGTGCCTGGATACCAGTTTTCGAAACGCGCTGCGGCTGACCTGCTGCAGATAGCGAACTACACCGAACGTACCTGGAGCACACAGCAGTCGGAGAAGTATGTGGCCGTTTTGCAACAAGGCTGCGCGATGCTAGCAGAGAATCCAGCGTTGGGGCGGGTCTTCGATCCGGAGAGGCCGGACGTGCGCAGAATTGAGAGTGGAAGCCACGTGATTTTCTATCGCAAGATACAGAAAGAAGTGCTTATCCTAAGATTACTGCACAAAAGCATGGTGGCCCGTTTGCACGTGATCTAGCGGAGTTAGTTCACGATGAGCGGTTCCATCCTTACTACGTAATCGATCTTCTTTTTTTGATCCTATGCTGCGGCAGATTCTGCAGAAATGCTCCTTAAACAAGGAGCAAGAACAGACATTCGGCTTAATTCTTTAAACAGAAAAGGGGACACGGCTCAAAGCCACGCCCCCTCCTAACTCCTACGCTTAGAGATTAGTGCGCTGCCCACTCAATCTTGGTTAGATCGATACCTTCCTTGACCATCTCGTAGAGGGGGCTCATCTCGCGGAGGTGGTGGACGATGGTGATGATTTTGTCGGACACGTAGTCTACTTCCGCCTTGTTGTTGAAGCGGCCGAGGCCAAAGCGGATGGACGAGTGGGCTACATCGTCGCCCAGGCCGAGCGCCTTGAGCACGTAGGAGGGCTCAAGCGTGGCCGAGGTGCAGGCCGAACCGGAGCTGACGGCAATGTCGTTGATGCCCATCAACAGTGACTCGCCCTCGACGTGGACAAAGCTCATGTTGAGGTTGCCGGGGAGGTGGTGGTCCATGTTGCCGTTGACATGAAGGTAGTCGAGGGCGGCCTCAAATTTGTTCTTAAGGTAGTCGCGCAGGTCCGTAAGACGGGCGGTCTCGGCGGCCATCTCTTCGCCGGCAATCTCGCATGCCTTGCCCAGGCCAACGATACCGGGCACGTTCAACGTTCCGGAACGCATGCCGCGCTCATGGCCTCCCCCGTTGATTTGCTCGGTGATCTGCACGCGCGGGTTGCGGCGGCGAACATAGAGTGCGCCCACACCCTTGGGTC
>CAXTQE010000266.1:0-2985 GCA_964246225.1 uncultured Acidobacteriaceae bacterium | reverse complement strand
TCGGCGACCTGGTCGAAGACCGCACCGCCCCCCGCGAAGGCATCGCCCCCGCCCTCCAGGCCCGCAGCGGCCGCACCGAAAACCTGTCCTTCGAAGACCGAGGAATCTTCCACGCCGCAGACGCCATGAAGGACCTCTACGACATGGGAGACTCGCCCAGCTGCGCCACCTGCGGAGCCATCATGACCCGAAGCGGAAGCTGCTACCGCTGCATGTCCTGCGGCAACACCAGCGGCTGCAGCTAACATCTAGAGCCCACCTAAAGGAGAAGCAATGTCAAAAAAAGAAATTCCGCCAGTGAAGCACGATGCACCCGGCATGCGTGGTCAACGAGGACGTGATGAAACCGGCCCGCTTCGCCAAGTACGAAGTGACAAGCATGTTGGCACTATCGAGGCTGAATATAGCGTTGATTTTCGAGTACGGAGCGACATGAAACTAGCAACCCTCCGCGCAGAGCTAGGAGCTACTGACATGAAGGACCTGCTCAAACATGCCAGTAAGAGAGACTAGACGGACGGTTTGCAGCATCCATAGGAGACAGGGGCGTCGCTACGGTGAGGGATGTTTCTCCGGGCGGCACGCCTTCAGCCGCTTCCACAAAAGAACGACGCCTCTTCCCGACTCACTAGCTAGAGTACGCTCCTGAATCTCCAACTTGTCCAAGCAACCTAGTTATCTAGGAGGCCAGCTAGACAGCCGCCACAGTCCAAGCCTCGCTTAAGGGCACGGCTTCAGCCGTGCCACCACAGCCGCCCACTCCCCCGCGGCTTTAGCCGCCGAGGTCACTGCATGACCGACACCCTAAATCCCAAAGACTTCGCCGAAGCCCTGATCTGCGAAGTTCAACCCCTCACTCTCGACGCAAACAACCTATCCCGTGGCGAATACACTCGCTGGACCTGGGCAGTGAAAGAATGGCTCGCAAAAGAAGCTCTCAAGCACGACTGTAGAGCCATCTACAGCAAGCGCGACGAGATGAGTGAATTCATGCTCGACGTCGTCTGGTGGCAGAACGAAAGACCCGGAAGCGCACTCCTCGCCTGCGAATCAGAGTGGGGAAACACTCGAGACATAAAGCGAGACGCGGCAAGAGTAGCAGAAGACTTCGACAAGTTACTCAGCTTCAAAGCGCCATTCAAGCTGATGATCTTCGAAGCCGAAAGAGATAGCCCCAACGAACGCGAAACCATTGCCGAATTAGATCGTTACTTACGCGAATACGCAGACCACCGTGACAACGAACAATACCTCGTCATCAATCTCTGCAACAAACCCGCCGCATGGCTATGCCGCATCGCAGACTACCTGCCGAACGAGAGACCCCACCTCACATCGCTTGCCATAACCGTCCTCACATCGCTTGCCATAACCGTCCCAGGCCTCGCTTAAGGGCACGGCTTCAGCCGTGCCATAACCACCACACCAACGTTCGCGGCTTTAGCCGCTGAGGTACGTTTCAACTCCGCTCCCGCCGCCCACCCAGCAAGGCACCCAGTAGCTTCTCGACAAAGTACATCGATGCGCACAAAGACCTCCCACCGAAGCGCAATCAGCTAACACCCTTTCGCAATACCATAATCCCAAACCCACAACTAAACTCCACTCCATGGCGATCCCCACCCGAACCGCTCGCCCAGGCACGTACTTTGTCACCAGCCGTACCTGCAACTCCCGCCGCCTCTTCCAACTTCCGACCAACGCAGAACTCTTTCTCGAAACTCTGCAGCACTACCGCCGTAACAACGAATACAAACTTCACGCCTTTGTGGTCATGCCGGACCACATTCATCTGCTCCTGACTCCGAGCCAGACTCTTGAGCGTGCGATGAGCCTCATCAAAGGCGGCTTCTCCCACCGCCTCGCTTCAAGGCTCCCCGTTTGGCAACGCAGCTTCACCGACCACCGCATACGCGACCGCAGCGACTTCGAAGTCCGCCACAATTACATCCATCAAAACCCGGTCCGCGCACACCTTGCGGAAGCTGCCGAACAGTATTCCTACTCTTCGGCCTACTCAAACCCAAAACCGCCCTAACGCCGGGCAGGCGCCACTTCGTGGGGTCCTCGACGCTGCGCGTTTCCCAGCAACTTACTCCTCCACCCCGCGTCTGTACCCACCGGAGGCACCATGAACCGAAAGCACGCCCTGCTTCTCGCAACCTCGACCGTCCTGCTCACCGTCGCCTCGGCCCACGCCCAGATCGTCGTCCGCATCAACCCGCCGCCGCGCCCCGTCGAGAGAGTTCCCCCGCCGCCGCCCGAGCATCGCGACTTCGTCTGGGTCGCCGGCTTCCACCGCTGGGACGGACGCGAGTACGTCTGGGTCCCCGGAACCTACCAGCATCCACCCCACCCCGGTGCCGTCTGGGTCGCCGGAGATTGGCGCGCCGAGCGCGGCGGACACGTCTGGCACGAAGGCCACTGGAGCTAGCCGCATCCCCCAAAAGCCGTACCCTCCCGCCAACCCAACCTGGCACACCGACTCTCCCAAACAGCTATACTGTTAATAGGACATCAGAAAAGGCCGGACCCTCAACAGGTCCCGGCCTTTTCTTCTGCCCGTAACCTCAACCAAATCAAGACTTTGCCCGCAAGTCTTCTCGAATGAATACTTTAGCTTGGAAGTACCCAGCTAACTTCAGTTGAATGAAGACTTTACCCAATAAGTCAGGGGGAAGGGGAGGCCCACTCGATCGATCTATCGTCCTCAGTCATCCAAAGGAAGATGAGCTCCAACCCTGCCGCAATCCGCTTCAGCAACACCTACGCCCGACTCCCGGAGCGCTTCTACGCCCGCCTGCCTCCGACCCGCGTAGCCGCCCCCCGCCTCATCAAGCTGAACATCCCGCTGGCTGAAGCGCTGGGCCTCGATCCCGAGCAGCTCGCCTCCCCGGAAGGCGTCGAGATCCTCGCCGGCAACCGTATCGCCGAAGGCTCCGAACCGCTCGCCATGGCCTACGCCGGCCACCAGTTCGGCTCCTT
>CAXTQE010000265.1:325-3064 GCA_964246225.1 uncultured Acidobacteriaceae bacterium | reverse complement strand
GGTGAAGGTGGGCGGCGGGATGCAGCGGGCGATGTTTCTGAGTGTGCGCGGGCGTGCGCTGACCAGGCAATGGGTTTGGACGATGGTGCGGGGAGCGTCCGAGGATCGACGGGCAAGTCCGCATAGGCTGAGGCACAGCTGCGCGACGCACATGGTGGAGCATGGGGCGGATCTGCGGACGGTTCAGGTTTTTCTAGGGCACGCCGATATAGGAACTACGGAGGTGTATACGCATGTTGCGCTGGGACGGCTGAAGGCGGTGCATCGGGCGCATCACCCGCGGGGGAAGAAGGTGGCTGGGACGGGCACGGTGCTGGCAGGCGAAGGACGCTGAGGAAGACGGGATGACCGATGATTCAGAGATAGCCGGGCTGGCGGAAGATTTTCTGCGAGTGCTGGAGGTGGAGCGCGGGGCGAGCGCGCATACGGTGCGAGCCTATGTGCGGGAGTTGCGGGACTTCGCGGCGTATCTCAGCAGCGAGATCAAGAGCGGCAAGGTGAACGATGTACGGCATGTGCACCTACGGGCGTACCTGGGCCTGCTGTATGAGCGGGGGCTGGGAAAGGCAAGCGCGGCGCGGGCGTTGGCGGCGATTCGAAGCTGGTTCAAATGGCTGGCGAAGGAGGGCAAGGTGGCGCAGAATCCGGCGCTGCTGGTGAGTACGCCGAAGCGTCCGGTGCGGCTGCCGCGGGTGCCGAGTGTGGAAGAGGTGAACCGGGTGCTGGATGGCCTGGATCCGGGGAAGGGGGACGACGCGGGGGCGTGGCCGGAGCGGGATCGCGTCATCTTTGAGCTGCTGTATGGGTGTGGGATCCGGAATTCGGAGCTATGCGGCCTCGATGTGCGCTCGGTGCGGTGGGCGGAGGACGTGATCCTGGTGCGAGGGAAGGGCAAAAAGGATCGGCTGGTGCCTTTGGGGGAGCTGGCCGGTGCGGCGGTGCGGAGATACCTGGCAGAGCGGGAGGCTCGGCTGTGGGCGGCGGGTAAGGCGGGTCTGGTGGGCGATGGGCCGCTGCTCTTGAATGCGGGGATCCGTGGTACGTGCCGGCTGACGACGCGCAGTGTGCGGCGGATTGTGAAAGCCACTGCGCAGAGCCGCGGGTTGGCGGCGGATGTGCATCCGCATACGCTCCGGCATGCCTTTGGAACGCACATGCTCGAAGAAGGCGCGGATCTGCGGGCAATCCAGGAGATGCTGGGGCATGAACGGCTCTCGACGACGCAGCGGTACACGCAGATGACGGTGAGCCAGATACAACGGGTCTATGAGGAGACCCATCCGCGGGCCAAGTAGCGTGTGGGCATGCTGGTCTGCGGTAAACTTCGCACATTCTTGACCAGGCTGGATGGGACTGTTAGGTGAGTGGGGGTAGGAAGGGTAAGGACAAGTGTGTAAAGGGTTGGGGATAGCAGGAAACGCGGTTGTAGGTGAGTGTCATCTGAGTTGAGGATTTTGAGATCTGAATGGAGGAAATATGGCGCTTTCAAAGACGACGCAGGACCATGAAGAGATTCGGCAGTGGGCGGAGCAGCGCGGGGCAAAGCCGGGTGAGGTGGCGAGTACGGAGGGCAAGGACGGCCCGGGGATCCTACGGATTATGTTCCCCAAGGCTCCGCACCACAATGACGGTGCACTGAAAGAGATCTCGTGGGAGGACTTCTTCGAGAAATTTGATTCGAGCGGGCTCGCGCTGGTGTACCAGGACGTGACTGCGGAGGGCGCGGAGAGCAACTTCAATAAGCTGATCCATCCGGACGACGAAGATCATCCGGCGAAGACCGTGGCAAAGAAGACCGTAGCAAAGAAGTCGGCTCCGGCAAAAACGGCTCCGGCAAAAAAGGCGCATTAGGTCCTGCGCCGCAGGAGCAAACACCTCCGGCTCAGCCAGACCTTCGCGATGGGCGGGGCCTTCGCTCTGGACAGCAAGGTCCCACCGCGAATGGGGGTTGCAGGATGAGCATACCCTGGCAGATTGCCGGTCGGGTGCGACGGGATCAGGCTCGACGAGCTCTGCGTCGCAGCCCGCCGGCTAGGCCACACACGCCGGTTCCGAGCAGGATCAGGCTGGACGGTTCCGGAGTAACGCTGCTGACAATCTGGGCGTTCGTTACGCTGACATTACTCAGGTCCAGATAGCTCGGATCTTCGCGGAAGCCAAACTGAAGGGTGTCCAAGCCGGTGCCAGTGAAGCTGAAATCAAAGCTTTGGTTCAGTGCAGGGACAAGGCCGGTGTAGCTCAGCAAAGGGGTGCCGTCGAGCGAGGTGCTGAAGTCGCTGGGTCCGTTGCCCGGGGCAAAGAGGTCGAACTTCAGATTGTAGTTCTGGCCGGCAACGTCGTGGAAGGTCTGGCTGAGGAAGCCGTCGGAGCCTATCGGACCGACTACGGCCTCACGGGATCCATCTACACCATAGTCGACGGAGGTGAAACCAGTGTTTCCGGATTGGGTCCAGCCGGTGAAGTTTCCGGTTTCGAAGTCGCCGTTGACGATAACCGGGCAGGCGAGGGCGGAGGCGGCGGGCAGGGTGAGGGCAACGCAGAGAAGCAGGTGGCGCATGAGAGAGTCTCCTAAAGTGAATCAGTTGTTGCTGAAATAACTTTAGCGATTGATTTGTCGGCGAACAAGAGGCGAAAGCATTTTTCAAAACTAAAGTAATGTACGACGGCTGGAGGGCAGTGCGGTATCTAAAAGCCAAGCGCGGGCGTCGCGCAGCCAGTTCCGAAACAACTTGTGTGTAC
>CAXTQE010000265.1:0-315 GCA_964246225.1 uncultured Acidobacteriaceae bacterium | reverse complement strand
GGTAGAGGTCCCGGAGCATGCGGACGCCGGTCTCGGCTTCGGCTCGGTCCGGGGTTTCGCCGGCGTCGTTCCAGCCACTGGCTTCTCCCTGGGCGCTGAGCTGGACGACGATGCCATCTCGGCGGGAGAGAATGTTGAGATCGCCCAAGGCCATGCCGTAATTAACCTCAGGCTGGGGGATGAGCCAGCCGATCTGGCCGCGGACAGGAGTGAGGGAGGTATCGCCGAAGAGGGCGCGGGCGGCGTAGCCGGTAGAGTGCAGGACGACGGGCTGCGAGAGCAGGGCGAAGTCCGCCGGGGAGTGGAATTCGCGGG
>CAXTQE010000264.1:0-3076 GCA_964246225.1 uncultured Acidobacteriaceae bacterium | reverse complement strand
GCCGAGTTCAGAAAAGACCCCGCCCACAAAACCCTAGAAGACATCCTCATGGAGCGCTGGGCCAAAGACGAGCTCAACCCCGAAGCTCCCCCGCAGAAAGCCACCCAGCCAGGCACCCTGCCCATCCTCGAAGCCTCCACCGTTCACGCCGAGACCGCATCCACCCCTCACTCGCCGTCATGCCGACGCAGCCGGAATCCCCGTATTAGCCCTCCTCCAACCCGCGCAAAGACCTCCAGGTCCTCCTCTAACTCCCATCCCTGCAAGACTTTGCACACAAAGGTACGGGGTGGGCAGGGTACGCCGGATCACACCCCCGAAGACCCAAACCCCTTCACCCCGCGTAGCGTCCGGTCGAGCGTCTCCACCTCCTCGAACTCCGCCTCAATCCGCCGCACAACCCGCAGCTGCGCCACCCGGTCGCCTGCAAACACCATCTGCGCCTCCTCGGACAGGTTCGTCAGCACCACCTTGATCTCCCCGCGATACCCCGGATCGATCACCCCGGCCAGCGTCGTCAGCCCCCGCAGCGCCATCCCCGACCGGTCCTCAATCAACGCGCCAAACTCCGGAGGCATCCCCAGCGCAATCCCCGTCGGAATCGCCAGCGTCTCGCCCGGCCCCAGCGTCCACGTCGAAACGCAATGCAGATCCGCCGCCAGATCCCCAAACGCCCCCACATGCGCATACCGGGGAACCTGCGCCTCCGGATGAAGTTTCTGCACCAGAATGTGTGCCTGCATCTCCTAAGTTTACTGTCGCGGCATCCCGCCCAACCAGATATTGGTCCAGTCGAACTCTCACAAACACTTCTGAAACCGGTTCCCGGAGCCTGCATCCCATGGTCTGATACATGACATAGCACGAGGAGAACGGCTTGCTCAAAGAGAGTGCTTCACCCCAAACCCTCTACTGCGTCGAAGACGGCACAGCAGATACCCCCGTCCTGGTCCTGATGCACTTCCTCGGCGGCAGCACCCGCGAGTGGGACGAAGTAGTCTCCCTGTTTCAAGGCGATCTGCGTACCGTTCGCCTTGATCTGCCAGGTTTCGGAAATTCAGCCTCGGTCGCCGGCTACTCCGTCGAAGCCATGGCCGATCTCGTCGAAGCTGCCCTGCGCGCCGCCAACCTCGACCGCTTCCTCCTCGTCGGTCACAGCATGAGCGGCAAGGTTGCCATGGTGCTCGCACGCCGCTTTGAAGACGCGGCCGACCCCCGGCTCCTCGGCATGGTCCTCGTAGCGCCCTCGCCACCCTCGCCCGAACCCATCCCCGGGGACAAGCGCAGCAGCATGATCGACACCCTCGGCACCGAGCGCGAAGGAGACCTGGATCGCGCCCGCAGCTACATCACAAAAAACGAAGAACGCGACATCCCCGCGCCAGTCGTCGAGCGCGCCGCCAACGAAGTACTCAAGATGAACCGCGCCGCCTGGCTCTCCTGGCTGACGAACGGAAGCAAGGAAGACTGGTCCGAGCGCGTCGGAGTGCTCAGCCTCCCGGTCCTCGTCATCGCCGGAGAGCTCGATCGCTCGCTCGGTCCGGACCAGCAGAAGGCCTTGACCATGCCTCACCTGCGCAACGCTCACCTGGCAATCGTTGCAGGATGCTCTCACCTCATCCCCATGGAGCGTCCGGAACAGATGGCCGCCATGTTGCGCAAATTCACCCAGCACCTGCTGGCCGCGCCGAAACAATCTACGGTTCCCACGGAGTACCTGGACCTGATCGCCAGCGATCGCCTCTCGCCCAAAACCCGCGAGGTACTCGAAACCCGCATGCGAGGACCCGAGTGGACCTCAGGCTTCCTCACCTCCGGCCAGGAGCGCACGCTGCGAGCCGTAGCCGCGCGCATCGTTCCTCAAACCGGGACCAGCACCGTCGATCTCGCCGGCTTCGTCATCGCGACGCTCGCCTCCGGCAAAGGCAATGGATGGCGCTACGCCGTACTTCCGGAAGACCTGACCGCCTACCGTGAAGGCCTCGACCAACTCGCCGCGCGCGGATTCACCGAGCTAGACGCTGAGAAGCAGGACGCCTGCCTGCGTGAACTCTCCCGCACCCCCGGCTCTCCGGAGGCACGCTGGTTTGAAGAGCTGCGCGGCGACCTGACCGACGCGTACATGGCGCATCCCGCCACGCTCGCCCGCATCGGTTACAGCGGAATCGGTGTAGGCGGCGCGCATACAGCGCATCAGGGCTTCGTCCTTCTCAGGCCCAACCAGCGTGAAACCTGGGAGCCGGAGCCTCTCTGCGAGGCCGCGCTCACACAATGAAAACGTTCGAGAACGAATCCACCGTAGACGTAGTAGTCATTGGCACAGGTGCCGGTGCCGCCCCGATTTTAGCCAAACTGGCCGAAGCCGGCCTCTCCGTCGTCGCCCTTGAAGCCGGCCGCTGGTGGGATCCCGCTAAGGAGTTCTCTGCCGATGAGGTTGCCATGGGGGACCTCTACTGGCTTGGCGAACGCATCAGCGCGGGCGCAACCCCCACCGCCTTTGGCGGCAATAACAGCGGCACCGGAGTTGGCGGCTCCATGCTTCATTGGGGTGCGTTCGTCCCTCGCGCCGACCCGCGTGATTTGAAATTACGCACCGACACCGGCTTGGGCGAGGACTTTCCGCTTACCTACGAAGATCTGGTCCCCTACTACGAAGAGGTTGAGCGCTTCCTTGGCGTCGCCGGGCCGGCCCACTACCCTTGGGATCCGCAACGCCGCTATCCTCTCCGCCCCATCGCCCTCAATGCTCCGGCGGTTGCCATGCGCAAGGGATACGAGGCTATTGGTGTTCGCACCAGCGAAGCACCGATAGCCGCTGTCTCCGAACCCTACACCCAGCCCGGATACCCCACCCGCCAGCCCTGCGTCGGTTGCGGTTTTTGTCACCAGGGCTGCGTCTTCAACGGCGCAAAAGCCAGCATGGATGTTACCTACTTACCTCGGGCGCTCGCTGCTGGAGTTGAAATTCGCCCGCACAGCTTCGTGCACTCCTTTGAACGCAACAACCAGGGCAACATCACCGCAGTCATCTACCGCAATGGTGAGGCCGACCTTCGCCAGCGCTGCAAAGCCGTCT
>CAXTQE010000263.1:0-3156 GCA_964246225.1 uncultured Acidobacteriaceae bacterium | reverse complement strand
GTGCCGATGCACACCGATGCAGTCCAGGGTGGCGGGGCTTTGGACGTGAGCGTCAAAACGTTAGGCGTAGACGCAATGAGCCTCTCCGGACACAAGCTGGGCGCGCCGAAGGGGGTCGGCGTGCTGTTCCTGCGCGGACGCCTGCAGGCTGAGCCGGTGCTGCACGGCGGCGGCCAGGAGCGTGGACGGCGTTCGGGCACGGAAAACATAGCCGGGGCGGTTGGCTTCGCACGTGCGCTGGAGCTGGCCAGCACTGGGCGCGCCGAGCGGAGTGAGCGCCTGGCCCGGCGCCGGGATGAGCTGATCGCGGGTGTGCTGGCCGACATTCCGGAGGCGCTCCTGACCGGCCACCCGACGCGGCGGCTTCCCGGCCACGCCTCCTTTTGTTTTCCGGGAACGAGCGGCGAGGCGATGCTGCTGCAGATGGAGGAGCGCGGAATCATCTGCTCAAGCGGCTCTGCGTGCGCCGCGGGGCGGGATGAGCCCTCGCACGTGCTGCTTGCATTGGGGTTTTCGCCGGAGGTGGCGCAGACCGCGGTCCGCTTCACGCTGACCGAAGCAGTGACCAAGGAGGAGATCCAGCAGACGGTGCGCGCCGTGCAGGAGGCTTCTCAGGCCATTCGCCTTCCAGCCGCCGTCTAAGCCGGTTGTCTTCCGGTGCCCTTTCAAGGACACTGGACCCATCTCAAGTGCGCGAGAACGTTATGAAAATGCTTCGTCTCCCCCTGTTGTTCGCCATCGCCCTCCTTGCCTTTGGATTCCAGTCAGCCGGAGCGCAAGAGGCCGACAAGTCTCCCGCGGTGGTCTATATCCTCCGCCACGCAGAGAAGCCCGCGCCGGAGGAGAACTCGCCCGACCTGACTGCGATCGGCTTCAAGCGCGCCGAGGCGCTGCCATCACTGTTTGTCCAGATGCCCGGAGCTCCCGCGCCGCGTCTGCCGAAGCCTGACGCGATCTTCGCCACCGCCCGCAGCAAGAGCAGTAATCGGCCGGTTGAGACCGTAACTCCGCTCGCCCAGTTCCTGAAGCTGCCCATCCGTCACGACTTCGACGAACACGCGACCGGGCCGCTTGCCGCCGAGGTGCTGGGCGGCAAATACGCCGGCAAGGTCGTGCTTCTCTGCTGGCACCACGGCCAGATTCCCGCGCTCGCCGCGGCCCTGGGTGTGACCGACGCACCCGCGGCGTGGGAGGCCCAGGTCTTCAACCAGGTCTGGAAGATCACGTACAGCGCAGGTCAGGCGAAGCTGACGATCCTCTCCGAAGGCCTGCTGCCCGGCGACCCGCAGTAAGGGAAGAAGATCCGGTGTAAGGGAAGAAGACCCGCAGTAACGTGAGGCTCAGGCACCGGATTGCGAGGCCTGGCGCGACTGCTGCAGGGCTTGCACAATCCGGGGACGCTCCCGAAAAAGATAATTCGCAATGATCGTCAGCAGCCCGATGAAGTTGGCGATCGACGTAGTCAGCAGCGCGATCAGCACACCATCGCTCAGGTGAAAGCCCGCATTGGTGCGGCCCGACTGCCAGATCATCTCCCGCACGTTGTAGTCCCACCAGATATTGATGACCAGCGCAAACAGGAAGAAGCTGAGGCGCAGCCAGAAGTCCAGGGTCCAGTCGAAGTGATCTTCCTGGTCTTTCACCGGCGAAAGCGTTCCGTCGCTGAAGCCCTGCAGCTCAAGCGCCGCATCCCGCACCGAGGCAGCTCCGCCGACGTTGCTTTCAAGCGCCGCAAAGTGGGCCGAGGACTGGAGCAGGCCCTCAAACGGCTGGGCGGCTGCAGCGGAACCTGGGCCAGGCAGGGAGCCAGTCGCTGCAGGCGTCGCGGGAGCCGGTTCCGGCATTAGAGCGTGTTCCTCAGCCGCCGCTGGAACTCGTCGCGAATAAACGCCGGGGGAATGGTAGGGCTGGCGATGTCGGGGCCGGCGGCCTTGCGGGCCAGGTCCCAGGCGGAGCCTTGTTCATGGGTCATCATCGAAAGCTCGATGGCGGTCAGGCCGCGGTACTGCTGCCATACCTGGCGAATCAGCGCGTCGTCCTCGGCCTGAAGCGCCGGCGTGTTTGGAGGAAGATGGCAGGGCCGGTCGATGTTGGCCGCGCGATAGCTCTTGAACGCCGTGTAAAGCTGCGGGACCACCGGACCGTAAGGCCAGGCCTCCACAGCTTCGCGGATCAGGGACTCGTGCCGCTTGACCAGGCTCCAGCCCTCCGCAATGTAAACGAGCTTCTGCAGCTTCATCGGATCGATTGGCCGCCCATCGGCAACCCCAAGCTGGATAAATTGATTCGCGACAACAAGCGCTGGAACAGAAGGCATAGGCAAAAACTCTCTCCAGTTCTAGTGTAGAACCCTGGCAACGGACTTCAAAGTGGTAAGACGCAGCAGACAGCATCCGCTCTTGTCTTTCGTGTCTCGCGGACGGGCCTCTGCTCGTGCGGCTTGCTCTGAATTAGCGAACCTTTATCGCTACCGGCACACCCCTGCGTGACGCTCCTTGTAAACTCTGATCTACAAGTCATCCACCACGAAGAGGTTCACGGGCTATGCGCATTTCAACTTTTGCAACCCTGGCTGCTGCCGCGTTCTGCCTGCCAGGACTGGCCCAGACCACCGGTACGACAAGCACGTCGCAAACGTTCAGCTCCTACATCGCCAACGGCGATTCAATCACCTATGGATATCCCCTCACGGCAAGCCGGTATCCGACCCTGGTCGCCAGCCGCCTCGGCATTCCATCGCTGAACGTCACTGCCAACATCGGAGACCAGGCGTGCGACGTCTTTCCACGGGCGCTCTTCGTCGACAGCATCAGCGTGCAAGGTTCCGGACAACAGCTGCTCTCGTTGATGGTCGGAACCAACGATGTCGATAAAAAAGGGATCGGTGCTTACGAGGCGACCTATCGGCTTTGTCACACCGCCCTGCTCGCCTTCCTGGCAATCCCGTCGTCCAATCTGCTGCGTGGCGGCAACGCCAACGTCTCTGCCGCGGGCGCCTGGAGCTCTGCGGCGGACACCGGCAACCCGGCCTTCACCTTCGGAGGCATGTATGCGCCGGCAGCGGGAGCGCTGACGTTTTCACTCGGCGCCGTGTCCGCTCCCACGCCCACCTACATCCTCTACTCCATCGACGACGCGGCAGCGACCACCGCGGCC
>CAXTQE010000262.1:0-3188 GCA_964246225.1 uncultured Acidobacteriaceae bacterium | reverse complement strand
CGAAGGTTTGTGATGAACTTCCCGGCGATCGGTTTCCGAGAAGCGCGTCATAGGACTTACGCGGAAAGCAGCAAAGGCTAGACTGAGGGCTGGCTTGTCTGTAGCCGTTCTCGACGGGTGTCCACCTTAGCGGCCGCTATGAGTCTGCGAAAGAAGTGGGGCTGCGTTTCGGTCCACAACAAGCGCCAGTGCACCTCGTTTGTGACCTCGGACATCGGAAGGCAAGTAGCCAAACCGTGAACGGAAGCGTGCCGAGAAGCGGGAGGCCGAATCGTAGCCGACAGCCAAAGCTATCGAGAGCACAGGCGTCTCCGTGCCGTGCAGAAGCGTAAGCGCGTATGACATACGCACATCCTGAAGGATCTCCCGAAAGGACAGATCTTCCTCCGCGAGCCGTCTCCGCAACGTGGCGACACTGCTTTTGGCATGACGCGCGACCTCTTCAATAGACCACGGGTGGGCCGGGTTGCTCAAAATGAGACGGCGCAGCCGCAGGCTGAGCCGGTCGGGTTCGGAGGCCGGAAAGCAAACGCCTCTCTCCTGCAACCAGACGAGGACCTCGCGCAGCCGATGCTCCGCCACAGTTGTGGGCACATTGGATAGATCGAGCAAGCTATCGAAAGCAGATCGGTAGGCTGACCGGAACTCCGGAGCGAGGCGTGGCAGCAAGGTTCCTACAGTGAACGGCGCTATGGAGGTTGACGACGATCCGAAGGAGCCCAACATTTCGAAACTCCACGAGATCCAGCGGGCCTTGTAGCAGCCGTTCGGCTCGGGCAGGTTTGAAATATTCACGACCTGGCCGGCCGCGAGCGCGACCGCATCTCCAGGGGATGCGGTGCACTCGCCACCAGCCCATTGCACCCGTTTACGCCCTTCCTCGACGAGGATGAGTGTAGGCAGGTCAATGGTCACGCGGTGCGCCCGAAGTCGTGTGGGCTGAATCACACGGCCGGCGGCTCCGATACCCGCGCGCATGATGATCGCACGCTCTTCTGTCCGTTGCTCTTCCATCGTCCTCAATCGAGACCTACATTTGGCCGCTTCAGATAGTTTAGGCTCCGAAACTGACTGCCAACGTTGCCTTGTCCAGCGCGTTCATGCCAGTCATCATGCCGACCATGGCACCGCTCGCATCGTCGGGCACGGGAAGCTTGTCCACCTTCAGCGCGTAGATGGTGAAAATATAGCGGTGCTTGGGTCCGGGCGTCGGCGCCGCCCCGACATAGCCCTGATTGCCCATGTCCGTGCGGGTCTGGCGTGCTCCCGATGGGAGCGATCCGGTCCCGGAACCAGCACCGCTGGGCAGCTCCGTCGTCATGGCAGGCAGGTCCACAACGACCCAGTGCCAAAAGCCGGAACCAGTCGGCGCATCCGGGTCGTACATCATAAGTGCGAAGCTTTGCGTGCCCTCGGGAGCACCGGTCCACTCCAATTGCGGCGACTGGTTTTCTCCGCTATGCCCAAAGCCGTTGAATACGTTCTTCGCGGGCAAAACACCACCCTCAGATATGTCTTTGCTGAAAAGTCGAAATGCCATGGTGAGTATTCTCCTGCATCAAGACTCAGGGTTGCAGGCCGTCTACGTCGCTCCCGTTTCAATCGACTTGTGTGCCGAAGCGCTCAAGGTAGGTCCCGTTCAATACCGCTTGCAGCGGATAATTACCAGGGTGGCATGTGGAGGGAACAAGCCAGGTTGCGTGACCGCTTCTATTCACCGTAGCTGTGTTCCTGCCAGAATCAGCACTCGGCTATTCTGAACGACGGGGAGCCAGCGTCGCCGTATAAACGGCATCATGCACTACGGCGCCCTTGCGGAGCAAACGGGGCGAACAACGACGAGGGGCAGAATCGTGCCCTGGTGCTAGTTCGACCGCTCCTGTTAAAGGAGCTGAGAGCGTCTGTGACTGGCCGATCCTCGGGTGTTGCAAAGCCATGGAGTTAAAGGAGCTGGAGTCCTTTCTACGGAACACCCCAATCGCTTGGCACTTTGCCGAAGTGGGTCAAGTCTGCTGCTGAGCAAACGAGACGTAAAATCGGCACTCGTCAGTAACCCTCTGCATCGTCACAAACGAAGGATGCTGTTGAAAAACTCTGCTTTTCAGGAAGTTTCAAAATCCGTCGAAGCGCGCCGTGCGAGGACGCCCCACACGCAACGTTTGAGCTTTTGGTGAGCCTTAGCCATCCCCAGTTTTGACCCTCAGCGGCGACTAAGAAGTTTTTCAACACCATTGAAGGTTTTTGGTAGTTTCGGCGGCACATGGCATTTTCGTCCAGTCGCGAGGCATGACGCTAGTCTCCGGCTGCTCGGTTGAGCAGGACTGAGTCCAGCAAAGCCAAAGCCTTCGTAAGGCTGTCACGACGGTGCTCAAGCCTACTCCGATGATGTTGCAATGTCGTTCTCAGCGGCGGACACGCTTTTGCGCATTCGAGGTTAAGTGGAAGGCACGGTTCCATGAACTTAATTTCTCCCAGGGGTAACCCACACTCCAGCAAGAGAACGATTCTTTGAACGACTTCAATCGCAGATGCGTCGAACTCGCGATAGCGATTGGTCGTTCTGCTTGAAGGCAAGAGACCCTGGGTCTCATAGTGACGGATAGAGCGGGTGCTTACCCCGGTCGCCGCTGCTAGCTCACCGATTCGCATCGTTCTATGAGGCCTTGACATTCACACTAATGTCAACCTTGTAAGGTTTGCGAATGATCCTCAAAACGTATGCACGTATTTTCACCAACGATCTTGAACTGACCTTGCGAACGCTGCAGCCTTTCCACAAAAACAAACCCCATCTCCGCTTTGACTTTGCCCCTTGGCAGCTTGCCGCGATCGGTGACATTCTGGTCGTTGCCGGTACGGATGACAGCCTTGCGCCGATTCGGGGAAGCTACGGACCTTGGATTGTAGGAGATCTGCAGGAGGCTCGCGAACTGCTGCTGCGCTCTGGCGCAACAATTGTGAAAGACATTGTCGATGTTCCAACAGGGACCATGTTGTACGCCCGCCACCCGGATGGAACAGTTGTCGAGTACGTGCAGTGGAATCCTGAGCTCGTCGAGAAGTTCATCACCAAGCCATTGAGCGAGGGCCAGTTGTCTTCCCAAATTTAGAAGCCAGAACGTATAGCCATGTTTACTCCGTTATTCTGGAGGGGTTCGATGCCGGGCAATGGACCGTACCTGACCTTC
>CAXTQE010000261.1:0-3239 GCA_964246225.1 uncultured Acidobacteriaceae bacterium | reverse complement strand
AGGTCTCGGTCATGGTGTCTCCATCGACTTCTTCCTTCAGGTGAGCACTGTCCCGCACGTCACCCTTCCAGTTAGGAAAGGTGGAACCGGATACGGTATCTCCAGTGAAGCGGCCTGTCGTATCGACGGTGTAGGTCCCGTAGACACCAAGGCTGCCTGAGATCGCAGCTTTGGCTTCTTCGCCCGTCGCCTCCTGGCGCGTTGAGGCTGCGAACCGGGGTACAGCAGGGTCAAGCAACACCTCGACAAAGTGGAGGTTTTCTCCAAACGACAGCAGGCCAACAGGGTGAGGGCCGTACGGCTCGGTTGTGTGTGCGTTCTTCATAGCTTGAATCGTCACTGGCTCCCACATGCCTGCGACCTTGTTGGGCCGGTGCGCCGGCCTTTGCGCCTGTACCGTGCACGTTGCCAATAGTGTTGTGGCTGCAACAAACATCTCTTGCAGCACATATTTGATCACCCTACTCATCCGTCTTCTCCTGTTAGGTAGAACTTCAATTGCTGCGAAACATCTGCTCGAATCAACCCTGCCCATTTGCCTCGGACAGCTCTTGCCACTTGTTTACTTCGGCAAGCTCCTGCTCCAGACGTTCCCGTACGAGCTTCACCGCTGTATGACCAATCAGCAGTCGCTGAGGTGGCTCCGCCATCGATACCAGCTCAGCTACGATACGGCCCAACTCCGCAGGGTCCGACCAGGGAAAGCTGCGTTTCGACTGACGCAAGGAGTCGTAAGCGCCAAGCGGATGAGCTGTCTTTACCTGCGACCGGCCATTCCAATCCGAACTGAACGAACCTGGCAGGATCGCCGTCACGTGGATGCCGAACTGCGCTACCTCTTGCGCAAGGGTGTCACTGAGACCCAGGATGGCAAATTTGCTCCCGTGATAAGCGCCAATGCCAGGAAACGTGACAATCCCACCCATAGACGAGACATTGATGATGTGGCCTGCACGCCGTTTCCTCATCGCTGGCAGGACAGCTTGAATCAATGCCACGGGGGCAAAGACATTCACCTCAAACTGCTTTCGCAATGCTTCTAGGTCCAGCTCTTCAACCATGCCCGTCAAGCCGTATCCGGCGTTGTTGATGAGAACGTCAATGGGTCCATGCTCCTGCTCGAAGGCCCTGACCACTGATTCCACAGCCGCCGTGTCCGTCACATCAAGGAGTCGCGCAAATGCCTGACCGGGCATCTTCCGCTCAAATTCTTCACGCTGCAATTCGTCACGAAGCGTGCCATATACCCGATGGCCGCGGGCTAGGGCCGCTTCGGCGATCGCTTTTCCCAATCCACTCGAAACGCCAGTAATCAAGATTGTTTTCGACATCAACGTACTCTCCCCATTCCGCTACGCTTTGTGGTGCTCCACCTTGCTTCTCAGCTGACTCTGGAGAAGAAGTGCTTTTATGAGATGTTTGGCGCTGTTTCCAGAATCAACCGGATCACGCCGACTATGCACCTATTCCTGTCGAATAAATCTTGAGCCCCATGAGAAACTGAACCTATGAGTGGACACGCCGACATCGCGCGTTTAAGAGAGCTTCCGGAAGCATCTTCGCTGCGTGCCGAATTAACGGCGCTGCTCAAGCAAAAAACGGGATCACAAGAGGACGTGTTTACTGCCATACCCGGTCTCGCCCTGTACCGACGAACAACGCCGGTCGTTGAAGCGTGCAACTTCTACGTGCCTGGACTCGCATTGATCGTTCAAGGGAGCAAACAGGTTGAGCTGGGAGGAAAGTCCTATAGTTACGACGAGTCTTGCTTTCTTCTCACCTCGGTAGAGCTGCCCACAATCAACCGCGTTTTGGATGCGAGCGCTGATCGTCCCTACCTGGCTATGGTCCTGCACCTTGACCTATTGGCAGCCAAAGACCTGGTCGCGCAATACGACCTTCACCACCGCGGCCGCGTGCCGATTCCCCGCGCCATCGGAACAGGTCCAGCAACAAAGGAGGTCATGAACGCTTTTCTTCGTTTGCTTTGGCTTCTGGATGCGCCGCAAGACATCCCGTTCCTTGCAGGGCTTCTTCAGCGAGAACTCTTGTATCGCCTGATGACAACCGACGAGGGTATCCGGCTTCGGGAGACGGTCGCGGCAGACACGCCGATGAACCGTGTTGCCCTAGCAATCATGTGAATTCGTGCCAATTATCGAAAGCCCCTTTGTCTGGATAAGCTGGCCAGAACTGCCAATATGGGAGTTTCCACACTTCACCACAATTTCCGAGCTGTGACCGCGATAAGCCCGCTTCAATACCAAAAGCACCTGCACCTGCGCCTGCACGAGGCACGCAAGCTCCTCACGCTCAGTGGGCACGATGTCGCTCGTGCAGCCGAGCAAGTAGGGTACGCGAGTGTGAATCAGTTCACCCGCGAATACAGTCGCTTGTTTGGGCACACTCCAAAGGTGGATATCAGTAGGTGATGAGCAGCTCGCCGTCCACCACTTTCCCTTCGATCACTGCATCCAGCCCATCGACCAAGACCCGCATCACTTCCCTCCCCGGCCCACGTACATATAGATAGTATTTCTCGACACGCCCAGTTCCTTCGCCAGCTTCGTCTTCGACTCGCCGGCCGCGACCCGCTGCAGCAGAGCGGCAGCCTGCGGACCCGTCAGGGTTCGTTTGCGGCCTTGGTAAGCGCCAGCTTTCTTGGCGAGAGCAATTCCCTCCCGCTGGCGTTCCTTAATCAGCTCCCGCTCAAACTCTGCAATGGCTCCCATGACGCTCAGAAGCAGATTCGCCATCGGCGAGTCCTCCCCAGTGAAGGTCAGACTTTCTTTTACGAAGCAAACCTTCACTCCCTTACCCGTCAAGCTCTTTACAAGCAGACGAAGATCGTCGAGGTTACGGGCGAGCCGGTCCATCGAGTGGCAGAAGAGCGTGTCGCCTTTCCTAACGAACTCGATCATGCGATCCAGGCCGGGACGGTTCCGGTTGCGGCCGGAAACCTTGTCCGTAAACCGCTTGTCTAGTTCCAGGCCGTCGAGCTGCCGCAATTCCTTCTGGTCGAGCGCGCTCACACGCAGGTAGCCGACCTGAAGACCCTTGTGAGGGGCTTCGCTGGCCTGTTCCGTCCTAATAGGTTCTTGGCCTCGCTTCACTATATGTCATAATAACTCAGAACCGAATCTATTAGTACGCGTTCTGGCTAGAGCTTCACTGTACTAAATGCGTATACCCAAACCGCACATGCATCATCCTTACACATTTGCGTGCTGTTAGGGTCT
>CAXTQE010000260.1:0-3240 GCA_964246225.1 uncultured Acidobacteriaceae bacterium | reverse complement strand
CGCGGCGATCGCCCGGGGGGCGGGAGTGCTCTAAGAAAGCAAGGCCTTCTTTTTTGAAAAAAAGAAGCAAAAAACTTTTGCTCCGCTGTCGCCGAGTGTCCTGCAATCGCTCGGCGGACGAAAACGTCCAGACGTAGGCTACAGCCTCACGCGGACCGGTCCTGCCTCGACGGCACATCATCAAGCAGGCGTGTCGCGCCGAAAGCTAGGTTATCTCGACGCGGCAACCGTGCTGGCTGACCTGAAGGCCCCACCCGGCAACCACCTGGAAGCGCTCACCGGCAGCAGACAGGGGCAACACAGCATCCGCGTCGACGATCAGTTCCGCGTTTGCTTCGTCTGGGTGAAAGGCAACGCCGAGGCCGTCGAAATCACCGACTACCTTTGAGGGAAGCTGTCACCATGATCCGCCGCGACAAACTACCGGACGCCGACTTCACCGACACAGCCCCCAGCCTGGCGCTACCCCCCCCTCACGCCCGGCGAGGTGCTGCTGGAGGAGTTCATGCGCCCATTGGGATTGACGGCGCGCGCGCTCGCGGCCGACCTGGACATACCTGGCAACCGCGTATCGGCCATCATCAACGGCTCCCGCGGCATCACAGCGAAGACGGCAATTCTGCTCGGCCGTCGTTTCGGGACCAGCGCCGAGTTGTGGATGAACCTTCAGACCGCACACGATTTGGCTGTGGCGCGCGAAGATATGGCCGCTTGAAGGCTGCTACCAACACCACGACTGTCGGAGAATATCCAGTATGCCTGCTGGGGTAGGGTGCATCGTCAGCACACATTGCTGGAAATGATCGCAGCTTGCGCTCCTCTCCGACCCACTACAATCAGGACGGGTCGCACCCGCCTTGATCGCAATGGTAAGCGCCACTCTTAGTACCAACCAGTCCTGCGGCTGACGCAAGAAAGCAAGCAGTCCTTTTTTGAAAAAAAGGACCAAAAAACTTTTACTCCCCCGCATCTGCAGCAGCCGGGTGCCTCCTGACAGAGCGAGGCGCCCAAGCCTGCGCAGGAAGCAAAAGTTTTTTGCTTCTTTTTTTCAAAAAAGAAGGCCTTTTTTGCTTGCCCGAGTGTCAAGTTCAAAACGGATGAGTATTACTCAGGCTCGGTAAGTAAGGCGACAGTGGCGATGGTGAGTCAACCGAGTCTCGAAGCCGATGCTGTCCCATTTGTCGCGTGGTGAATAAAGCGTCGAGCGTTCCACCCAGCATTGATTTTTTCTAACGCAGGCCAGCAACATAGGCCGCACAACTCACCCGGCCCAATGCTGTGCAGACGATTCCGGCCGTGCTCAGCGTGACGCAGAATAACACGATGACAGCCCAATCCTGTGCCGGAAGCCTCATCGACTCTCTCCTCCTCACAAATCCAAATTACGTGTCAGGGTGACGTTACGCTGTGGCCTTGCTTCATCAGCGCCTCACATCGTGGAAGGCGGAGGCTCTCCGTTCAGCACATTGGCCACAGACAGAGCAGAGAACTCCAGCGTGGTGACGTTCCCGAAATGCGGGTAGAGCCGCGTCATCTCCGCGACAATCGCTGGAGCGCTCTTCTCCCTAAGCGCGACAGTCTTGAAGTCGCCGATGTATTTGCGACTTCCCGTCAAGATACGATCCGGCTCGTTATCCGCAGAGCCCCGGCTCTTATGGCCCACGACGACGATCTGGGGTTCGAGAGCTTGAATTTTGCCGATGTTCGAGCTCCACTGATCCCATTCGTCGGGTCCACTCAGACCAAGCATCATATGTATGTTGTTGTAGGCGAGATCGCCGACGATTGCGGTCTTGAGTTCCGGGGAATGCAGGACAGTGTTCGAAGCAATATCCCCCTGTCCGATCTCGATCGCCTGGAAAAGATGTCCTTCGAGATCGATTGTGTCGCTCTCCATGGTTTCGGGAACTGCCATGGGATCGACTATCCTGTCGCCAAACATGGCGTTGATGATCTGCGCTTCCTGCTCCTTTGCCGCGCCGATATAGGCCGTCACACCAGGGAGTGCCAAAATGCGAGCTCCTGGGAAGCGGGCGGCAATTGCACCGGCTCCATACCAGTGATCGAAGTGTCCGTGGGTGATGTAGATGGTGGTCAACCGTTTGCCGCAGGCGGCGACCGTGTCGATCAGTGCTTCGACGTCCTCCTTGTAGAACTGGGCGTCGACGAGAATCGCGTCTGTATGGCCAGTGAACAGGGTAGACGTAACCGGCGCAAAGGTTCGCTCTTCCTGAATGATACGGGGCGGACTCAGGAACACTTGCATACGGATCGCTTCGTTGTTTGCAGCTTTGATTGAGTCTGCCATTGCGCTTCTCGCTCGGGTGTGGGTGCCAGACGTTTGCGTCACCGCTTCCGCCTGATCCCAGTTAAGGCACTGACGGTTTCATCATGCAACCTGTTTTGGTTGCATCACGCAACCGTGAATGGCCCGAAGTGAGTCAGACTCACTTGGTCAGAGCTTCGCGTGGTAAGAACTTCAGATGCTTGGGAGCGAATATGATTGCCAGAACTGCTCAGTCGCCCGCAGCCTGGAACTGGTCGGAGAGCGATGGTCTCTCCTGATCGTCCGCGATCTGCTCAGCGGCGATTGCAGGTTTTCCGATTTCGAGCGGAGTCTCGGTGTAGCAAAAAACATCCTCGCGGCCAGGCTAAGCAAACTGGCCAGTGTAGGGATCTTGGAGAAAGCTGGTTCGCAAGGCTCAGCCCCTTCCACCTATCGACTGACATCGAAAGGCCGGGACCTCTTTCCCGTGATCGCTGCCCTGATGCTTTGGGGAGACGCCTACTTGGCGCCTGACGGTCCTCCGATAAGATTGAAGCATAGTTGCGGAGCGGACTACGTTTCTGCATCGTCATGCGCTGCCTGTGGAGAGGCTCTCGATGCTTGTTCGGTTCACGGCATTCCAGGGCCCGGCGGATCGAAGCAGTAACGGCGCTCTGATCGTAGTTTGTCAGCTATTACCAATCTGGCTCCCGTAGTTGCCGGTCCGCTACCGCCCACCTTCGGTTACGTCCAATCGCTTGGTGTCGGCCAGCTTGCGACGCCTCGCCGCGTGCGTTGCCACGTGACGGCCAAGACAATCGAGTTCCTCTCGAGCGCTGCCCTGACCGCACAGCGAGCGTGACCGTCGTATATCGAAGCCCGTCGTCTCACCCGCTCCCGGCAATCTGTGAACACCACCAAACATTACTTGCCCAGCTCCCTCCCCAAGTTCTACAAATGTTCCAAACCAACCC
>CAXTQE010000259.1:1326-3253 GCA_964246225.1 uncultured Acidobacteriaceae bacterium | reverse complement strand
CCAGCCCCGAGCTGCCTGAGGTCGCCGGCCCCCGTGCCACAAAGACATAGCTGCTCGTCGAGTCGAACGCGATGGCATTGTCGCTCGCCGTCGCCAGCGGCAGCGTCGCCGCCTCGGCCGGCACGCCGGTCGTGGTGTTGAACGTAAAGATCGCGTCCCCACCCGCCCCCAGCGCTACCGCCAGAAAGGCTCCATTGGGCGAAATCCGAATCTGCCGCGGAGTCACCGTACCCGAGTTCGCCGCTAGTGCGTAGGTCTGGGCGGTCGTCTCATTCAGCGCACCGGTCGCCGTGTTGATCGAAAAAACATACAACGTCGGCGTCAAAAGATTGTTGTCGATCGCCAGCAGCCATTTCCCGTCCGGAGATACGTCCAGCGACACAAAGTCGGCCACCGTCGTAATGCTGCCTCCCGTGCACGCCGTCAGCGCCCCGCCCGAGCCGATCGCCAGGCACTGGATCGATCCCAGGCCCGCAACATACACAAACGTATTCGGAATCGACACCGCCACCGCATCCGGAGCCAGCCCCGTACTGAGCGCGTATGTCGAGATCGCGGTCAGCACGCCGGAGCCCACCGAAAACCCCGTCAACGTGTCCGTCGTCTGGTTGACGACATACACATAGTCTCCCGACGTCGAGCTCGAAGAAGAGGTGGACGTCGTCGCCGGAGTATCGAAAAAGCCCGCACAGCCCGTCAGTAAAGCAAGCGGAGCCAGCAACGCCCATCCCCCCGCCGCCCTCGCACGCTTCTTCATCGGCCGTGCTCCTTTTCCGTTCAACGCTCCTGTTCGACGTAGAGCAGTGCGCTCCTGTTCGACGTAGAGCAGTGCGCTCCTGTTCGACGTAGAGCAGTGCGAAACGGCTCCGTTTATCTTACGGTTCCACAGCGCAAACGCAGGAGAGGCGACCCCGAAGGATCGCCTCTCCACCTGCTTCAAGCTGACCTACGCGTTGACCAGTTCAGCCACCGGATCTGCCACTTGTCCCGCGCCCAGCGCTGCATCGACCGCCTTGGAGACGCCTTCGCCGTAAGCCGGATCGCACTTCTCAAAGTGCGAGATCTGCAGTGTGCGAATCCGCTCCGGCACCGTCGACAAGCTGCCTGCGATATTGGCGCAGAGCCGCTCCTGCCCGTCCGGTCCAAGCATCCGGAACAGGTTGCCGGCCTGCGTGTAGTAGTCGCCGTCATGCTCACGATGATCCCACCGCCCCATCACCGGGTTGTCGAGATTCACCTTGCGCTCCGTGTAGCGCGGGTTCTGCACCGGCCCGCCAAAGCTGTTCGGCTCGTAGTTCGGGCTCGCTCCCCCGTTGTCGCCCAGCGCCATCGTGCCGTCGCGGTTGTAGGTCGCATATGGACACTGCGGCGCATTTACCGGAAGCGACTGATAGTTGCCGCCCAGACGATAGCGGTGCGCGTCCGGATAGCTGATCAGCCGCGCTTGCAGCATCTTGTCTGGGCTGAAGCCCATGCCCGGAACCACGTTGCGCGGCTCGAACGCAGCCTGCTCGATCTGCGCAAAGTAGTTGACCGGATTCCGGTTCAGCTCCATCACACCTACGTCGATCAGAGGGTAATCGGCGTGCGGCCAGACTTTCGTCAGGTCGAAAGGATTGATGTGGTACGTCTTCGAGTCCGCTTCGCTCATGACCTGGACCTTGACGTTCCACTTCGGAAAGTCGCCCTTGTCGATCGCGGTAAACAGGTCGCGCTGCGAGTGATCCATGTCCTTCGCGCGCATCTGGTCCGCTTCGTCCGCCATGAAATTCTTGATGCCCTGCGCGCTCTTGAAGTGCCACTTGCAATAAAACAGCTCGTTCTTTGCGTTGACCAGCGAGAACGTGTGCGAGCTGTATCCATTCATGAAGCGGTAGCCGTCCGGGGTTCCACGGTCCGACATCAGGATCGTCACCTGGTGCAGGCT
>CAXTQE010000259.1:0-1226 GCA_964246225.1 uncultured Acidobacteriaceae bacterium | reverse complement strand
GTGCACGTAAAGGTGCCGAACGCCCCCGAGCCCTTGGCATGCACTACGCGCTCCGGAATCCGCTCCCGGTTGAAGTGCGCCATCTTCTCAAACAGCAAAAAATCGTCGCCGACGATCGGACCACGCGGCCCTACCGTCATCGAGTTCTGGTTATCGCCGACCGGACGTCCCGCGTCCGATGTCATAAACCCTACGCCGTGCGCGGGGCCGTTCGATCCATCCGGAATGATCTCTGCCATGTGCTTCTCCTCTACTTCTGCTGCTGCTAAACCTTGGTCTCTGAACCCTGGCACTTCGAACAAACCCCGATCACATCCACCGAGTAGCGCTCCACCAGAAAACCTCCCGGCAGCCGCTCCCGCTGCTCAGGCAACGCCAGTACCTCCGCCGAGATGTCCGAAATTGCCTTGCACCTGGAGCACACCATATGGTGATGCTCCGCCTCGTTCATCTCCACGCGCTGCGAGCCATGGTGCAGACTCACCTCGCGCAGCACTCCACTTTCCACAAACAGGTGAATATTCTTGTACACCGTTGCGAGCGAGATCGCCGGAATCTCCTGCTTCACCCGCGCGAAAACCTCCTCCGGGCTAGGATGGCCATCCATTCCCTGCATCACCTCATACAACACTTGCCGCTGATGCGTGACCGCGATCCCGTGCTGGGCACAAAGTCTCCGAAAAGTCATGTCGGTCGCTGCCACAAAAAGAAGTATAGACGATAAGAGTTATCGTTCGCGAACATTCCGTGAAGATCAAGCTGCAGGTTGTGGATTTCTGCTGAGCCGCCTAGCCACCCCTCCGGCAAAGCCAAATTCCCGCGTTGCGTACAAACCCTAGTTCGGCCTCTCCCGGTCCCGCCGAAACATCCCCTCCGCAATCGGCTGCGTCTCCGCATCCTCCTGGTCCTCGCGCCACTCGCGGATCTCCTCCTCCTCGCCCAGCGTCCAGCACAGCAGGATCTCGCGGCCTTCATACACGCAAGGAAAGTCCAGCCGCCCCTCGTTCATCTCCCCTACCCTCGCACCAATCTGCTCGATCTCTTCAATCGTCGACCGCGCCTCACCCACGGCCTTGTCCCGCTCCGCCCGCCGCCGCGCCGCCTCCGCCACATCCACGTGCAGACCGCCCGCCAGAAAGATCCGCTGGCTCAGGTCCTGCATCTCCGCTTCAAGCCCGCCGGCCCGCACAGCCGCCTCACGCGCCCGACGCAGCAGCGCGCCCAGC
>CAXTQE010000258.1:0-3293 GCA_964246225.1 uncultured Acidobacteriaceae bacterium | reverse complement strand
AGCTCTCCGACGACGAACTCTCGCTCGTCCGCAATGAGCAGATCGGCTTCGTCTTTCAGGGCTTCAACCTGCTTACCCGCACCTCTGCTCTTGAGAATGTGGAACTCCCGCTGCTCTACGGCAAGTCCGACCTTTCCGCCGCTGAACGCCGTCGCCGCGCTATGGCTGCGCTCGAAGCTGTAGGCCTCGAGAGCCGCTGGTCGCACCACACCAACCAGCTCTCCGGAGGCCAGCAGCAGCGCGTCGCCATTGCCCGCGCGTTGCTCAATAATCCGTCGATCCTGCTTGCCGACGAGCCCACCGGCAATCTCGACACCCGCACCTCGCTCGAGGTCATGGACATCTTCCAGAAGCTGCAATCCGAGCGCGGCATCACCATCGTGCTCATCACCCACGAGCTTGAAGTGGCCCATTACGGCACCCGCATCGTCAGCTTTCGCGATGGCCACATCGTCTCCGACACCCCCAACGCTCGCAAGCGCCACGCCATGGGCGAGATGGAAACCGCCGCGCTCGCCGGCCGGCAAGCCTCATGAGCCGCTTTTCCCCACGCCTAAGCAAGACCTGGGCCATCGCCATCGGCGCGCTCAAACGCAACAAGCTGCAGTCTGCTCTCACCATGCTCGGTATGGCTGTCGGCGTCGCCACCGTGCTGGCCATGATGGCGCTTGGCACCGGCGCGCAAAACGCCATCCAGGACCAGGTCAAGGCCGCCGGCATGAACATGCTCATCGTCACCGCCGGCAACTACCAGGCACAGCGCGAAGCCCCGCCCGATGACGCCATCGAGATGGGCCGGCAGCCGGCTCCCGAACTCCGCGCACCCGGTGCACACCTCGAACTCGCCCTCTTTCACCCCGAAGACGATCCCTTCGCCATCCACGATCACCCTACTGCCCGTCAGCGCCTTGGAGACGCCGAAGCCGGCCTGGGCTCCGCCGCCACCCTCACCATCGCCGACGCCAACGAGATTCGCAGGATCTCCGGCGTCCAGTATGTCTCCGAAGGCATCCACGAGAACGTGCACGTTGAAAATGGCTCCGGCCTGCGCTGGTTCACCCGCGTCCACGGCGACGACACCGTCACCCCCGAGATCCGCCGCTCCTGGACCTTCCCCCATGGCCGCTACTTTTCGGCCGGGGAAGAGAAGTCCAACGACCAGGTCGTCGTCCTCGGCCTCGTCACCGCGCAGCAGCTATTCAAAGACAAGAACCCCGTAGGTGAAACCGTCTCCATCTGGAAGCAGCCCTTCAAGGTGGTCGGTGTCGTCGGAAGCTCCAGCTGGCTGCAGACGCCAGAGGCCGGCGACGACCAGTTCGACGCGGTCTACATCCCCGTAACTACCATGCAGCACCTGCTCAACCTCTCTAAACTCAATGACATCAC
Source organism: uncultured Acidobacteriaceae bacterium (assembly GCA_964246225.1). Taxonomy (GTDB): domain Bacteria; phylum Acidobacteriota; class Terriglobia; order Terriglobales; family Acidobacteriaceae; genus Edaphobacter. Next base: position 1,907 of record CAXTQE010000258.1, on the reverse strand, counting down.
CGTTACTACCGTCTCGACCGGCGAGGTCACCCGCGTCTCCAAGCTTGTCACCACGCTCCTCCGAAGCCGTCACGGCATCTTTGCCAACAAGCCCGACGACTTCACCGTAGCCACCCAGGCCAGCAAGGCTCTCACCAAGGGCAGCATGCGGCCTGAGGTCGCGCACGCCGTCACGGGCAACATCTCCGGCCTTGAGAAAGTCACGCTCGATCAGCTTGGCAAATCGCTCGACCGTTCCAGCCGCACCATGACCATCCTGCTCGTCTCGATCGCCACGGTCTCGCTCATCGTCGGCGGCATCGGCATCATGAACATCATGCTGCTCTCGGTCAGCCAGCGCACCCGCGAGATCGGCATCCGCCGCGCGGTCGGCGCCCAGGCGCGCGAGGTGCTCGCCCAGTTCCTGATGGAGTCGATCGCGCTGTCCATCACGGGAGGCCTGCTCGGCGTGGTCGTCGGGGTGATCGCCGCCGTCGCCATTGCTCACGCCGCGCACTGGTCCACCTCGGTGCCCTTCCTCGCCATCGTCCTCGCCTTCGGCATCTCCACCGCGGTCGGTATCTTTTTCGGCTACTACCCGGCCCGCGAGGCCTCGCGTGTGCCTCCGCTCGCCTCCCTGAGGTATGAATGATCTTCAATCGCAGCCTCAAGATCGCCTCCGTCGCTCTCCGCAAAAACAAGATGCGCACCGGGCTCGCCCTGCTGGGCATGACCATCGGTGTGGCCGCGGTGCTGACCATGTTTGCGCTCGGCACCGGAGCTCAGAAGAATGTTTCAAGCGAGGTCCGCTCTGCCGGCACCACCCTCCTGTTTGTGCGCGCCGGCAACTATACCCGGGGCGGGGAAGAGCTCAAGATCGCCAGCGGCCTCGGCTCCGCCAACACGCTTACGCCCGACGACGCGACAGCCGTGGCCGGCGTCTCCGGCGTCGCCCATGCCTCCGGCCTCGTCCGCATCCGCAGTTGGGTCAACCACGGCACGGACCGCGAGTTCACCCAGATCTACGGCGTCGACGTTGATTACCCCAGGATGTTCGACTGGACGTTTGAGAAGGGCCGCTTCTTTAGAAAGGGGTCCGTCGACGACGCGGAAAATGTAGTCGTTATCGGCTCCACCCTTCGCGACCAACTCTTCCCCGATGAAAACCCCGTAGGCCAGCAGATCGAGATCCACGGCACACCCTTCACCGTCAAAGGCTGGTTCTCGTCCAGCGACGAAGATCAGGCCGGCATGGCCGTCGTGCCTTACACGGCCCTGCAAAAGTTGACCAACTCCCAGAACCTCACCCAGATCACCGTCTCCGCCGAGCAGGCCGGTGATGCCTCGCAGATCGCGAAAGACATCGTTCCGCTGCTGCGCGCACGCCACAATCTTGACCGCAAGAAAGCCACCCCCGCCGCCGGACTTGGCCTTGGAGGTCTGCAAGGCTCCGGAGCCGGGGGCGGCGTGCCCGACGACTTCACCGTCAAAACCCAGGCGTCCGAAGCCCTCACCAAGGGTCTCAACACCTCCGTTGCCGCTTTCATTCTGGCCAACATGCCGCAAATGGACCAGGTCAACCTCCAGGAAATGTCCGGAACCCTGAGCCGCGCCGGCCAGACCATGACCGCGCTGCTTGCCGCCATCGCCACCATCTCGCTCATCGTGGGCGGCATCGGCATCATGAACATCATGCTGATGTCGGTGACGGAGCGCACTCGCGAGATCGGCATCCGCCGCGCCGTTGGCGCCCGCTCCCGCGACGTCCTCATGCAGTTCCTCGTCGAGGCTCTGCTGCTCGGCGCGGCCGGCGGCCTGTGCGGCATTGCTCTCGGTTTCCTGGCCTCCTTTGCCATTACCAGCCTCATGCAGTGGCCCGCGGAGGTCTCCTTCGGCGCCGTCGCCCTTTCCTTCGGCGTAGCCGCAGC
>CAXTQE010000257.1:0-3333 GCA_964246225.1 uncultured Acidobacteriaceae bacterium | reverse complement strand
CTGATGGGTGAGCTGGGGGCCGATATCGGCCATCTGCTCGAGCAGGGCTCGGGGGAAGAAGCCGGGAGTTTCGGCGATGCGGAACTGGATTTGGGTGCGGGTGAGGCGGTTGAGCGAGGCGAGGAGCTCGGCGTAGCGGGTGGGGGAGAACTGGCGCTGGTTGAAGATTTGGCGATAGGGCTGAAGCATCGATTAATGGGTGGGCGCGGCGTTAGCGCACCTGGTACCAAGTTCACCTATTGTGGACAACACTAATTTGGCTCGTGCCTCCGGAACCCCCATTGCCACGGTCTCTCCGCCTTTGATTGTGTCGGTGACTTGCTTAGCATCCGTCGGGGAATAGCCGGGAAGGTCCCGGACGAATCGAGTGAACTCGACCTCGTTGAAACCTTTGTTCCAGCCGGAAAGGGTAATATCCGTCATGCTTGCACCTTAACACGAACAGGGTGGCCCTCTCTACTTGGCTGGTGGGAGGTTCGTCCGTCCACGTCCAAATCAGGCCAGCGCCGGGGAGCGTTTCATGCGGAGGAAACTGTAGAAATAAGCGAGAATTACCGCCACACTGATTGTCAAAGCCTTGTATGGTACGGGTGCGTACAGGAAGGCTGCATAACAAAGTATGCTGCGTCCGATCGCGTGCTCCATACCTGTCCTGTCCTCCGCCGCCCAGCCATAGGGAATCCAAATGACTCCCATGAGAATGGCTCCGCCGAGGACGAACAGATTCGCATTCCTGGAAGCACGAGCGGCGAGAATGACCAGTGGCCATAACAGAACGACGAGCCCGAGTGATTGCAGGAACATCCCAACGACGGGATTTCCACCGGTTCCTGAGCGCATCGTGCGGCCGCGCAGGCGATCGATAAGCATTCCTAAGGGGAAGATCATTCCGCTGCCGAAAAGCACCATCAGCGCAAGAGCATTGGGAGTTACTTTGAGGGAGGCTAACCCGATGCAAGTCCAGAAGATCATTCCGGCGATCGGCATAGACTGCGTGCTATTCGCGAGGAAATCTTCGCGAAGTTCGTCCAGACGCGAAGCAGAGTTCATTCAGGCCCTCACCGCTTATCGCAATTTAAGGCTACGAGCCGATAAGGAAGTCGCCGTCGCGCATGATTTGTTCTTCGCCTGCCGCGGTGCCGAGCCAGATGTTGAAGCCTAGGCCGACTACGTCGATGTGGGTGGAGGACTTCCATTTTGCACCGGTGTGGGCTCCGTAGGGGTCGCCAAAGGCGATGTGGACGCCGGGGAATTTTTCGTCCTGGAGGATGTTGCCGATGACGCGCTCGACGCCGGTGTTGGTGCCGATGGCGAACTCGCCGACGCGGTCGGAGTTTTCGTCGGTGTGGGTGTAGGCCCAGAAGTCCTGCTCGAGCTGCTTGTTGGGGGACGTGGCGCGGACGATTCGATTGCCCTCGATCGAGATGGTGAGGGGATGTGCGGTGATGAGGCCGTAGGTCTTGCAGAGGAAGTCGCCGACGACGCCATCGACGACGAAGACTCCGTTGACCTCGCCGGGCGCGGTGAAGCACTCGCCGCCGGGGAGATTGCCCCATTTTTCCTGGCTGATGATTCCGGAGGTCTTGAACCAGCGATAGTCGGGGTTCATCTGGGCATGGATGTCGGTGCCGGCGGAGGTGGTGGCTCGGATGTAGCTGGCCTTGCGGACCTTGTCGAGGATGAGTTGGCTGAGCTGGTCGACGGCGTTGAAGTCAGCGCGCATGCCGCTGGTCATGATCTCGGGCGTGATGTTGACCATGTGGGCGTGGCGCATGCGGCGGCGGTTGACGACGTCGGTCATCTGCATGCGGCTGCGAAGTTCGTTGGGCTGGACTTCGACGGCGAAGATGCTGACCTGGGCGGACTCCATATCTTCAAGGATGGCCTGGGGCATGCCGTCGAGCGGGCGCGGGGCGAGCTCTTCGAGGACGAAGCCGTGCCAGGCGCAGCCGAGGGCTTCGAGCTCGACGGCCATGGAGGCGGCGATGGCGAGGCAGCTGCGGTCGGTGATCAGGGTGACGCGCTCGCCGGACTGGACTTTGAGGCAGGTGCGGACGGCGTTGCGGGCGCCTTCGGCGAACTCTGGAGGAGACGCGACCATAAGCAGGTCAGTCAACGGCTTAGCCGGGCTCTGAGCGGTCTGTCCGGTAGGGGCAGGGGCGACTGGGTTTTCGAGCGAGTTGACTGACATGGTTTTAGGATACCGCTTTCGCACGCCAGTTTGCCCGGGATCTTTCATGGCGGGTTCCCAAATGGGACCGGGCTTTCGCCCTTTGCGCAGGGTGGGCCTTCGCTGACTAATCGTGCGCGAGGAAGGTGGCGATCTTTTCGTTGAGGAATTGCTTGTCGGCTGGGCTGGCCCCGGCTCCGGCGGGATGACCCCACAGCGACGGGATGGGCGTGAGCGTGCCGTGCGGGATGAAGGGTGCCTCGTACTGCGCGTCTTCGAGCGGGAAGTAGAGGTCGGTGGCCGAGGGCATGTAGAGGAACGGAACCTGGATGGAGGCGAGCGCCTTTTCGACGTCACCGTTGAAGTGGGTGGGCCGGCCGTCGGCGAGGGTAGTGTTGCCGACGTTGTTGGACTCCCAGGTGCGCGCCTGGAGGATGTAGTTGTTGGCGTCGGCGCTGAAGCGTTTGCGGAAGCTGAACATGTATTGGTCGAAGGTGGTTCCGGGTGCGGAGGCGGTGCGCCAAAGCTCCTTGCGCCACCACTCCTGCGAGTAGAGCCAGCCGGCCCAGACCATGCCGAAGGCGGCGAGTCCGGTGGTGGGCTCGGTCTTGTAGTCGCCATTCAGGAAGGCGGGGTCGGCGGTGAGGGCGGCGATCTGGCCTTCGAGCCGCACGATGCCGTGGCCGTAGGTCTTGGCGGTGCCGCTGGTGGCGACGGCCTTGTCCATGAAGGTGGGATAGCTGACGGCCCACTGGAAGGCCTGCTGCGCGCCCATCGAGAAGCCGATGACGGCGCGAAGGTGCTGGATGTGCAGCTCGTCTGTGAGCAGCTGGTGGACGGCGTTGACGTTGTCGCGGATGGTCATGACGGGGAAGCGCGGTCCGTCGAAGGGTGCGGGGGTGTTCGAGGGCGAAGAGCTGCGGCCGTTGCCGAAGAGCTCGGAGGTGACGAGGAAGAGTTTGGAGGTGTCGAGCGCGCCGCCGGGGTAGCTGGGTGACTTGAGCAGGAAGCCGTAGCCGGTGAGGTTGGCCATGTAGTGCGAGGGGAGCAGGATGGCGTTCGAGCGGTCGGCGTTGAGCGTGCCGTAGGTGCCGTAGACGATGTGGGCCTCGGGGAGAATGGTGCCGGACTCGGTGTGGAAGTTGTGGAGGATGAACTCGTGG
>CAXTQE010000256.1:0-3366 GCA_964246225.1 uncultured Acidobacteriaceae bacterium | reverse complement strand
CCCATCATCCGCTTCGACGCTGCCATGGTCCTCGCCAAGCGGCATGTGCAGCGGCTTTGGTTCCCTCTGCCGGGCGCGGGAGGATCGATCCCGTCGCGCGCCGAAAACGCCCTCTCGCAAGAAGACTTCGACGCCCTCATGCCGCTTGAGTTCTGGCGCGAGGTCGTCGACCGCGTCGCTCTCGAGGTCCCCGGAACCTTGCTTCTGGCCGAGGCCTTCTGGCTCCTCGAAGGCTACTTCGTCCGCACTCTCGGCATGCACCGCGTCTACAACAGCGCCTTCATGAACATGCTGCGCGACGAGGAGAACGCCAAGTATCGCTCCTACCTGAAGAAGACCGTCGAGTTCGACCCCGACATCCTCAAACGCTACGTCAACTTCATGTCGAACCCTGACGAGCGTACGGCGGCCGACCAGTTCGGCATCGGGGACAAGTATTTCGGCACCTCGGTGCTCCTCGCCACGCTTCCTGGTCTACCCATGTTCGGCCATGGCCAGGTGGAGGGCTTCACCGAGCGGTACGGGATGGATTTCAAGCAGGCACGCGTCGACGAACAAAGCAACGAGTCTCTGGTCGTACGTCATCAGTCCCTCATCGCGCCTTTGCTCAAGAATCGCCACATCTTCGCCGAGAGCACGCACTTCGTCTTCTACGATTTCTGGACAGGGAACGGAACAGTGGATGAAAACGTGTTTGCCTACTCCAACCGCTCGGGGGACGAGCGCGCCATCGTCTTCTATAACAACGTCTACGGCTCCACCCAGGGCACCATCCACATGTCGGTCGGCTTCCTCGACAAAACCACCGGTGCGCTCGAGCAGAAAAGCCTCGCCGAAGGGCTCGACCTTCCCGGAAACGGGGCCATTCTGGCCTATCGCGACCACGTCACGAGCCTCGAACACCTGCGCCGGGCAAGCGACCTGCGCGACCACGGCCTGACCTTCAGCCTGCACGGCTACCAGCACGTCGTGCTCCTGAACTGGCGCGTGCTCGAGCCCTCCGCGACCCATCCGTGGGATCGCCTGTGCGATGCGCTCGGCCACTCCGGCGTGTACAGCGTGGATGAGGCGCTCTCGCAGCTGCGTCTGCGGCCGCTGCATGACGCGCTCCGCCAGGCGCTCACCAATGAGAGCCTCCAAGTCTTTGTTTCGCTCTCCCGCAAAGCCGCCGCCAGGCGTGAAGACACCGTCTTGGCCCAAGATCTACTAAACGCTCCGGCACAGTCTGCGGCCAACAACCCGGTTGCTTCCCCGCCGGCCGAGGCCGCACCGCTCAACCCAGCCCTGCAACAATTTATCGGTTACGCTCGCGCCTTCGCGGCCGCGGCGTCCAGCGCTCTAGGAAAGGCCGCCGCACCTCCGGCAGCCTTCCCGGCGAACGCGCTTCCCGCGCTTGTGCTCGCAGCCGTGTCCCTGCCGGAGCGCGCCGCTGCCCTGCCTCGCGAATTTCAGCAGGCGCTCGAGAAAGTCTTTCCGAATGCACGGGAGCATGTCCAGGCCGATCACCTGTGGGCGCCAGTTCTCGCCTGGCTGGCTCTCCAGGCGCTGCCCGCACAGCCGCTCAGCGCCGCGCACTTTGACGAGTTGCTGCTTCGGCCGGCCCTTGCAGAGGCTTTCTCCTCTGTCGGCCTCAAAGGAGAAGATGCCTGGCGAGCCTCGGCCCGCATGCGTATCCTGCTCAATCATCAGCACTTAGGTGAGCCCGTCTCCGCCGTGCAAACCGAATCCTTCTGGGCCGACCCCGATGTGCGTTGGCTCAGCGGCCTGCACGAGCACTCCGGCAAGCTGTACTTCAACCGGGAGCAGTTCGCCGAACTTCTCTGCTGGCTCCAGCTTCCGGCGTTGCTCGCTCCTGCGCCCGTTACCCCGCCGTCCACACCGATCGAGCACTCCGTCCGCGCTGCAGCCAAGGCCGGCTACTGTCTTCAATCCTTCCTCGTTCTGGTCCGCGCAGATCCGCCCCAGGAAGAGGCAGACCCGGTCAGCGAGGCGGTAGAGGCAAGCGCAGGGCCAGAGTCAACCCTGGTCTCTGACCCAATCGAAGCAGAGACTGAACCCGTCTCGGGACGCTAGAATCAGTCCATGCTCAGCCTGTCCAGGTTCTAGCGGGAGGCAGAGCGGATCTGAGAGGTTCGGCGGTTGGGGCGTAAACGCACGCAAAGTAACTTGAAGCGGGGGTGGAGTTTTGCCCTGCGAGTTCTTCTGATCGCCATCCCAGCATCCCTTGCCAGGGCGCAAGGGAACGTACCGAACGCCTCCTACTTCGAATTCGGCAAGGTCGTGACTCTTGGAAGGGGGACGGTCGAACTGGAGATCTACGACGCCCACACTCGCCAGTTTTCCAAGCACACCTACAATTTCGCGAAAGATACCAGGGCGGAAATCGTGCACTTGAACGACTTCGTCGAGGTGATCTATGTTCCGTCCGGCGGAGAGCGGAATCTGCGCCGGCTGCTGCTGTTGAACGAGGGAATCCCCGCTGCTGGCCCCCCGGCAATCTCCCATGGCACCGGTTCCCCCGTAGCACCAGCAAAGCCCTCCTCGGCCGTCTTCGGTGCGCAAGTCTCTGCGCCATCCGCTCCTCCGGGCACGCCCGTCGATCTTGGGAGCGTCAGTACGCCAAAGTCCGCCCCGATCATCGCCGTGCCGCTCGGCGAGGCCGAGGCAATTGCTCGGGTCCGCGCCCCCGGAAGAAAAACGATCGCCCACGACACGCCCAGCGAAGAGTGCAACCGGTCCAGCGCCGACTGGCCGCGTCAGCCCGTCCGCCTAGCTGTGCTTGACTTTCGCTACCCCACCGAGCGTGAGGAGGCGCACGACCAGGGCACCACCGGAGGAGGCTCCGGAACCGCCGTGGCCGACCTTGTGTTTGGGCGTCTCGAGGGTCTGCCTGACTTTGCCCTCAGCCGCGGCGACCGCAACCGCCTCTATCGCGGCGACTTCGCCGGAGCCGCGCGCATCGGGCGTCAGCTTGGAGCCGACGCCGTCCTGGCCGGAACCTTCGAGCCGGTCGGAACAGTCGAAGAAGGCGTCCTGCCCACGGCCTATGAGCTGCGCGCCGGCATCGTCGATACCTGCACCGGACAGCTGCTGATGCGGCTTAGCTCCGCTGTCTGCCCGGGAGGTCTTGACCCTGGACCTCTGGGGGAAGGCTCGACCGGCAGTTCGGCTGCCGGCGCCTGCACCCGCTACACCGTCTCGCCCGCGCAAGCTGCCGACCCGCAGGCTGCTGCGCGCTCCTACAAAGGCGCCCTTGACGCGCTGGTCAAGCCGTTAGAGAACAACGGTCCGCCTCCGCGCGTAGAAGGCACTGCCGGCGTCATCTCGCAGGTAGATGGTGGCCGGGTGACCATCCGCCTGCACCCC
>CAXTQE010000255.1:0-3411 GCA_964246225.1 uncultured Acidobacteriaceae bacterium | reverse complement strand
CGAGCACCTCGCCTCCGAACAGGACTCCACAACACATCTCCCGGTCATCTCCGTCTACGGCCCCAAAGCCTCCGACAAGCACCCCAAACAATCCGACCTCCGCAACCTCGACGCCGTCGTCATCGACCTCCCGGACGCCGGCGTCCGCTTCTGGACCTACGAAACCCTCACCGGCTACTTTCTCGAGTCCTGCGCCCGAGCCCACGTCCCGGTCGTGATCCTCGACCGGCCCAACCCCATCGGCGGCCTCGCCGTCCAGGGGCCCACTCCCGACGCAGGCACTCAGTCGTATTTCAACTTCACGCCCATCCCCCTCCGGCACGGCCTCACCCTCGGCGAGCTCGCGCGTTACTTCAACGCCTACGCCGTCCAGTCACCGCTCGACCCGCGCCTGCTCGACGGCCGAGCCGTGGTCCTCGGCGCACCCGACAACGTCTCCGCCGACGGAGGCCACATCACAGCACCCGCCACGCAGCCCGGCCTTCACGCCTCGCTCACCGTCGTCCCCATGCAGAACTGGAGCCGCGCCGAGTCCTTCGACCAGACCGGCCTCACCTGGATCCCGCCCAGCCCCAACATGAAATCCCTTGCCACCAACATCGTCTATCCCGGCGTCGCGATGATCGAATACACAAACATGTCCGTAGGCCGTGGCTCCCCAGCCCCCTATGAAAATTTCGGCGCACCCTTTGTCAACGCCGCCGAACTCGCCACCTACCTCGAGGCCCGCCACATCCCCGGCGTCACTTTCACGGCCTCAACGCTCGCCATTGCCGACACCCCCGAGCACTATCCCTTTCACGGCCAGACCATTCCGGCAATCCATCTGACTGTCACGGACCGTATCCATCTCGACACGCCCGAGATGGGAGTCGAGATTCTGTCGGCTCTGCACCATCTCTATCCCGCGCAGTTTCAGCTTGAAAAAGCGAGGACCATTCTGCTCAGCGCTGAAATTCTTGAAGCGGTTCGGCACGATCGCGATCCACGCGAGATCGCCGACACCTGGCGGAAGGGCACTCTCGCATTTCAATCCGATCGTCGTCCGTACCTGCTCTACCACTGACGCCTGGGGTGGCGGACTGAGACAATGAAACAGGTACATCGTCTAACAGGGCAGCCGGATGAAAGAGCCGATACGGAGATTGGATCGTCGCGGAGAAAGCCCCCTGCAGAGGCCGGCACGGCTTGTGGTGGCGGCGTTGATTCTCCGCGCACCAGAACAAGCCGCTGCTAACGGCTTCGCTTCCTACCCGGAAGTGCTCATCTGCCAGCGCAAGCCCGACCAGCCCATGAGCCTGAAATGGGAGTTTCCCGGAGGCAAGGTTGAGGACGGCGAAACCTCCGAGCAGGCGCTTGCCCGCGAACTCGACGAAGAGCTTGGCATCGCCGCCACGATCGGCCGTCGCGTCGCTAGTCTTCGCCACAAGTACCGCAATGGAGGAGCCATCGATCTGCAGTTTTTCGTCGTCGATAGCTTTACCGGCACGATCGAGAACCGCATCTTCAATGACGTCCGCTGGTCCCCGCTCACGGCCCTGCCCGGATATGACTTTCTCGCCGCCGACCTCGGCCTCATCCGCGACCTCTCCGAAGGCAGGCTGCTCTAAGCTGGAGCCTGCTCAGACTTCCCACCCTGCCGCATACGGATCGCCCGCACCCGCTCCATCATCCGCGCGACCTGATGGTCGTTGTGGTAGCCGTCCCGCACCGCGCGCGCATGCCCGGCCGCGGCAATCCTCGCGCGCGAGACGGCATCCGGCAGGTAACGCCGCACCTTTTCAAGCAGTTCGTCATAGCCCGAGAAGAAGACCGCCTCCTCGTCTTCCCGGAACTTCGACCGATGCCCGTCCGATCGCTCCGCCAGCAAAAAGCCTCCACAGCCGGCGATCTCGAAGCTCTTGTGCGTGTACTCGTCCTGATTCGAGCGCGTCAAAAAACTCAGGTTGATCTTCGACCGCCAGATCGCCTCGCGGTACTGCTGCTCGTAGAGCTCGCCTTCGCGATACAGCGCCCCGAATGCCTCCGCGCTGAGCGCCCGCCGCCATGCCCGGGTGTTGCCCGAGATCACCACCGGCACTCCCGCCGCGCCCAGCTTCGTCAACAGCTCCGCGCGATCGTCATAGGGCGTGCCGATGAACGAGACGCCGCGGTCCCGGCTCATCTCTACCACGGGTTCCGGCGGTGCAAAGTGAATCGTCTGCTCATACGCCGTCTGCACCTTCATCACCGCGCGCGCGCCCCGCGCTTCCAGATCACGCACGCTCACCTCCCGCTGCGTGATGTGCAGATCGAACAGCGGAACGTCTTTGCGATATAGCCTCCAGCCCGGGTCGCGCCGCGGCCCAAACGCATTGTCGATCATGTAGCTCACGGTCGTAATCCCCATGGCCTCCATCTTCCCTAGCGTTTGCGGCTGCAGTTGCAGCACCTTATCCGCCCAGAACACCTCCGGCCTCACCCGCTCCGCAAGCTGCAGAAGGTCGCGATTCAGGCTCTGCGTCTTCGGTCCGGCAGCCAGCCGAAACGCGATCTTATGCAGCAGCGGGCGGCCATACAAGTACGCATGAATGTCGAATGGCACCACGTCATGCCCGAGCTTCTCGAGCGCCCAGCGCCGATAGAGGCTCGAACTTCCCGCGGCCTGTCCCCCGGCATACAAAATCTTCATGGCTCCCTCGCGGCACTCCATCTCGCGTGCCCCTGAAAAACAAGAGAGCCGCCGCAGATGCGACGGCCCAGCCTGTCTGCTCAGACAGCTTCGCCTAGCTTATTTTCCGAAGTCGACCTTCGGCGCCACCGCGTTGCTCGGATCGCCCTTGAAGTACTCGTCGCGACGCGGAAACTTCGCACCCGCCCACAGGCTGTTCGGGAACTGCGACACGTACACGTTGTAATCCTCAAGCGCCGTGTTGTACCTGCGCCGCGCCACCTGGATGCGGTTTTCCGTTCCCGCAAGCTCGTCGGTCAACGTCCGAAACTGCTCGTTCGACTTCAGGTTCGGGTACGCTTCCTGCAGCCGCAGCAGCGGACTGATCGCCACGTCCAGCGCCGAGTTTGCCTTGATGCTCGCCGAGCGGTCACTTCCCGCCGCGACCACTCCCGCCCGTGCATTTGCGATGTTGGTCAGAACCGTCGACTCTTCGGCCACATAGCCCTTCACCGAAGCCACCAGGTTCGGAATCAGGTCGAGCCGGCGCTGCTGTTCCACGTTCACGTCCGAGTACATCGCGTCCACATGCTCGGTCTTCGACACCATCTGGTTGCGCGCGCTCACGTAGCTTCCGCCCACCAGCAGCAGAACCACGACAAACACCGCCGCGGCTCCCAAACCTACCCACAAACCCTTCATCATTCCTCCTATATTTCGTCCGGCTGTACTGTATCACTGCGTTTAGAAATCTCTGGAAG
>CAXTQE010000254.1:0-3425 GCA_964246225.1 uncultured Acidobacteriaceae bacterium | reverse complement strand
CTATTGAGCCTGAGCCCACCATTGCTCCACTGGCCCAAGAGCCCCCAACTCCCGCGCCCCAGGCCGCAATCTCTGCAATCCGAACCTCCGCAGACCCTGCTGCAGCCCAAAAATCCGCCGTCGAAGCTCTCCAGGCCGCCCGCCAGTCCTCCGCCGCGGACGCCCTCGATGCCGCCGCCTGGACCCTCCTCGACGGCGAAGCCCGCGTCCAGACCGAGCTCTCCCCCACCATGCTTCCCGCCGTACTCAATCCCGAAGCCGAAAAGATCGTCCGCGCCGCCTTGCGCTCCCTCGGCATTCCTAAACTGGTCCTGCTCCCCGGAGCCTCCACCTCCAGGGCCGTCCAAAAAAAGCCACGCACCGTCCGCACCGGCTCCGCCCAGGCCAAGGCTCTTGAGCATCCCATGGTCCAGCAGGCACAAAAGCTCTTCAACGCCGAGATCCAGACCGTCATCGATCTCAGCGGCGACAACTAACGCCAGTCGTCGTTCTGGTGAAGCCAAAATCTCCGTATCTACTCCTTAGCTCAACAATCCCAGAGGCACCCAATGGACTTCTCCGATCTCGGCAAAATGAAAGACATGATGTCCCAGGCGCAAGCCATGCAGGACGAAATGGAGCACAAACTCTCCGAGACCATCGTCGAAGCCCAATCCGGCGGCGGCATGGTTACCGTCCGCATGAACGGCCGCAAGGAGCTTCTACGCCTGCGTATCGAACCCACCGCCATGGGAGCCTCGGCCAGCGACCTCGAGCTGCTCGAAGACCTCATTACCGCCGCCGTCAACGAGGCCGGCCGCCGCGCCGATGAGGCCATGAAGTCCTCCGTCGCCGGCATGATGGGCGGCCTCAACCTGCCAGGACTCGCCGATTGAGCCTTCACTCAACCCGCTTCGCCGAGCCCATGGCACGGCTCATCGAAGAGTTACGCAAACTCCCCGGCATCGGCACCAAGACCGCCCAGCGCCTCGCCTTCCACGTCCTCCGTTCGCCGGACGGTGACGCCGAGCTCCTCGCCCACGCCATCCGCGAGGTCAAAAAGTACCTCCGCCTCTGCTCGGTCTGCAACAACATCACCGACATCGACCCCTGCAACTTCTGCACCAGCCCCACCCGCAACCAGCGGCTCGTTTGCGTTGTCGAAGAGCCGACCAACATCGCCACCATCGAAAAAACCCGCAACTATAACGGCGTCTACCACGTCCTCCACGGCACGCTTTCGCCCATTGGCGGCGTCGGCCCGGAGCAGCTGCGCATCAGCAACCTGCTCACCCGCCTCGCCGAAGTGGAAGAGGTGATCCTCGCCACCTCGCCTACCACCGAGGGAGAAGCCACGGCCGTCTATCTCAGCGCCGAGCTCCACAAAGCCGCACCCGCCCTCCGCGTCACCCGCATCGCCACCGGAGTCCCGGCCGGCTCCGACATCGAGTACGCCGACGAGGTCACCATGAGCCGCTCACTCGAAGGCCGCCGCGCCTTTTAGCCGCAGTGCTACAGTAGTCGCATGACCCTCACAGTCCAGCTCCCGGACGACATCGCCACCCACGAACATCCCGCTCGCGAGGCCTTGGAAGCGATCGTGATCGAGGCATATCGCTCCGAAAAGCTGACTCAGAGACAAGCCGCACGCATGCTCGATCTGTACTGGTTGGATTTTGAAGGCTTACTCAAGCAGAGAGGCGTCATGGAAGGTGCCTATGATGTCGAATCCTTCCAGACAGACCTGAAAACCCTTGACTTCCTCGATCAAAACAATTTCGTGGGCAGATGAGCCTTGTCGTTGCGGACACGTCGCCCATCAACTACCTTCTACAAATCGATGCCATTGAGTTGCTTCCAAAACTCTTTGGCACGATCCTGATCCCTGATGCAGTCTCGCTCGAAATCAGCCGTGATCAGGCGCCTCTCGCAGTCAGATCATGGGCGCGCGCGCTTCCTGAGTGGGTCGCCGTCCAGTCAACCAAGATTCAAAGTGACGCCGCGCTTCAAAGCCTTGACGATGGCGAACAACAAGCCATCAGTCTCGCCCTGGCCGTGGGTGCGACCACACTCCTGATCGACGAGCGAAGAGGAACCGCCGTAGCCAAATCGCTCGGCCTCACTACCCTGGGCACGCTCGGCGTCCTTGCTATCTGCCACCGTCGGCACTGGATCGACGGATATCAGGCCCTCCAGTCACTCATCACCACAACCAATTTCCGAGTCGGCGATCTCGTCGTCTCTCAATATCTGTCAAGCTTGGTCAATACTCACAAGAGCTCCTTCTAGCCTAAGGCACAGGATCAGACGCCGGAGGCTGTGCCGTCGGCACCGAGCAGCAAGGCTCCCGCACCGGCTTGAACTCCATGAACTCCACCCGCGACTGATCCGGGTCGAATACATTCAGCTGCCACTTCCCGTCTCGTCCCATCTGCGACTTGCGCGTCGACGCATCCGTCCAGCCATTCGCAATCAGCCGATCCGTCACATCCGTGATCTTGTTCACGCCCAGGCTCACATGGTCCATCCCGCCCAGTTGCCGCAGCGAGTCGTGCGTTGGGTCGAAGTCCAGCATGTACTCCAGCCAGTCCGAGCCCTCCGGCACCTGCAGGCTCACCCAGCTCACCTTGTCCGGATTCGACCCTCCGTACCAGTACGGCCGAAAGCCCAGCAGCCCAAGAAAGAAGGTGTTCTCCACCGCCCGGTCCCGAACCCCGTAGCCCGCATGAATGATTCGCCGGCTGCTCTGCTCCGGAACTCTACTCACCCCTTGCTTCCAAACAGCAACACTCCCGCTGTCTTGCACAAATCCGATCGGATTGCCCTCCGGATCGCGCAGCTTCAACTCACCCTGATCCATCTGCGATACCACCCCATGCGCTTTCAGGTAGCGCTGCATTCCCGCCACATCCGCCGTCAAAAACGCCACCTCCGCCAACCGGTTCCCCGGAGCGGGCGTGGGCAGCGGCACAATCTCGATCGTCTGCCGCGCGTTCACCGCAAACACCGACAACCCTCCAGCCAGGTCCGTCTCCGGCAATCCGAGCCGCTGTGCATAGAACGTCTTCGCCGCCGGCAGGTCGGACTCGAAGAAGCGAACATAGGCAATCCCGGTGATCGCCGGACGGACCGACGCCGGCTGTTGCGCCAAACCGCCAATCCCGCAAAACGCACAAGTCATCATCCAGAAAGCTCGCATCTCGCAAACTTAGTCCGTCCAGGCCAACTCGTCAAAACGCTCACCCCACACCGTAGCGGCAACCTTGAACGTCTCATGAACAGGGAATCTTTCCCGCTCCCCGCCTCGTCTCAAAACCGCATGGCAAACTTTCTCGACCGCCGCAGCTTCCTCAAGCAAAGCTTCGCCTTCAGCGCCCTCGCCTCCGGCCTCCACACCCTCCCCGCACTCGCCTCCGCGCCCGACGCCTCCGCCCACCATGTTCTCC
>CAXTQE010000253.1:0-3426 GCA_964246225.1 uncultured Acidobacteriaceae bacterium | reverse complement strand
ACGTAGGTGTCGGAGGTGGGGTCGATCCAGAGCGAGGTGCCGGTGAAGCCGGTGTGGCCGAAGCTGCCGGGTTGGCCGGCGGTGGTGATGGGGAAGATCGTGCCGCGTGGGCGGGAAAAGGGCGAGTTGAGGTCCCAGCCAAGGCCGCGCTGGGCGACTCCGGTGGTAGTTTGGCCGTTGGGGGTGAAGATGGTGGCAGAGGTGACGGCGGTCGCGGGAGCCTGGGGGCTGGTGGCGAGCTGAAGGGTGGATTGCTTTAGGGGAAAGGGGCCTGTGTTATGCAGGAGCTTGTCGAGCAGAGCCTGGGCGAAGAGGCTCATGTCGTGGGCGGTCGAGAAGACTCCGGCGTGCCCGGCGACTCCGCCCATGCGGCGCGTGGTGGGGTCGTGGACGGTGCCGCGGAGGAGGCGGTCGAAGTCGGGATTGGTGGCGGCGGTGCCCTGATCGTCGTAGGCAGTGGGGGCTACGTTGTCGACCAAAAGGGTAAGGGGAGTGTTTGAACAGCTGTTGATCTTAATGGCGCTCGTAACCTGAGGGACATACTCAGGCGTTGGGTTTGGAAGATCGTGGCCGTAAGCTGACGGATCCTGGCCGCAAGGTAGATAGTGAGGACGGAACTGTGTCTTCCGCATATGTAGCAGCTCGAAGATATTTGTACGTGCGTATTGGTTGAGCGGCTTATCAGTAAGTTGTTCTATCACTGCCCCAAGCGTTATGAAGTTGATGTCGGAGTATTTAAAGGTCAAGCCGGGCGGCCCGTAAGGGACCGAAGCCATGGCGCGGCGTAGACCTTCAGCTTTGTCGGGGCTGGCAAGACCCCAGTCGTCCTTCAGGTTCACATCTTCGGGCAGGCCGGAGTAGTGGGTGAGGAGTTGGCGGACTGTGATCTTATCCTTGCCGTTGGCGGCAAATTCAGGGAGATACCTGGCGACGGGAGCGTCAAGATCGAGCTTGCCCTGCTCGTAGAGCTGGAGAATCGCTGTTGTGGTGACAAGGACTTTGGTGAGCGAGGCCATGTCAAAGATTGTGTCCTCGGTCATGGGCTCTACAGTGGGTTCGAGGGCTCGGTTTCCGTAAGCGTGCTCGAAGACGACGTGGCCGTGGTGGCCGACGACCAGCACGGCTCCGGGCAACTTGTGCTGGGAGATGGCGTCGGTGATGAGGGTGGAGACGGGGGTGAAGTCATACAGATGACCTGCCGAAGGCACCGCGTCGGGTCGAGAAGCAGATTCCTGCGCTCCGCTCCGCAATGTCAAACAAGTGAGGCAGAGTAACAAAGCGGCGGTGGTCGCCAGGGGCTTGAGGCGAGGCTTCGGCAGGAGCAGGCTGAAGGCAGAGCCGATGACGAAAGTGGCAAGCGAGCCGATGAAGACGTACCAGGTGAAGGCGACGTGGAAGGTCGACCAGGGAATGGAGTGGGTCACAGTGGAAGTCGTGTAGGTCCATCCCGAGGTGCTGGAGTTCGGAATGAGCCAAAGGGTGAGGTTTAGGACAAGGCCGCAGATCATGCCGAGGATGGCTCCGGTTTGCGTGGCGTAGCGGGTGAGCGTGCCAAGCAGGAAGACGCCGAGCAAACAGCCGTAGGCGACCGAGGCGATACTCAGCCCAGTCTCGACCACGTGGCCCTTGCCTCCGACGTGGATCGAGTAAACCGCGATGGCGAAGAGGACGACGGCCCAGAAGACCGTGGCGGCTCGGGAGAGAAGGGAGGTGTTGATCTCTCTCGAGGTTGGAAGCGGTTGAGATCCGGGTCTCAGGTTCGAGCCCTGGCGTCCCCGGCTTTGTTGCCACGGGACGATGAAGTCGATGACCGATGTGCTGGCGAGCGAGTTCAAGGCAGCGGACAGGTTGCTCATGGCGGCGGCGAGAATGGCGGCGACCAGCAGGCCGGCTGCGCCGTGCGGCATCTGCTGGACGATGAAGGTGGGAAAGATGTGGTCGTTGGTCTTGAAGTGCGTTGGATGCGAGGCGCTTCCCGCTCCAGCTCCGTAGAAGACGAAGAGGCCGACGCCGATCAGCAGAAAGAGCGTGAACTGGAGGAAGATGACGGCTCCGGAGCTGAGCAGGGCGAGGCGGGACTCGCGCAGGTTGCGGGCGGCGAGCATGCGCTGCACCATGAGCTGATCGGTGCCGTGCGAGGCCATGGTGAGGAAGGTTCCGCCGAGGATGCCGGCCCAGAAGGTATAGGACTGCGTGAGGTTGACCGCGAAGTTGAGCATGTGGAACTTGCCCAGCGGCGCGGCGACGGCGTGGATGTGCGACCAGCCGCCGGCAGTTCCGTGGCCGATCGACCAAAGCGCGACGAAGGTGCCTGCAACGTAGAGCATCATCTGGACGACGTCGGTCCAGATGACCGCCGCCATGCCTCCTTCAAACGTATAGAGCAGGGTTAGAGCGCTGATGATGCCGATCGAGAGAATGTCTCCGGTGCCGATGGCGATGCCGACGACGATCGAAATGGCGAAGACGCGGACGCCCTCGGCGGCAGCTCGGGTGAGCAGAAAGAGGCCCGCGGTGAGCTTGTGCAGCGTGTGCCCGAAACGCTGGTCAATCAGCTGGTAGGCGGTAAGCATTTCCCCGCGAAAGTAGCGCGGAAGGAAGAGCAGCGCGACAACCACGCGGCCAACCATGTAGCCGAGGACGACCTGCAGGAAGCCGAGGTCGCCGGCGAAGGCGACGCCAGGGATGGAGATGATCGTAAGGGTGCTGGTCTCGGCGGAGACGATCGAGAGCGCGATGGCCCACCAGGGAATGGTGTTGTCGGCCAGGAAATAGCTTTTAAGCGAGGAGCCCTGTCTCGAATTGCGACGGAAGCGAAGGCCAAACAGGGTGATGCCGATAAGGTAAAGAGCGACGATGACGAGGTCAGGCGTGGAGAGACGCGAGTGGGCGAGATGGCTGGCGGTGCTGCTGGTCACGCTTGGCGGCAAAGGGTGGCACTCCTGCGGTATTGCGCGGTGGCTCGGTGAAGGTATGATAACGGGCTTACGAGAGCAGGAGCGGAGACGAGTCAGATGGCGTACTTTGTTGGTCTTGATTCCGGTGGAACCAAGACTGAGTGTTGGCTGGGTGATGAGCGGCAGGTGCTGGCACGGGCGGTGTGCCCGACAGTGAAGTTAACGCGCGTGAGTCAGGAGGTGGCGACGCAGCGGATGCGCGGGCTGCTGGCGCAGGTTTCGCACCTGAGCGGGGTGCGCTTAGCGGACGTGACGCGGACGTGCCTCGGGGCGGCGGGGCTGTCGATCGCGGAGGTCCGGGAGTGGGTGACGCGAGTGGTCGGGGAGATAGTTGGGGGCGAGTTGCTGGTGTGCGGAGACGATGAGATTGCGCTGGACTCGGCGTTTCGAGGCGGGCCAGGCATCCTGGTGATTGGAGGAACGGGATCGGCGGTGCTGGGGAGGTGTTCGGATGGGCGACGATTTAAGG
>CAXTQE010000252.1:2818-3435 GCA_964246225.1 uncultured Acidobacteriaceae bacterium | reverse complement strand
TCCGTGAGCAGCACCTCTGGGCACAAGCCGAAATAGCCAAACGCAAGAAGAAGAAAAAGTGAGCTGACCTTGGATAATGTCTTCGAGATCGGAGCCGTCGTCGATGTTGCAAGCCTGAATGCCGGCTTTAATGAGTCGACAGAGTCGGCGCGGGAATACGTCGAGGGTCTCAATGTGATGTTCGACGAAGCTGGCGGCAAGGCTGCGCGTGCCTTCGGCGGCATCTCGGACAGCTCAAAAGAGATGTCGGCCTCTATTTCGGGAGACCAGGTTCGGATAGCCGAGGCGACCGCAGCCCTCAACCAGGCGCAGCAGGAAAGCCGCCGCGCGTTGGTGCTGGTGAAGAACGGTTTCGGAGACTCCGCAGCGGCCGCTCGTTTGTACGCAGCCACCCTCACTCAGGTCTCCTCAGCTGAGAGCAACCTGAAGGGGTTGAAAAGTGCGAGTAGCGCCCCGGCGGACTCAACGCCGTCGGCGAACGCGGTGGTGAGCGAAGCGGCGCAGGTCGATACCAGTGCACTCTCGCAGCGGGAAGCGGCCGCAACCCTTGAGCTGGCCGGAGCCCGCGCCGCGCTGAAGGAAGTGACCGACTCCCTCGGAGCCAGTGACCTGGACGA
>CAXTQE010000252.1:0-2808 GCA_964246225.1 uncultured Acidobacteriaceae bacterium | reverse complement strand
CAGGATATGGTCCGCGAGAAGGAGGCGGCGCTGACTGCCGTCAAGGCGGAGCGGATCGGCATTGAGCAGGCCACCAACCGCAGCCTGGAAGAGCAGGCCGCGGCCGAGAACGCACGAGCCCGGGCAGCTGAGGTCGCGGCTGGTGTTGAAGCTGGCGCCTACGCCGCCACCTCCGCCGGCTCGCAGCGCGCCGCCGCCGCTCAAATCGAGGTTGCCGCCGCCAGCACGGCCCTCAAAGCAGCTACTGCAGAAGCCTCGAACGAGATGCTGACGGAAGCGCAGCGGGTTGCCATCCTGGCCCCTGCTCTTGATCGCGTGCGCACGGCGACGATGGAGCTGGCGGCCGCGGATGAAGGACTCAGCGTTGCCTCGCACTCGGTCGTCTCCGGCCAGCAGGCTGCCAGCGCCTCCATCCGCGCGCTTGAGGGCAACGCCGGCCTGCGCGCCGTTGAAAACTTCATCGCCAAGACGCTCGGGCTTGGCCCCGCCCTGCAGGCCATTTTTCCGCTGGTGGGCGCGTTCGCCTTCGGCAAGATTCTGTTCGACCTCGGCGAGAAGGTGTACGACGTGGAGCAGAAGGCGGTGCATGCCGCCGCTGCCACGTCCGATGCATTCGACGAGATGCACATCAAGGCGCAGGTTGCGAACGATGATCTCGCCATCCAGAATGACAAGCTTGGCGACGAAATCGCGAAGCTGGAGGGCCGGCCCAGCAATGGGCTCGAAACCGCTCTCGACGAAGGCCGCAAGATGGCCGACCGTTTGCTTGAATCGCTCAAGGCCGATCGCAAGGAACTCGATGCACTGCTCAAAGAGCATGAGGTTGGAACTCTCGGTTCCGTTCTTTCGGGCGTTGCGTCGACCGGCCAGCAAGACGAAGAGATCGAAGGCGATCAGGGGAAACTGACCGCCGCCGTCCGTGCAGCCACCGCCGACTATGAAGACGCGCTCAGCAAATCGAGCAGTCCGGAAGCGGCAAAAGCTGCAGGTGACAAGCGCAATGCCGCCGTGCGTGCCGCGTATGAATCGCAGATCGCGACCTACCGCACGGAGGCGCAACGGCTCAAGACCGAGCAGGCGGACTCTGAAAAGGATGCAGTACAGAATGGTCGCTTGGGTATTCAGGACACCTCTGTAGTTGATAATTCGGCGAAGATCGCCAACATTGAGGGCCGCACCCAGCAGCTGCAGGACGCATTGCGTCGCGAAGGCCTTCAGGAGAGCATCGCCACCCGCGAAGCTCAGGTAGGCGTCCTCAAAGAGCAGAAGTCTGGCGGAGGTGACTCCGACAAAGCCAACCAGGAACTTCTTCGCTCGATTGAGCAAGGCCTTTCCGAGCGTCAGGCGATCCGCCAGCGCGAGCCCGCAGAGATAGCAGCCTACTGGTCCCAGTATCTGGGCACCTTCCAGCGCGGTTCCTCTGAGTACAAAAAGGTGCTCGACGAGATCACGCGGTTCACACAGGAGGCCAGCAAGCAGCGCTTCGAGGCGCAGTTGAAGGTCAATCCCGAGTCGGCGCTCGACATGTCCGCCACCCGCGCGCAGCGTGAGCAGGCGCAGGCGGCCATCGACAAGCAGCAGGAAGAGGGTGCCCGCGCGCTTGAGCGGGGCAGTGAAGCCGTCGAAAAGTGGGCGGCCAAGACCCAGGACGGCGTCCTCCGCACCGGTGCGCAGTGGAACGAGTACTTCCGTGATGTGGCCAAGGGTCAGGAGGTCACCGCCGCCATCGCGGACTCCATCAGTCAGGCACAGCTGCGCGCGCTTGAGGCCTCCGGCGGCATCACCGCGCTTGGCGCCGCGCAGGTGGAAGCAGCGTTGCACGCGCGCGAGCATGCCGCCGAGCTGAAAGCACTTGAGGCTGAGCTCAATCGGCTGGAGCAGGGCGCACCCAAGGCCTACGATCCCATCTCGGGCCAGGATCAGGTGACCGACTCCAAGGCCGCCGCGCAGATCCAGCAGCTCAAGAACCAAATCGCGCAGTTGCAGGGCAAAGGGCAGGCCCAGTCGATTACCGACCAATCCAAGGTTAACCAGGAGATCGCCAAGCCCTACCTCACCGCCTTCGACGACATCAATAATGGCTGGCTCAAGGTGCAGCAGGATCTTATCCAGGGCAACGGCAACATCAAGCGGGACTTCGCGCGCATGGGCCTGGAGCTGGTCCAGGAGACGGCCAAGAGCTTTGAGATGATGCTGGCGAACACGGCCAAGTACGAGATTCAGAAGCTTGCCACGCACCGTGCCGCGAATGCCGTTACCCAGGCCAGCGACGTGGCCGCGCAAGCCGAATCCACTACTCTTGCCAAATCCAGCAATGCGGAGCAAGGTCTCGACGCCGCAAAGCTGGCGTTCAAAAACACCTACGCCTCGGTCTCCGGCTGGCCCATCGTTGGCCCGGTGCTCGCGCCGGTGCTGGCCGCTGGTGCCTTCGCCGCCGTCGCCGCCTTTGAACAGGGAACTCCCATGGTGCCGCGTACCGGCCTCGCCATGCTCCACCAGGGTGAGGCCGTGCTGGCCTCGCCGGCGGCCGGCGTCATGCGGGAGATGATGGGCGGCGGCGGCGATCGTTCTGGCGGCGACGTGCACCTGCACATGGGTGGCAACAACTTCTCCTCCGCCGACGGTGACTTCCACCAGCAGTTCAAGGACAATCAGCGGCAGATCACCCGCACCATCCAGAAGTGGCACCGGGAGGGCACTCTGAAGCTCGGCGGTGGAGGCCGATGAGCAACGTCTTCTTCCCCTGCCTGCCCGGCCTCACGTGGGATATCGCGCCCATCCCCACCTGGTCTACCGTCAAGCAGATGT
>CAXTQE010000251.1:0-3456 GCA_964246225.1 uncultured Acidobacteriaceae bacterium | reverse complement strand
GTGCTGGGTGATGGAGCAGGCGAAGGCGTTGTTGAGGGCGCGGGCCCGGGCTTGGAGGGTGCCGACGGTGACCTCGATTCCTGCGGCGCGAAGCTTCTGGACTCCGCGGCCGCTGACCTGGGGGTTGGGGTCGAGCGTGGCGACGACGCAGCGGACGATTCCGGCGGCGATGAGCGCGTCGGCGCAGGGGCCGGTGCGGCCGTGGTGGCTGCAGGGTTCGAGCGTGACGAAGGCGGTTGCTCCGCTGGGGCTGCGGCCGGCGGCTGCGGCCTGTTTGAGGGCGGCGATTTCGGCGTGATCGAGGAGGTCGTAGAGGTGAGCGCCCTCGCCGAGCAGCAGGCCGTCGCGGACCAGCACGCAGCCGACCTGCGGGTTGGGCGAGGCGAGGCCGAGGGAGGCTTCGGCGAGGGCGAGCGCGCGGGCCATCCAATGTTCCTCGTCTGCCAACAAGAGCTCCTGTGTCCGGCCGCGCGGGTGCCTATACTGAGGCATGCGTTTTGCCTGGTTGCTGATGCTTGCGGCGGTGCCGGCGCTCGCACAGGATACCCTGTCGGCGGAGATTCGAGCGATTGCCGCGGAGGCGAAGGGCAAGGTTGCGGTGGCGTGCGCGTTGCCTGGCTCTGGGTTGCGCTGCGATCTGGAGGCACAGGCTCATCCTCCGATGCAATCGGTGTTCAAGCTGCCGCTGGCGATGGCGGCGCTGCATGCGGTGGAGGAGGGGAAGCTTGCGCTGGATCAGCCGGTGCGGTTTTTGCCTGAGGACCGGATTTTGCCGCACGTGTACAGCCCGCTGCAGGACAAGTATCCGCAGGCCGGGGTAGAGGTTCCGCTGAGGGAGTTGCTGCGGCTTTCGGTCTCGCTAAGCGACAATGTGGCGTCGGATATGGTGCTGCGCGTGCTGGGCGGGCCGAAGGTGGTGGACGCGTATGTGGCGTCGCTGGGGGTGACGGGCTTTCATCTTGAGGACGGCGAGGACGTACTGCATCGGGAGGTGGCGGCGCAGTATCGGAACTGGTTTGCTCCGGCGGGGGCGGTGGAGCTGCTGCGCCGGATCGCGGACCGGTCGCCGTTTTCCGCGGAGCATACGGAGCTGCTGCTGGGGTGGATGACGGTCGGCACGAACACGAAGCGGCTTGGGGCGGATCTTCCGGCGGGGACGCGGGTGGCGCACAAGTCGGGGACGTCGGATGTGGACAACGGAGTGGCGCACGCGACCAACGACATTGGGCTGATTTCGCTTCCGGATGGGCGGAGGCTGGCGGTGGCGGTGTTTGTGACGGACTCGACGGCGGATGTGGCGGTGCGGGAGGGTGTGATTGCACGGATCGGGAAGGCGGCGTACGCGGCGGCTTTGGCTTCGCGTTAGACCCTGATGGTCGATCCGGGTCTACAACCCTACTTCGCGTTCGGCGGGAGGCTATTTCGTGGAGTTGGGAGCCGGGCTCTTGGCTAGCGGCTTGGCTGGCGGCTTGACCCCGGGAGGCATGGAGATGCGTATGGTGGTTTTGGGCAGGCTGCTGTCTCGTACTTTATCGACCCGACGACTGAACATTCAGTTCTCCTCTTCGCCTCTCGTTGACATTGTACCGGGAATCGAAGAAGGCGATGGCCTCAAATTCGGCGGCTTCCAACAACCGTTGTCTGCGTACGAGTCCTTCCGGGATGAACTTTCCCTCGAGTTGTTGCTTGCGGGAACGAAGGGCGTGGAGGCGTTTGTCGATCTGAGCGTTGGTGCAACGTCCTCCGGCAATATCTGCCCAGTCTCTTTGCGCAAGCACAAAGAGACGATCCAATTGGCGCACCCAGGAGCTTAGGGCCTTGCGACGTTTGGCGAAGGGAAAGACATCTTTGAGAGCGTCGGCGAGTTGGGAAGCGGCAACGATCGAGGCCCAGACGATTGCGTGCCGTTGCCAGACGGCCCAGATGGCAATGCTGCCGCTGGCGGCGACGGCGCGAACCGACGCGGTCGTGGTCACCCAACGATTGAAGCCATTCCGATAGTCGCGAATGTAGCAAGCATCTATTTTCAGTTGCAGGAACTCTTGAAAATAATCTCGCTGCTCCGGGCTGGGTTGTTCGGAGTTGGCGGGCATGAAGTTAGTCGATGAGCGAGTCGATGAAGGACTTGCTGTCGAAGGGGATGAGGTCTTCGAGTTTTTCTCCGGTACCGGCGTAGACGACGGGCAGGCCGAGCTCGGTGGCGATGGCGAGGACGATGCCTCCTTTGGCGGTGCCGTCGAGCTTGGTGAGGACGATGCCGGTGACGCGGGCGGCTTCGGTGAAGAGGCGGGCCTGGGTGAGGCCGTTCTGGCCGGTGGTGGCGTCCATGACGAGGAGGGTCTGGTGGGGAGCTCCGGGCACAAGACGCTCGGCGGTGCGGCGCATTTTGTCGAGCTCCTTCATCAGGTCGGTCTTGGTGTGGAGGCGGCCGGCGGTGTCGACGATGAGGACGTGCGAGCCGCGGGCCTTGGCGGCGGAGCAGGCGTCGTAGAGCGCGGCGGACGGGTCGCCGCCTTGCCTGGTCTTGATGAGCGGGACTCCGGAGCGCGTGGCCCAGACTTCGAGCTGCTCGATGGCGGCGGCGCGGAAGGTGTCGGCGGCGCAGAGGAGCACGGTGCGGTGTTGCGCGGTAAAGTACGCGGCGAGCTTGCCGGTGGTGGTGGTCTTGCCGGTGCCGTTGACACCGACCATCATGATGACTTCAGGCGGGGCGCTGGGGTGGGGGATGGGCTGGGCGACGCTGTCGAGGACCTTCTGGAGCTCGGCTTTGAGGAGGGTTTTGAGCTGTGCGCCGCCCTCGATGCCGACGCGGAGGGCGCGCTGGCGCAGGTTTTCGAGCACGATGGCGGTGGTGGCGGCGCCTACATCGGCGGCGAGGAGGAGGGGTTCGAGCGACTGGAGGGTGGACTCGTCGACCTCGCGGGTGAGGGCGATGATGCCGCCGATGGACTCGGAGAAGTTTTCGCGAGTGCGCGTGACGGCCTGGCGCATGCGGTCGAAAAACCCGCGGCGGGGCTGGTCTGGAGGCGAAGCAGGAGGGGCTGCGGGAGGAGCAGCCGCGGCTTCTTCAGCCTTTTGTTCTTCTAGGTCGGGAGGAGCTTCGTCGGGCTGGGGGTTTTTGCGTCCGAAAAACGAGAAAGCCATGGGTCTGGCCAGTTTACCAACCGCTTATGCGACGTGCGGAGTAGAAGAGGGTAGAAGCGGCCGGACAGAGGAGTTGGGCGTCGCAGAGTGCGAGTGCGGGATGACCTTCGAGGCGTCGTGCTTGAGGAAGATCAGCGTGGCGATGATGATGATGACGATGACGACGGCAGAGCCGATGACGATGCCCAGGAAGTTGGGGCCTTTGGGATATTTGCGGTAGTCCGCGGTAGGGTCTTGTGCGCTCATGGAACGGTTGGATGCAGAAGTCTCGTGGAGGGCAAAGGGATGTGGATTAGGATTTGTGCAGCGAGG
>CAXTQE010000250.1:0-3477 GCA_964246225.1 uncultured Acidobacteriaceae bacterium | reverse complement strand
GCCGTGGTCTTCCATGGCAGTAAGGGCGTAGGTGGCGCGGCCTTCGGTCTGGTAGTCGACCCAGGCGCGGGCGCGCTGGCTGAGGAGCTTGCCATGCCAAAAGGTAGAGGAGGCCAGTTCGTCTCCACGGAGGACAGACGGCGGTTGGTGGGCGGTTCCAGCAGGGGTGAACTGTTGGCGGCGTTGGGCCATCTGCGGTGAGTCGAGGAGCTCGGCGTGTCGGGTGAGTTCGTAGGCCCAGGAGACGAGTTGCGGGTTGAGTCGGAAGACGATGCCGTCGTCGCCGTTGAAGCGTTGCTCTAGGGGCTGTTCGTAGGGCGTCGACTTGCCGATGGGGACAAAGCCGTCGGGCCAGTCTGGCGGGATCTCGCGGGCATCGAGCTCGTGGGCGAGTGTGCCGTCGACGATGTACTCGGGCAGGACGACGGAAGCGAGCGAGCCTCGGGCCGGGTCGATCCCGCAGACGCCGGAGATCAGGATGTGGGCCTCGGTGAGATCGAAGCGGGGGTCGAGGCCAAGAGCCATGACGGAAGCCGCGGCGCGAGCCGCTCCGACACCCGTAACGCAGCCGAGGACGCCGGTTTCGCTCAGGTTGAGTGGGCGGTAACCCGTGGGAAAGGCCAGCTGCTCGGAGAGCTGTTCGCGCTCACGCCAGAGACGGAACTCGCCGGGGATGGGGCCGGAGTCCGGCTCGAAGGCGGCGAGGAGGACGGCGCGAATCTTTCGTGGCGGCATGCGTCAAACGCCTTTCTTCAGCGGCTCCCAGATGAACTTGTGGATCTGAAGGGAGAGCCGGGCGTCGACGCCGTCGGCCATCATCCATTCGACCAGAGTGCGTGGGTCGAGCGTGGCATTTTCGGTGGAGCGGAAGGGGCTCGGTGCCTTTGAGAACGCGGGGCTGAAGAGGATACCGCCGACGCGCGAACGGAGGTTGTGTTCGGCGAGGAAATGCAGGGCGAAGTCGTAGTCTTGGCGGTGGCTGAGGACGAATTTGACTTCGTCGTTGGAGGTGAGCGCTTCGAGGTTCGAGAGGCGGAAGCTGTTGGCTGCGGCACCGGCCCCTGGGCATTTGACGTCGACAATCTTGTGCACTGCCCTGGGCACCTGGTCGAGGGGCCGCTCGCCGCTGGTCTCCATCATCAGGGTGTAGCCGCGGGCGAGCAGCACGTCCATCAGCGGGAGGAGTTCTTTGGCCTGGAGCATGGGCTCGCCGCCGGTGAACTCGACGAGCTTGCAAGGGGCAAGGGCTTCGACCTGCGCGAGGACCTCGGCCTGGGTGAAAGGCTGGCCGCCGGTGAAGGTGTACTCGGAGTCGCACCAGGCGCAGCGGAGATTGCAGCCGGCGAAGCGGACGAAGATACAGGGTAGGCCGGTAAAGGAGGACTCGCCCTGAACGGATTTGTAGAGCTCGATGAGGTACATAGTGGTTAGAGAACCAGGCTGACACCGGCGTGAGGAGCGGCGGCAATGAGCTCACGGTCGAAGGTGGCCAGCGGGAGTTTGAGGCGGACGGCTAGTTCGAGGTAGACGGCGTCGTAGGCGGTGAGTTGATACCTGATCATCCATGCAACGACCTCGGCCGAGCTCAGGGTTGTTGAGTCTGTCTGCAGATTCAGCCGTTGGATCAGCTCGAAGGCTATCGTGACTTCGACTTGAGCGATTGTGCGATGACGCAGACTTCTTCCCAGGTGATTGGCTACTTCAAGGTGCCAAAGCATGGGAACAACTGCACCTTCAACGGTTGCTCGCTGCAGGGCGGCGATGGAGGCCGGAATTTCCTGACCAGGAACAAACCAGCATAGTGCAACAGACGCGTCTACGATCACCGCCACTAGTACTTACGCCCCTCGGACCGGATCGCTTGCCAATCAACGGCATAAGGATTGGCGGTATCGTAGTGCGGATTTCTACTCTTGATGTATTCGATGTAATCATCGATCGTCCACTTGTTTCGGTCGGTTTGCGCAGTTTGCGTACTCTCCCAGTGGGAAGCATGTTGGGCGAGGATCTGCGCAGAGAGCTCGGTGGGGGTAATTCCCAGAGACTTGCTTTCCTGGTTCAATGCCTGTTCGATCTGAGGGCTAAGTTCGAGCTGCATGTTACCTCCGGGGCTGAGTCCAGTCGCGCGGCTACTCGTAGTAGCGGGCGAAGCTGGTGTCCGTTTCATACAGGGTGCAGTCCTTGACTTTGACTCGGCCGTGGGTCATCTCGTCGAGCTGGTTGGCGGTCTGGTCGAAGAAGTAGCGGGCCAGATTCTCGGCCGATGGGTTGACGGTGTCGAAGGGCTTGAGGTCGTTGATCATCTGGTGGTCGAGGTAGTCGACTACCGGGCGCATGACCTGTTTGAGGAGCTTGAAGTCGAGCAGGAGGCCGGCTTCGTCGAGCTCCGCGCCCATGAGGGTGACGAAGACCTTGTAGTTGTGGCCGTGGGGGTTCTCGCACTTGCCGCGGTAGTTGCGGAGGTAGTGCCCGGAGGAGAACCCGGCTTCGACAGTGACTTCATACATCGGTGTGCTGATCCTTTCCGCTAGACAAGGGGGGTACCCCCCTCCGAGATATTTCTAAAATATTTATTTCAAACGACTTACAAATTGAGTATCGTGCAAAATCTTCATTCTAAAAGACTTAGATCCTCAAATATTCAAAAGAAACGACTTAGCCGAACAGCATGCAGCGATAAAGGTCGCGGGCGTCCTCACCACAACCACTTCTCCATCTGTATTAAGTATAACGGAGCCGACAGGGAAGTATGACAGGGGTTTCGATCAGGATTGACGCGGCTTTTCAGCGATTCAGGGGTTGACACGGAACGCGAGTCAGGGGCGACGGCGGGCTTGGCGATCGTGTTCGGCGCGACGCTCGGCCTGCCCGAAGAGCAAGGAAAGGGTTCCGGCAAGGGTGGCCATCAGCGAGAGGACGAAGAAGGCGATGGACATGGTTTGCCAGAGGGCGACGTCGCCGGGGGAGCCGGGCTGCTGGGCGATGTTGGTGAACGACAGGACGAGCGCGGCCAGGCAGAAGAAGAAAAGGGTTGCGGCGAGGATGTAGAGGTTGCGGCCCATGGATGTGTCTGTCCTGAAGATAGGATAACGCGCGAAAACGGAAGGACAAAGGAGGGACTGGATGGGTAGAATTGCGCTCGACCAAGAGGATCGCTTTGTGATGAATGCTGAAACTTTGAAACATCGTCTCTGCTCGGGCTTCCATGTCTGCGGCGTAACGGTTCTTGTGCTGGCTGGCATGGCGTTGCCGGCAGGACGTGCGCAGGCGCAGGCTCCGCACGTGCTGAGTGCGGCGGAGCAGGCGCGGGTCGATGCGCTGGTGAAGAAGATGACGCTTGAACAGAAGCTGGCGTACATCGGCGGGACGGGGTTTGGCATACGGGCCGTTCCGGAGCTTGGGATTCCGGAGATCCAGATGTCCGACGGGCCGTATGGGACGCGGTCGAACTCGGGCTGTCCCTCGACCACGTATGGG
>CAXTQE010000249.1:0-3529 GCA_964246225.1 uncultured Acidobacteriaceae bacterium | reverse complement strand
GGCGGCTGTGCCCCAGAACGCGGCGGCGGCGCCCCCCAATACCCGCCCGCGCTCTCTCCCCCCGCACCTGAACCAAACCACCATCCTCGAGAGGTCTTGATGCCCGTTCGTACCCAGCCCGCGTCGCCGAAGCCGTCCCGCTCCGTGACCCTCCCGCCATCTTCCGTCTGGCTCGCCGCAATGCTGTTCGCCCCCACCTTGCTCGCCGCTCAGCAACCTGCCGTCTCTGTCACCCCTCCCGCCGCCGCCCAGCAGGGGCCAGTCTCGCTCCGCGGCCTCGTCGCCGACCCTGATGACGCCGAGATCCCGGGAGCCACCATCACCCTTGCTCCCGCCTCGGGCAAGGCCATCCTCGCCACCTCCGGCAGCGACGGCACCTACACCGTCCGCGGCGTGCCTCCCGGCACCTACACCCTCACCATCACCATGCCCGGCTTCGCCGCCTTCGTCCGCCAGGGAGTCCGCATTACCGCCGGAACGCCGCTCATGCTCAACGCCAAAATGGCCATCCAAAATGCCGAGCAGGTCGTCAACGTTACCAGCGATCAGGCCGCCGTCTCGGTCGACCCCGGCTCGAACGCCAGCGCTACCGTCCTCTCCGGCAAGGACCTCGACGCACTCTCCGACGATCCCGACGAGCTCTCAAGCGAACTCACCGCCCTCGCCGGCCCATCCTCCGGCCCCAACGGCGGCCAGATATATATAGATGGCTTCACCGGAGGCCAGCTCCCTCCCAAGTCTTCCATCCGCGAAATCCGTATCAACCAGAATCCCTTCTCCGCCCAGTACGACCGCCCCGGATTTGGCCGCATCGAGATCTTCACCAAGCCCGGCACCGACAAGTTCCACGGCTCCGCCCAGCTCAACGACCAGAACAAACTCTTCAACACCGGCAGCCCCTTCATCAACAACTCCACCCAGCCCGGCTACAACACCCTCTTCTTTCTCGGTAGCCTCACTGGCCCCATCAACCGCGCGGCGTCCTTCTCCGTGGGCGGCTCATACCGCGACATCCAGAGCGACACCATCATCAATCCGCCCGCGCTCTACGCCACCAGCCAGACCTCCGGAGTCTTCTGCTTCCCCGGCACTCCCGGCTGCAACGTCTACGCCACGCAAAACGGCAACGGCTACAGCTTCGGCCAGTTCACCCCCCAGAAACGCTTCGACATCTCCCCGCGCATCGACCTCGCCCTCGGCGAAAAAAATACCCTCACGGTTCGCTTCCAGTATGAGCACAACAATCAGCAGGAGCAGGGAATCGGCGGCACCGATCTGCCCCAAAACGGCTACGGCACCGTCTCCGGCGAGACCACCGTCCAGGTCTCGGACACCCAGATCCTCACCGATAAGATCATCAACGAGACTCGCTTCGAGTACCAGCGCCCGGTCAGCACCATCACCCCGTACTCCACCGCGCCCGAGATCATGGTGCAGGGCGCCTTCACCGCCGGCGGTTCGCCCTCCGGCGCCTCCGAGGACACCCAGAACCACGTCGAGGTCCAGAACTACACCTCCTTCGCCCTCGCCAAACACTTCATCCGCCTCGGCGGACGGCTGCGGTACACCGGTGAAAACAACACCTCCACCGCCCAGTCCAACGGCACCTTCAGCTACAACAGCATCAACTCCTACCTGCAAACCACCCCCGGCTGCGCCAGCACCACCTGCACCGGCAGCCTCTCTGACTTCACCATCACCGACATTCCGTTCCCCACCGTCTACACCAACACCGCCGACGTAGGCCTCTACGCCGAGGACGACTGGAAGATCAGGCCCACCTGGACCTTCAGCTACGGCATTCGCTACGAGGCCCAGAACTACATCCACGACAAGGACGACTGGGCCCCGCGCCTCTCGACCGCCTACGGACTTGGCAAAAAAACCGTTATCCGCGCCGGGGCCGGCCTTTTCTACGATCGCTTCTTCATCAACAACCAGCTCTCGACCGTCCGCAATAACGGCATCAATCAGCAGCAGTACACCCTCTCCTCAAGCAACCCGGTCAACGGCAACAACATCGTGGCCTGCAATCCTTCGAATCCCT
Source organism: uncultured Acidobacteriaceae bacterium (assembly GCA_964246225.1). Taxonomy (GTDB): domain Bacteria; phylum Acidobacteriota; class Terriglobia; order Terriglobales; family Acidobacteriaceae; genus Edaphobacter. Next base: position 1,482 of record CAXTQE010000249.1, on the reverse strand, counting down.
TCGGCAGCGCCGCCGCCCCGTACGGTTGCGGCATCGCCAACGGCGGCAGCCGCCTCACCGTCCAGACCATCGCCAACAACTTCCGCGCCCCCTACACCGCGCAGGAAAACCTCGGCATTGACCAGCAGCTCTTCCGCAACGGCACGCTCTCTGTCAACTACCAGTACATCCGCGGCGTGCACCAGTTCCAGTCCGACGCCCCCAACTACAACGCGATCGCCACGCCCTTGGACTACCAGTTCCAGTCCAACGGCGTCTTCACCCAAAAGCAGCTCATCGCCAATCTCAACGTCCGCAACTTCCACGGCGTCACCTTCGGCGGCTTCTACGCGCTCAACTTCGCCAAGTCCGATACCGGAGGCATCACCAGCTTCGCCTCCGTCCCCAACGATCTCGCCGCCGACTACGGCCGCGCCAGCTTCGATGTCCGCAACCGTATCTTCCTCTACGGCAACATCGTTCTCCCGCACCTGATCAGCGTCAGCCCCCTGATCGCCTACCAGTCCGGGTCGCCCTACAACATTACCTCCGGTCTCGACCTCTACTCCGACAACCAGTTCAACAGCCGCGCCGTCTTCGTTCCCGCCGGAACCCCCTCTACCGTCACCGAGGGCTTCGTCAAGTCCATCGCCGGCTGCGGAACCTTCGCCACCCCTGGCAATGCCGGAGGCACCGGCCAGGTCCCCATCAATTACTGCACCGGCCCGGGATCTTTCACCACCAATCTCCGCATCGTCAAGACCTTCGGCTTCGGCCCGCAATCCGGCCCCCGCCCCGACCGCCAGCAGCAGGGAGGCGGCCAGCGTGGCCCCGGAGGTCCGGGTGGTCCGGGAGGTCCCGGAGGCGGTGGCGGAGGACGCGGCGGCGGTGGCGGCTTCGGCGGTGGCGGCGCTTCGAGCGGCAAACGCTACAACGCCTCCTTCGGCATCCAGGGCCAAAACATCTTCAACGACGCTGACCGCGGAACGCCCAACGGCACCCTCAGTTCGCCCAGTTTCGGCACCAGCACCACGCTTGTGGGCAATCTCTATACCAGCGGCTCCGCCGTCCGGCGCGTCTACCTCCAGGCGTCCTTCAGTTTTTAGAGAAGCGGCAACAAAGCCCGGGTGCCCCATCTCAGACAGCTTCCTCGTCTGAGGTGGGGAACCTCAAGGCTGCTGCCGCCATGGTGTCTCAGGTTCGTTGGCCGTCAAGCGACTGAAAACTATTGATTTTGCCTTGGAAACATCTCATACTTGCCTCGCTGAATCGTAACCTTTACGAGGCAAAATTCATGGCACGTCCTTACTGGTCCGGACAGATCACCATCTCGCTGGTCTCCTTTTCCGTAAAGCTCTTCGTCGCCACGGAGTCCAAGGGAGAGATCCACTTCCACCAGATCTCGCGCAAGACCGGCGAACGGGTCAAATATCAGAAGATCACCGCCTCCGCCCAGGAAGCCCAGCAGGCCACCCCAGGCGAAGACACTCCCGCCGCTGCCGT
>CAXTQE010000248.1:0-3530 GCA_964246225.1 uncultured Acidobacteriaceae bacterium | reverse complement strand
CCCACGACCGCATCAACGTCGCCGCCAAGTTTTACGACTATCTCGGCGGCGGCAAGCCCATCGTGGCCGCCGTGCACCCCGCAGGAGACGTCCGCCGCCTGCTGGAGGAGACCGGCGCCGGGGTCTGGGCAGACGTCGCCAGCCCCGACGCCATCCGCGCCATGCTCCTCAAGCTGCTCACCGACCACGGCCCAGCATCCCTGCCCACCCCGAATCCAGAACCCATCGCGACCTATCACCGCCGCCCGTTGGCCGCCCGCTACGCTGCCCTGCTCAAAATCCTTTATTTGCCGACGTAACCCGTCTTAATCAGCTTGCGAGCCATCTCCGCCTGCGACTGATCCCCACCCGCGGCCCCGGCCCTCTGGTACTGCACCACCGCTCCCGTGTGATCGTGCAGCAGGTCCAGCATCTCGCCCGCGTTCAGCTGTGCCCGCTTGCGCAGCCAGTCGGAGGAGCTTGGCTGGTCTGCCGCCTCCAGATAGTGCTTCGCGGCATCCTCCACATCGTTCTGTCCGCGCTCCGTATCGGCCAGGCCGAACCACGCCATCTGCACCCGCGGATCGATGAAAAATCCCGGCCTCCGCGCATCGGCCAGGACCGCCCGGTAGATCGCAATCGCTCCCGGCCCGTTGCCTTCATCCTTGGTCAGGTTGGCCTCTTCCAGGCGAAACAGATAATCGTGTGGAAACTGCGCCGCCAGCCCATGCTGCACGGCCAGCGCCTCCGGGTAACGCCCATCGTGGCGCAAAAACAACGACAACGTCGTGCGCGACTCCACGCTGGTGATGACACCCTTTTCGGCCGAAATCTTCAGCAGATCCAGCCCCTTTTGCTTATTGCCGCCCACTCCCGCGATGCCCACCATCATGCGCATCATCCGCGGCAGGCTGGCCACCGCAAACTGCTGGATGCCGATCGCCATGTCCGCGTCCGCATACTCCGGGTCGATCTTCAGCACCGCCTCCGAATCGTTCCGCGCCGCCAGCCCTTGTCGCGCCGCGGCAAAAAACGAGTGATCCGCCAACGTGATGTACGCCGCATGCAGCCCACGCGCATAGCCCCGCGCAAACAGCGCATTCTTGTCCTGCTGGTTATTTCTGAGCCGCTCGTCGGCCAGGGTTGTCACCTGGTTGGCCAGAAACTCGATCCTCTGCCGGCTGGCCTCCGGGATGTCCACTCGCCGCTGCGTCGTTAGAAACGAGTCGTGCGCATAGTAGGTCGTATCCAACAGGTCCTGGTGGTACAACTCGCGGAAGATCATCGCCTGCAAGGCATACGCATACGCGATCGGCTCCTGCGGATGCGCCTTGATCACGGCGTCGAACTTTGCCAGCGCACCGTCATAGTCGAGGTTATAAAACAGCGCGTACCCCTGCCGCACCACGGGGTCGAAGTTAAGCGGATCGGTGTGAGGGTTCGACGGACCAGGCTGAGAAAGGGAGGGCGGGACAACGCCGGAAGCCCTGCTTGCATGCCCTGAGCACAACAGACTAACCAGCACGACACTTACCAGGCAGGAGCGCATACGCATGAATCAGTTTAGTCCCGGACCGAAGATAGACGGCCAACCTGCCAGCCTTGCGAGAAGGCCTGCTTCCTCCAAATTGGATGCGCCCTCATCCCGCCCGGACGGAGAAAGTACAGCAAAGTCGAACCGCTGGTCTTGCTCGTACACTGGAGGCGAGCGTTCCCCTGCACAGAGCCTTTCGTGGATGCTCGAAGGTGGTTGCATGACGCGATTTCAGCTCCTTCAATTGCTGTTAGGGCAGGCACGGGAGAACGGGTTCGAGTTTCGCAAGTGGTACACCGCACGGCTCGGCCTTGCCTGGACCAATGGTCAGCAAGCCATTGAAACGCTTGCCTCCGAACGGCGCTATTACGCCTTACTCTTCTCGCATGAGTTTGCCCGCAACTTCTGGAAGGCGGGAGAAAAAATCACCTTCCAGGTTTCGGCACAGACGTTTCAGCGCACTCGGCCCGACGGCACCATCGGCACCGTCACTCGCAAGCCGTACACCCGGCGCAGCGGACGCGAAGATGCCTGGAAGTACCACCTCCGTGAGCTCGCCCTGGCCGAAGAACCACTGCGCTACATGCGCCGTTACCTGAGCGTCGAGGACGAAATGGAGGAGGACGGCTAAGTCGCCGTGACTGACCTACTTCGATCCAAGCTGACCCAGTTCCTTCCGTACCATCTTCGACTTCGGCCCATCCGGATCCAGCTTCAGGAACGCGTTGTACTCCGTCACCGCCTCGTCGCGCTTACCCAACCGCTCCGCGCTTTGCGCCAGCGCCAGGTGCGCCGCCTCATCATCCGCGTACAGCGAGACCGCATCCTTGGCACGCAGATACGCCGCCTTGAAGTCACCGGTCGAGAAGTAGTAGTGCGAAACCTCCACGTCGGTCGACTCCCGCTTGTCCAGGTCCTCCACCTTTGGCAGGTGGCGACGGCTCGACCTCGTCGACCCGGAACTTCCCTCATCCTTCAGCGGAGGCGAATCCTCATCCGTCGAGTTGTCGGCCGGTGCCCCGCTGGACGAGCTGGAGGACGAAGAGCTAGAAGACGAACTGCTGGACGAACTGGAAGAGCTGCCAGAACCCGAAGCAGGTGCCGGCGCGCTCGGCGGCTCACCCGGAAATGGAAACGCTCCGCCGGATGGAGCCGCGGGCGGCGCGCTGCCGGGTTGAGCGGACCCGGACGGAGCCGGCTTGGCAGCTCCCGGAGCCTCGCCTGGAAACGGAAACGCCTCGGCCGGGCTGGACGCGGGCGCAGCCGGTTTCGTCTCTCCCGGGAACGGAAACTGGTCCGCCGTCGCAGGCGGCAATGGGGTCGCGGCCGGCGCCGGCGGCGTACACGGATCCTTCTTTGTCGGCTGGCAGGGCGCGGTCGTCAGCGGCGGAGGCGGCGGCGTGTACTGCGCCCGCACAGCAGGCAGCGCGGCCAGCATCCAGCCGCCACTCACCAGCACGCCTCTCCAAAACCTTCTCTGCCGGCCCACCCGCTTTGGTATAGTCAGCTCCATCGCTCTCCAGTCTAGTTGGACGGGCAATGCGGCGCATGGGTTTTCGCGAGGGCGCCGCCGAAAGAGGTCTCTCTTGAGCAACGGTCTGATCGTCCGATCCTCCAGCATCCACGCCGCCGGCTGCTACACGATCCGGCCCATCCGCGCGGGCCGTCGCGTCTGCGAGTACGACGGCCCGCGCATGTCCAAAAAAGTCGCCGACCTCCGCTACGCCGACCGCGTCGTCACCTATCTCTTCGGCTACGGCGAAGACAACATGGTCATCGACGGCTTCGGCGCCCCCATGTTCATGAATCACTGCTGCGAACCCAACTGCGAGACCCGCGAAGCAAACGAACGCATCTTTGTCGTCGCCCTGCGTGACATCGCCGCCGGCGAAGAGCTCGTCTACGAGTACAACCTGTGGGACTCGGACGACGCCTCCCAGGACTGCTTTTGCGGCACTCCCTCCTGCCGCGGAACCATGTTCGCCCCAGCCGAGGTGGAGCGGCGCGCCAAGCTGGC
>CAXTQE010000247.1:0-3563 GCA_964246225.1 uncultured Acidobacteriaceae bacterium | reverse complement strand
CCTTTCAAGCCGTCTGTCAGGCCTGGAACAACACACCAGAAGTCTTCAAGCTTAACCCACGTCACCTCATGACGGGACTAAACACCTAGGCTAAATTCGCTTTTTCTGGGCAAGGATTGAGAGGTCTCAAGCCCTTTGATCTGAATTTTCAAACGGACTTTGTGAGCTGCTGCTGGTTTGGTGGACACCGAGTTAAGGTTTCCCACCCGATCGGAGGTTGAGGAAGCAGCGTCGAAAATTCAGCCGCGAGTTCAAGCTTGAGGCGGTAAAGCTGATCAAGGAGCGGGGTGTTGCCGTCTCTCAGGCGGCGCGCGACCTGGATGTGACAGAGAGCGTGCTGCGGCGCTGGCTTCGCGAAGGCGTGGCCGATCCGCAGCATGCATTTCCCGGGCATGGCCAGAGCAAGCCGGAGCAGCAAGAGGTTACGCAGCTCCGCCGCGAAGTCGCCAAGCTGAAGGCGGAGCGTGACATCCTAGAAAAAGCCGCGGCCTATTTCGCCAAGGAGCTGATATGAAGTTCGGCTTTGTGGCGAAGCACCGAGGGGTCTGGCCGGTGCGCTGGCTTTGCGAGGCGCTCGGGGTCTCGCGTAGCGGCTTTCAAGCGTGGCTGGCTCGGCCGCGCAGTGCCCGGGTTGTCGCCGATGAGGCGCTGACAGCACGTGTGCGGGCCAGTTTCGTAGCCAGCGACCGAACTTACGGCGCCAGGCCCATCCTACCGGCCTCCCCGGCGCCGAATCGCACCGCTGACCGAGCGAATCAGAATCGGAAGGGCATGGGAATCCCACAGCTCTCAGAAAGAGAGAGAGAACCCAAGCCGCTTGGTATTACACGCCCTAATCGATCACGAGGATGACGAACAAAACCTTTGCAGCCGGCGTTTGATCGATCTCCTCTGTCGATTTTGTTTGAAGCGAACCTATATCGAACCTTGATACGCAGGCACACGTCAACTGCACCCTCCCTTAGTGACAGACGTTAAAATAGGAGCGAAATGCATGACCTATTCCAAGGAAGAGACTCAGCTCAATGCTGAACTTGAGCGGATCGCAGCTATCATCAACACGTGGGACGGAGAGGATGCGAGGCGGCTCCTGCCCTGTTTGAGGCAGTTCGAAAGACTTAGGAGGCAGGCGCGAAAGGACGGTCTTGATTATTGTGACTCTGACAACCCCGTTTCCTTGGCGATCGCGAATGCCGAGACCCGCGACGACACGCTGCTTCCTTCACCTTGGAATGAGGAGAGTATGCAGTGTATCTGCATTTCGGACCGAAAAGGGCAATTCATTACCCGAGACTTTTTTAATGAATGGATTGTCGAGGAGTGGGAGGACAACGTGAACTGTAACTTTTCCGAGGATGAGACCGACACTGGGCCGGATCGCTTGGAAAGGAGCTGATATATTACGGCTGCTCCTAGTTCCTCGGTTCGGAAATCAGAAAAGAAATAGATGTGTTCTTGGTAAGGCGAACGAACGCCGCTCCTAAATTTTATGCTGGTCGTGTCCGCAAATCGCGAGGCGACTCCAACTTCACGCACACGCACACGCACAACAAAGCCATCTTGCACGTCGCAGTGTCGTAAGTGTCCGGTCTCGCCGTTCGACTTACAGCCGCACCGACGGTAGGTTGTAGACCTTAAGCCGTCGACAAAGTCCGTGAACAATCAGCATAACATTCGGCGCGGTTCCGTTGCAAACGGCAACGGTGGCGGTGAGGGTGAGGGTGTAGGCTGGAGGGCGATCGGGGCGTGGGACGATGACGGTGGGCAGGACGGCACGTTCAAGGGGCACTTTTCCTCGGAAGTGGTCCTATGGGCGCTACGCTGGTATCTGGCTTTCCAATCAGCTATCGTGATCTCTCGGCGATGCTGTCGGACCGAGGCGTCATGGTCGACCATACCACCCTGTTCCACTGGGTGCAAATCTACGCCGCCAAGCTGGAACAGCGGGTCCGGCGCTATCTGCGCCCCTGCACAGGATCGTGGCGGGTGGACGAGCCCTACATCAAGGTCAAAGGCGTGGCGGGCGCAGCGAGCGCGCCATCACTCGCTCTCTGGTCAAAATCGCGGTCATGGCGCGCCCATGCAAGAACGCGCTCGTCACCTCGATAACCACTCAGGCCGCTTGGGTGGCCGGACCGCGTCGCGGAGTGGCGCCAAGCCGCTGAGGCCAAACAGGCGGCGCGCCGACCGATGTGTCACCTCGACAACGACGCTCTCGGCGCAAAAACGCTCAAGCAGCATCCCGGCGTTCTTGATTGACATGCCGATGGCACCGGCGAGGGGTTGTGGCGGAGACCAGTGGCGTCGCCGCCATCACATCGTTTGCCAGGGGCGCGCGTGAATTGCTGCGCCGGCCGGCGACGCGCCGCCGCGCCTCGAGCCAGGTCCGGTCCATGTTAAACAGCAGATCGAGCCATGACTCCGCCTCACCGGCAATGGCGTGCAGGAACGCCACGGTCCAGGCTCCGAGCGCCCAGTCCTGTTCGGCGCTTAAGGCAGCCGCGCCGGTCAGCGGCACCGACGCACGGAGCAGCCGCGAGCGGACCCAGAAGCGCACAAGGGCCGCTCGCATGGTTCGGCGGGTCTCGCCCGCTTCAATCCAAACTCGGAACCCTTGGCGGCGGCCAATAACAGGACGGACCCAGGCTCGGCCTTGAGCAACCTTTCGGCCCGTTGCACCTCTCCATCCTGGTCGAAGTCGGGTTCCTGCAGCCATTGATGGAGGGTCAAGGCGTGGCGGGCGGCGTTGAAGATGGCGCCGCGATCGGCAATGCGGGCAGCGGCGCCGAACTGCAGGCGGAGTCCTTCGATGGTGGCCGCCAGGTGCCAGGGATCGATCCCGCTTCCATCGACCGCTGCCTGGCAGCGCACCGCATCCAGACGGACTCGATACAGGAAGGCGGGTAGGAGCGGGTGGCTGCCGAGCGCCTAATCGAGCCGGGCGATGGCCGCCGTGGCGCGCGCCAGCGCGTGCGCGAGAGTGAAGTCGATATTGAATGACGCGGTCGGCGGGGTGAGGAGCCGGTCAAGCATCACGCGGTGCTCCGGGCAGGGGCGGACGGGCGCAAGCGGGATACGGTGCCGCAAAGGGAGAGGCTTTCGCCATTTTGGTACGAAAACCTTGTCCTTGGGCTGTGCACTGGGAAGCGTTCCCCATCACCGGGTGAACGCTTTAGCGGTGCACTTCCTTGAGCGATGCACTGTGATGCATCTCCGCCCGTGTTCGGTGAGGCGCTTTCGGCGAGGAGCGGGAAAAGCACAGCGAGTTAGCCATTTTAATCAGGAAGTTGGCATCACCGATTTTCCTAAACTGTGGCTTAAGGTCAAACAACCTGATTATTTTGCCGGACGGTGCTGGCGGGCCCCCTGCCCTGACCGCGCTGAAAATTTACTTCCGATAACCTGCCTTGTGGGAAGTAGCTCGCCTGGCGCCGCGACCTATGCGACACCCGCTTGGGAGTCACATGAGGGAACGATGAGCGCGGCAGGCGGAGGCCGGACGACGGAGCGGCGCTGACCGTGCTGCCCCCCCTGCCCGGCCCTTGCCGGCCGCTCCCGTCGGC
>CAXTQE010000246.1:0-3567 GCA_964246225.1 uncultured Acidobacteriaceae bacterium | reverse complement strand
CCAACGTGACGAACGAGCTGGACGCGGTGGCGTACCGGGTGGCGACGGCGGTGATGGAGGTGGCCTTTGGGGCGCTGGGCGCAAAGCTGATGGCCGGGGCGATCCTGGTGTCTACCTTCGGGTGCGTGAATGGCATGCTGCTGGCGGGAGCGCGGGTGTACTACGCGATGAGCCAGGATGGGCTGTTCTTTGAGGCGGTTGGGCGGCTGAACCCACAGACCGGGGTGCCGGTCAACTCGCTGTGGGTGCAGTGGGCGTGGACCTGCCTGCTGTGCCTGAGCGGAAGCTACGGGCAGCTGCTGGACTATGTGATCTTCGCGGTGCTCCTCTTCTACATTTTGACCATTGTCGGCCTGTTTGTGCTGCGGCGGACGAGGCCGGAGGCACCGCGGCCCTATAAGGCTTTCGGATATCCGGTGCTGCCGGCGCTCTATGTCGTGCTGGCGACTTGGATTTCTGTTGTACTCTTGCGTTACAAACCTCAATACACGTGGCCAGGATTGATCCTTGTGCTGCTTGGCGTTCCGGTCTACCTGGTGTGGAAGCGGCAGGGAACGGTGGTTCGCGGCGAGGGACTTTAGGGGGCGGATGGCGAATCTTTTTGCAAAGAAGTCGATGGACACGCTGATGGCGGAGGCGGAGGAGCAGGGTTCCCATTCGCTCGAGCGCTCGTTGGGGCCGTTTTCCTTGACGGCGCTCGGAGTTGGCGCGGTCATCGGCGCAGGCATCTTTGTGTTGAGCGGCATCGGCGCAAGAACAGCTGGGCCGGCACTGATGCTGGCCTTCGTGCTCTCTGGCCTTGGGTGCGCGTTTGCGGGGCTCTGCTATGCGGAGTTCGCGGCCATGATTCCGCTCGCCGGGTCGGCCTACACCTATGCCTATGCCACCCTGGGCGAGCTGTTTGCGTGGATTATCGGCTGGGACCTGACGCTTGAGTACGCCATGGGCGCGAGTACGGTGAGCTCGGGCTGGTCAAATACCTTTGTGGAATTTCTGGCGATCTTTCACCTGAAGTTTCCTCTGTGGCTTGCGTATGACCATTGGACGGGGCTGAAGAAGGCCTTTGAGACGGTGGCGCGGCAGTCGATCCACCAGGCTCATCCGGAGCTGGTTTCAGGGACCAAACCGTTCAGCGAGGCGCTGGCAGCCATGATGGCGCATCCTTCCGCGGCGCTGACGGCGCAGGCCCACACGCTGCTGAACGCGCCGACGATTGGCGGCCTGGAGCTTGGATTTAACCTGCCGGCGTTTCTGATCGCGCTGCTGATTACGACGGTGCTGGTGATCGGCATCAAGGAGTCCGCGAACTTTAATGCGGGCATCGTGGTGTTGAAGGTAGCCGTGGTGCTGTTTGTGCTGGGGTTGGGCTCGCACTATGTGAACAAGGCGAACTGGGGTTCGGACTGGCACACGTTCGCACCCTTCGGCGTGGGAGGCATCGGCCTTGCGGCGGGGCTGGTGTTCTTCTCCTATATCGGCTTCGACGCCGTCTCGACGACGGCGCAGGAAGCAAAAAACCCGCAGCGCGATATGCCTATCGGAATTATTCTCTCCCTGGCCCTTTGTACGCTTTTGTACATCGGCGTGGCGGCGGTGCTGACAGGAATGGTGTACTGGCCGGAGATCAACATTGAAGCGCCGATCGTGCGGGCGTTCCTCGATCGCAACCTGAATACAGCTGCGAACGTAATCACAATCGGTTCACTCGCCGGGCTTACCAGCGTAATGCTGGTGATGCTGCTGGGTCAGAGCCGCGTGCTCTATTCGATGGCCAACGATGGGCTGCTGCCACGCAGCTTCTTCGCCGACATTCATCCGCGTTTCCGGACGCCGTGGAAGGGTACGATCCTTGCGGGGATTGTGGCCGCGATCGTCGGTTCCGTCACGCCGATCGACGATATCGGCAAGATGGTCAACATCGGAACCCTGTTTGCCTTCGTGATCGTGTGCATCTCGATCATGGTGTTGCGCTACAAGGATCCGCATCGGGCGCGACCGTTCCGCACGCCGCTGGTCCCGCTGGTGCCGATTCTGGGCATCCTGTTCAACGGCTACATGATGGTCGAGCTGGGGCCGGCGAACTGGATCCGGCTGATCGTGTGGCTCATCATTGGGCTGTTCGTCTACTTCTTCTACAGCCGCAAGCACAGCCGGGTGCAGGCGGCGCTCGAGCGGACGACTACGGTCTAGCCGCAAGCGGCAGGTGAGCATGTTTCAGAGAGGCGCTCGGCCCCGGAGGTGGGGGGCTGGGCGCCTTTTGTTTCGTCGTTGAGCCGGAGTCGAACTGGACGGGCAGGGTGACCTGGTGAGGTGTCGCCGGGTCGTCGCGAAGCCTGAGATAAAACGTAGCGATAGCCCCGTTCAGCGTGGGCCGGGGCATGGGCAGCGAGGCTTCGACGAAGCCTTCGGGCACAATCGTGGGGGACGTGAAGTTGGCGTCCGAGGACACTGCATCGATCAGGTAAAGAGCCGAGCCTTCGAGCGCACACGGAGCCGTTGGCCCGGACAGGCAGTGGAGCTCCGTAAGGGTCGGCAGGCGCACGATGGTCGTCAGCGGAAGCCACTCGCCGGGGGTCCCGGCAGGGTCGACCGCCCGCATGTGGAACGGGCCGAAGGTGGAGACGCCGAAGGTCTTCAGCGGATCGAAGGTTGCGAGGACGGTGTGCGCGTCCTGCAGGACGAGCGACCCGGCTGCGACGGTAAGCGAGGTCTGGAGCGAGTCGTCCAGGCTCGCGATCTCCACTTTTTCGGCGCGCGGGAAGGCTGCGCGGGACTTGAGGAAGAAGAGCAGCTGGTCGCCCAGGGGAAGGTCGGCGCTGGTAGAGATCTGGATGGGCGAGGGCGTGATTTGGCCGCTGGCGGGAGCGATGCGGCTCGAAAGATAGGTGACCGAGGGCCGCGGAGGAAGCACGACGGAGGCGATATCGAGCGCGCGGCCGTCCTCAAGATGCGCCTGCGCGGTCAGTTTCTGGTCGGGCTTGAAGTTGGCGGCTTTGGTGTTGGCGGCCAAAGTGAGATTGAGCCTGCCGGGCTCGGCGGACGGAGAAGGCGTGTAGGTGAGATCGCCCACGGTCAGGGTCTTCACCTGGTCGAGGCTGGTGCCGGTCAGCGTGGCGGAGGTGTCACCGGCGTGCAGCTGGAGCGCCTGGATGCGGGCGGGTTCGGCAAAGGTGCGGGTGCCGAGCTGGTAGGGCCGGGTGCTGCCGAACTGCTGGATGGCGAGGTGAATGGAGCCAGGGGTGCCCGCGTGCTGCAGGTTCAGGGTCAGGTTGACGGGAGCGACGGCCGCGGGCTCGGTTGGATTTAGCGGCGGGGCAGGGATGTCGGCTTCAACGACCTTCTTCGCCTCCGGCTCCGGTTTGCCCGCGGTGGCTGCGACAGGGGACCCGCTCGAGGAAGGCTTGCTGCCCTCGAGCTTCCACTCAACCTTGGCTTCGCTAGGCTCGAGCGTGATGGACTGCACGCAGGCGGTGCCGGTGGAAAGCAGCTCGAGGTGATTGGGCTGCCCAGCGATGAGGGTAACGGGGGCATCGCCGTGAGTAGTAGGGGAGCTGACGATGTGCCAGT
>CAXTQE010000245.1:0-3595 GCA_964246225.1 uncultured Acidobacteriaceae bacterium | reverse complement strand
GTGGGGATGAGCGGGAGGGCCTGGATGGATGGGTTCTGGGCTGACAGAGAGCTCGCGGCGAGAACGAGTCCGGCGGTGAAGGCAAGAGCACGGAGCGGCTGCATTGCAAGCCGAGTGGCAGGCGGAATTTGAGCCTTCATGAACCAACCTTGTTACAGGAAAGAGAGCAGGAGTGCAACTGTCTGGGTTGCTGAAAAGGGAACACACCGGGAAGCGGGGCCGATTTCCTTGGGAATTGTTCTTCTGTTTACAGACAAGTGGGAGCATAGGCACACGAGCAAGCCATAAGCGCCGGTGTAGCCCCCTTGGTCTGGGGTTAGGCCGGCTCAGTGTGTGTTTCTTGCCGTGCGATTCCAGAGGAGTTCCATGACGAAGCAGATGACAGCGGCAATGGCGGCAATGCTGATGGTAGGCGTGTTGCCGATGCAGGCCCAGGAGCCTTTGAGCACAACGACCAAGACGGTCAAGGTGGCTCCAGGTGAGACGAAGACGACAGTGATCACGAAGGAAGCCGGGGCGGCTGGAACGAAGTCGGCGCCCAGGAGCGGAGCGAAGAGACGGACGACCCGCCGTAAGACTGCAGCGAAGCAGCCTCCGGCAGAGAGTGCAAACAGCCGCATGCTTCGCGAGTTGCAGGAAAAGCAGACCGCGCAGCAGGCGGAGATCGACGCGCTGACGCAGGCGAATGCGGCAAAGGATGCAGCCCTGGCTCAGGCTCAGGCGAATGCGCAGGCGGCCGAGACGCAGGCCCAGAACGCGACCCAGGCGGCGCAGACCGTGAACGCGACGGTGCAGCAGAATGCAGACGCGGTGCAGGCACTGAAGACCAATGTGACGGATCTGCAGACGACCAACGCCGGGCTGGCGTCGACGATCAGCGCCAACAAAGTGGAGCTGAACGACAAGATCGAGAGCCCGGCTTCGATTCACTACAAGGGTGTGACGCTCACTCCGGTTGGCTTCTTCGCGTTTGAAGGCGTATGGCGGCAGCGGTCGATCAACTCGGATATCAATACGCCATTCAACACGACGCCGTACCCGGGATCGAACGAAGGGCATATCAGCGAGCTCAACTTCACCGGACGGCAGAGCCGCCTGGCTGCTTTGTTTGAAGGTAAGGCTTCCAGTTTCAAGCTCTCCGGGTACGTGGAGACAGACTTCCTGAGCGCGGGAGCAAGCTCTAACAATAACCAGTCGAACAGCTACACCCTGCGTGTGCGCCAGGTATGGGGTAAGGCGGAGACGAACTCCGGCCTGGCGGTCACCGGCGGACAGACCTGGACACTGGTCACTGAGGATGGCAAATCGACCGATGCGCGAACCGAGAAACTACCGAACACGGTCGACCCCCAGTACATGGTCGGCTTCAGCTGGGCACGGCAGCCAGGGATCCGGTTGCAGCAGAAGTTTGGCGGAGCGTCACAGACCACAGGAGCGACGCTGGCAATCTCGCTTGAGCAGGCACAGATTCAGCTAGGCACGACCCAGAATGCGCCGACGAACTTCATCTTCGGCGGAGCGGGACAGAGCGGCGGTCTGTACAACGCCTACAACGGCACCTACGCCAACAACGTGGCGCCCGATACGATTGCAAAGTTTGCCTTCGATACGCCGCATGCACACTTTGAGGTTGGCGGCTTGGCGCGGTTCTTCCGCGATGAACTGAATCCGCTGATCTACACGACGACGGGAACGACGACTGTCGTCACGAACTCGACGGCTGTGGTCCGGAACACGAAGCTAGGCGGCGGTGCATTCGGCGCGGCGCGGGTCTCGGTAAGCAAGTTTGCCGATGTCGCGGTGCAGGGCATGTTCGGCGACGGTACGGGGCGGTATGGCTCGGCGCAGCTGGGCGATGTGACCGTGCATCCGGATGGAACACTCGAGCCGATCCGCAACTATCACGGGTTGTTCTCGCTCGAGACGCATCCAGCTCCGAAGCTGGACGTGTATGCGTACTACGGCGCGGAGTACAACCAGCGCACGTACTACACCAGCCCGACCGGAACCCTGGTGGGCTATGGCACGCCGAACACCGTCGAGACGGGTTGTGCCGCGCTTACACTGGGCACGGCTACGGGTATCGGAACGGGCGGAACGTCAGGCGCACCCGGCGCCATATCCAACTGCTCGCCGTCGACCCGGGACATCCAGGAAGGCATGATTGGATTTACCTATCGCGTGGTCAACAGCCCCAAGTACGGCCGCTTGCAGTATCAGGCGACGTATAGCTATCTCACCAAGGCTGCCTGGCGTGGTGTTCTGGCCGGGACTTACCCGAATGGTCTGCTGGGCTCGGGACACGCTGAGAACAACATGATTCACGTGAGCATGCGGTACTACATTCCGTAGAGGCAAGCGGTGTGCGATTTAGCTTGAGGGGCACCCTGTGATCTGGGTGCCCTTTCTTCTTTCCGGGCGCGTGGTCTGTCCAGTTTGGTACGCTGAAGGGCGGGACACGCGAAGTTTATTGCAAAGGATGGGGATCCACGATGTTGCATGAGCACAGGCTTTTTCCGGTTGAGAGTTCGGCGCGTGCGTTGGCCGTGAAGCTGTATGAGACGGTACGGGACCTGCCGATCCTCTCGCCGCACGGCCATACCGATCCGCGTTGGTTTGCGGAGAACAAGCCCTTTTCCAATCCAACCGCGCTGTTCCTGCAGCCGGATCACTACATCTTCCGGATGCTCTACTCGCAGGGAATCTCAATGGAGTCGCTGGGGATTCCGCAGTCGGGAGCGGCTGGCGATGCAAGCGCGGCGGGCCAGGTCGACCCTCGCGAGGCGTGGCGTATCTTCGCGCGAAACTACTTCCTGTTTCGCGGCACGCCGACGCGGTTGTGGATCGACTTTGCCTTTGAGACGCTGTTCGGGCTGACGGAGCGGCTGAACGGCGACAATGCGGATGCGTTTTACGAGGTGATTGCGCGCAAGCTGAATGAACCGGAGTTCCTGCCGCGTGCGCTGTATGAGCGCTTCCGGCTTGAGGTGCTTGCGACGACGGATGCGGCGACCGATGATCTAGAGTGGCATCGCCAGATTCGGGAGTCGGGTTGGAGTGGGCGCGTGCTTCCGACGTTTCGGCCGGATGCGGTGATCGATGCGGAGTATTTAGGCTTTCGCGAGAACCTGAACACACTGGGCGAGGTGGCGGGTGAGGACGTGTCGACGTACAAGGGCTACCTGCATGCGCTGCGGTCGCGCCGGGCGTACTTCAAGCGGATGGGGGCGACTGCGACCGATCACGGGCACCTGACCGCGCAGACGGCGGACCTGCGAGAGGACGAGGCGGCGCGGCTGTATGAGCGGATCTTTACAGGACGGCTTGGGCCGGGCGATGTGGAACTCTTCCAGGCGCAGATGCTGACCGAGATGGCCGGAATGAGCGTCGAGGATGGGCTGACCATGCAGCTGCATCCAGGCAGCATTCGCAACCATAACCGACAGGTCTATGAGCAGTTTGGGCGGGACAAGGGCGCGGATCTTCCGTCTTCGACGGAGTATGTGCGCAGCCTGCGACCGCTGCTTTCAAAGTACGGCAACGAGCCTGGCTTTACCTTTATTTTGTTTACGCTCGATGAGTCCACGTTCTCGCG
>CAXTQE010000244.1:0-3647 GCA_964246225.1 uncultured Acidobacteriaceae bacterium | reverse complement strand
GTGAGAGGGTCTCCCGGGAAGGCGGTGGTCGGAGAGACGACGCAGGAGTAGGTGATGGGCGGCGGCGGAATGATGTGGCCGAAGTGAGTGACGATGCCGCTGCTGAGGTCAACGCCGGAGAGATTGGCGCGTCCGCCGAGAACGCCGCCGGTGGGAATCGTGGCGTTGGTGGGACCGAAGTCGGCGTGGATGTAACGGTAGTCGGCTTCAAAGAGGCGGATCGAGAAGCGATTGTTCAGGAACGGCAGATCGTAGTCCATACCGCCGCCGGCCGTCAGGTTCGGGCCCCAGGTGTAAGGCTCGTGCTCCAGGCTGGTTGCGCCTTCGTTGTTGGGTCCGCCGAGCTTGCCGCCGCCGGCGAGGCCGTGGGCGAACAAGGTGTAGTTCTGCATGGGAGCGCGGAAGATGATACCTCCGGCTGCATTGTAGAGGCCGTCGTTGACTCCGCTGGGATGGGCGACAAAGTCGATCTCAGCACCGACATATTTGCTGAAGAAGAAGGCTCCGCTTCCCATGGCGCCGATGTTTACGGAAGAGTAGTTGATATCTGCAGGCTTCACTTCTCCGTGCGCTCCGAAGTAGGAGTAGCCGGTGAAGATATCGACTCGCGAAGGGTTCGGCCCCACCGGGGCGGTAGTGCTGGGTGCGGTCTGCGCACTCAGGCTCGCGGCTGCAAGGCTGACTGCGCATGCAGCCAGTCCTAACCGGCCAACAATATGAAACGGGCGATAAACCATTCGACTTCCTCCACTAGAGATGAAACTTTTCTGAAATTTGAGCTTACAGTCCATCAACGTCTTACAGTTCAAGTTATGGTCCAACAGAGTTTACAGCAGTTAACTCATATGGCCACAACAAAATGCACCCTTTTGCAGGCATGAAAATACCTTATCAGGGAAAGCTTTCGATCCTGGGGATAGAGGAGAGAAGGGTAACCTCTCCAGTAATCCTTTCGAACTCTTAGGTCAGGTTCAATGTGCGGCGAACACTTCCCCGCTCGCTCTGGATTTTTTCCTGGAGCAAGGTGATGGCATAAAGAAGCTGCTCCGGACGTGGTGGGCATCCGGGCACGTAGATATCTACGGGAATGATCTGGTTGACTCCCTGCAGTAGGGCGTAGTTGTTGAAGACGCCCCCCGAGGTAGCACAAGCTCCCATCGAGATGACCCACTTGGGTTCAGGCATCTGCTCATACAGGCGCCGAATGACGGGAGCCATCTTCTGCGAAACGCGGCCTGCGATGATCATCAGGTCACTTTGACGCGGCGATGGCCGGAAGACCTCGGCTCCGAAGCGGGCGATGTCATACCGCGAACCACCCATCGACATCATCTCGATGGCGCAGCAGGCGAGGCCGAAGGTCATGGGCCAGACGGAATTCTTGCGAACCCAATTGATGGCCGCGTCGAGCGAAGCCAGGACGATGCCTTCGGGCTGGTCGTAGCCCCAATTGACTTCCTGAATTTTTTCACGGTTCTGGGTAAAGCTATCGAGCGTGCCAAAGAAATAACGGTCTTTGCCGTTGCCTTCGACTGGCCGGCCGCTGCTTGTCGTCTCTTCAGGGGGAGTGTTCATGATCTGATGCTATGCCTATATACGGAAAAACTTTCTCAGCGTTTTTTTATCCTACATGGATCAGGTTCAAGCGAATGGATGCCCTAGTGCCTTTGCAGGTTGGTTGATTGTGCGCTGCAAGTGGTGGAAAGAACATGCAAAGCGGGGCTGGGCGGAAAGCCGCGCGGCAGATCGAGGTCAACGCGAAACCGCAGCCAGAGGAGCCGTCCGAGGGGCGTGGCCGGAGTGTCGGGTGCCTGGACGACGGTGTGCGCGGTCTGGTTGAAGTGTGAGGCGACGGCGGCGGCGCTGCGGCCCTGGTCGGCCGTGCCGGGGAGCAGGCGGACGTCGAGCAGGGTGAGCGAGCCCTCAGACGCCTGAGCGATCTCGGTCGAAAGATCGACCTGAAGGGGTGCGGGGGGCGTGGCGCCGGCCTGCTCGAAGCGCTGGTAGACGTCGGCCAGTTTGCCGAACGCGGCTTTGGACGTGGCGAAGCGGAAGCGACGGGGGTTCCAGCCGACTGCATCCTGGGCGCGGAAGCTGAAGTCGGTGGAGATGGAGAGCGGGGTGACGGACTGGTAGGGAGGCGTGGCGAGCTCGGCGTAATCGTGGTCGCCGGTGGGGCCGGAGGCGGGGAGCACGCGGAGGATCCAGCCGGAGTGGATGGGCTGGAGATAGAAGATGAGGCCGTTGCCTAGGGGATGGGTGAAGAGCTGGCCGGCGGTGACTTCGCCTTCGAAGGAGGCGTGGCGGCAGAGTGATTTTGCTGGTGCCTGAGGAAACGCTATTTGGAAAGAGCAGGCTATGGCAACAAAGGTGACCAGAGCGGATACCGAGCTGGCTAAGAGTGTGCAACCCCACCTCAGCAACGGTGAAGCTGTTGCTGAGATGGGGCACCCGGGCGGTGTTGATTGGCAATGGCTAATACGGGGATTCTGGCTTCGCCGGAAGGACGACATTTGCGGGTTAGCGGGCATTGGATTCGATGGCTTCGAGGAGGGTTTGGTGGAGGGCGGCTTCGAGGGCTGGGTCAAGTTTTGCGCCGCGGTGGGTGAGATAGAACACGTCAATGGCCATCTCGCCTTCAGTATCGATGAGGGCGACCTCGATGTTGCAGCCGTGCTGGGCGAGGGTGGCGGAGAGCGCGCGCAGGAGGCCGGGGGTATCCTGCGCGACGATCTGCAGCAGAGTGCTGTGGGTGGAGGCCGCGGCGTCGAAGTCAAGGCGAGTGTCGACGATGACCTTGGGGTGTTTGCGGGGGGCGCGCTGACGGGCGGCAAGGAGAAGGTCGAGGTCGGTCGCGCCGGACATGACGCCGCGCACGCTTTCGACAAAGCGGGTGCGTTCGACTTCGTTGAGCTCGAGGGTGCGGAAGGTGTCGGTGAATCGGAAGCTGTCGACGACGAAGCCCTGGGCGTTTGAAAAAGCGTCGGCGGTGACGATGTTCATGCCCCAGGCGGCGAGCGCGCCGGCCATCGAGGCGAAGAGGCTGGGGCGGTCGCGGGTGACGAGGGTGAGCTCGCTGAAGGCGGGGGCGTAGCGGAAGTCGAGCTGGTTGGCTTCGGCGGGGACGGGTTGGGTAAGGTGCGCGGCCATCTCGAAGTGGGCGCGGATGGCGTCGGGAGTGCGGGTCTGGAGGTAGCGCCGGGGAAACCCCTGAAGGAAGGCGGTGAGTTCGCCGCCGCGGTTGGGCACAAGCGCGTGGATGCGGTGGACGATGTCGCCGAGCTCGGTTTCGGCGACCGAGGCGATGCGCTCGTCGTCGACGTTGCGGTCGAGGAAGTTGGAGGTGGCGATGAAGAGGCGCCAGAGATTTTCGGCCTTCCAGGGGGTGAGCGCGTCGGGGTGGACGGCGGTGATGTCGGCGTAGGTGAAGAGGGTGAGCATGCGCAGGGCTTCGGGCGTGGGGACGCGGGCGGCGAAGAGGCGGATGGTTTCGGGGTCGAAGATGTCGCGGCGGAGGGCGCGGGACATCTCGAGATGGTTGGCGATCAGGGCCAGGACGAGGGAGGATTCGTAGGGGTCGAGCTCGAGGCGGTCGAAGACGCTGCGGGCGAGGCGCACGGATTCGCTGGTATGGGCGAGGGTGGAGT
>CAXTQE010000243.1:0-3673 GCA_964246225.1 uncultured Acidobacteriaceae bacterium | reverse complement strand
GCTCCCTCCTCTTCTGCATCTTCACCGGCGAAGAAAAAGGCCTGCTCGGCTCCGTCTTCTTCACCCAGCACCCCACCGTCCCCGCTCCGCAAATCGTCGCCGACCTGAATCTGGACCAGCTCCGCCCCATCTTCCCCCTCAAAATCCTCACCATGGAAGGCATCAGCGACTCCACCATCGGCAAGACTGCCAAGGGCGTCGCCGCCACCTACGGCATCGAGCTTCGCCCCGACCGCGAGCAGGAGCGCAATCTCTTCCGCCGCGCCGACAACTACAGCTTCGTCCGCATCGGCGTCCCCATCGGCAGCTTCATCTTCGGCTACAACCCCGGCACCAGCGAAGAGCGCATCTACCGCGACTCGTATGCCCGCCGCTACCACAAGCCGCAGGACGACCTCGCCACGCCCATCGACTGGGCCGCCGCCGTCACCTTCAACCACTTCTACCGCGACCTCGCCCTCGCGCTCGCCAACAACCCCAGTCGCCCTCACTGGCTCGCCTCCAGCCCCTACGCCCCGAAAAAGCCGGGCGGAGATCAGGCAAACCGAATCCCGTCTGCCACTCAGCGTCCGCAGGAGCAAACAGGAAAGCACGTTTCCGCAGAAATGTCGCTTATAGGCGACCATTGAATCCAAAAACACCTTGATGCTCCAGAGACGATGACGCACACTGATCGCACCGAAAAACAAGGTGTTCCTAGACTTCTGCCGCCCCGGAGGTTCCTCAGTGAAACCCGTCGTTTTACTCGAATTCAATGAACTCTGCCCAAACCTGATGAACGACTTCATCGACCGGGGCAAGCTGCCCAACTTCAAGCGCCTGCGCGACGCATCTTCGGCCTACACAACCACGGCGAGCGAACCGCAAAGTCTGCTTGAGCCTTGGATCCAATGGGTCAACGTTCACACCGGCGTTCCTTACGCGGAGCACGGAATCTCGCAGCTCGGGGAGAACGACAAGATCAAGCAGCCCGCCATCTGGGACCTCGTCTCCGACGCCGGCAAATCCGTCTGGGTCTGCAGCAGCATGAACATCGCCTGTTCGCCGTCCATCAAAGGCAGCGTCTTGCCCGATCCCTGGAGCCGAGACGCCGTGATCAAGCCTGCTTCGCTCAAGACCTTCTACGACTTCGTCAAAAAGCAGGTGCAGGAGCATAGCAACGCTTCGGCCAGCTTCGGCAAGGCAGACTACCTCAGGTTTCTCGCCTTCATGGCTTCGCACGGCCTGAGCGCCGCAACCGTTCGCAGCTCCATCAAGCAGCTGATGGGAGAAAAGAAGGAGGGCAAGCGCTGGCGCCGCGCCTTCATCCTCGATCTTCTGCTCTTCGACGTCTTCACCAGCCTGTACAAGAAAGAGCGGCCCGCCTTCTCGACCTTCTTCCTCAATAGCACCGCGCACATGCAGCACGTGTATTGGCGCAATATGCAGCCGGAGCTCTTCGTCCTCAAGCCCTCGAATGAGGAGCAGCGCGAGTATGCCAGCGCCATCGAGGAAGGCTACGTGCACATGGATGGTCTGGTCGGCAGGTTGCTGGACGTGGTCGGCCCAGCCACCACGCTGGTCTTCGCCACGGCATTGAGCCAGCAGCCCTTTTTGCGCTACGAGGCCGTCGGAGGCAAGCGCATCTACCGGCCCAGCGACATCCCCGCCTTTGCCAAGTGGGCCGGCATTGAGAACCTGAGAAGCTGCAATCCGGTCATGGCGGAGCAGTTCTGGCTGGAGTTCGAAAACCCCACGGCAGTCGATGCCGCGGCCGAACGCCTGGAAGCGGTGCGCATCAATGGCGAGCCGGCCGTCAGCATCACCAAGGAGGGAAACTCGATCTTCTGCGGCTTCAGCGTCCGCAGCAAACTGGAGAAGAACTCAACCCTCTCAACCCCCGACGCCACCGTCCCCTTCTTCAGCCTCTTCTACGAGATCGAAGGCATGAAGAGCGGAATGCATCACCCGGAGGGCATGCTCTGGTTGCGGGACCAGCGTTTCCCGCCGGCCTCCTACCAGCAGAGGGTGCCGCTTGAGGCAGTCGCGCCCACCATCCTCGATCTGCTCGCAGTACACATCCCCGGCCATATGAAGTCGCGTTCCCTGCTGAAGCCGGCAGCGGCGGCATCCAACTCCCAGGCTGTCTGATCGTCCTCAGAAGGGAGGCACCTGAGAAATGCCGGCAAGCGCCTCCCCTCTCATCGTTCTCGTCGAAGACGAAGAACATCTCGCCCAGGGTCTCCTCTTCAACCTCGAAGCCGAAGGCTACCGTACCCGGCACTTCGCCGACGGCGCCGAAGCCCTTGCGCATCTGCTTAAAACTGAAGACGAACTCGGTGCCATCCTGCTCGACGTCATGCTCCCCGGCAAGGATGGCTTCGAAATCGTTCGCACCCTGCGCGCGCAGGAGCTCTACTTCCCCGTTCTCATGCTCACCGCGCGCTCTCACCCGCAGGATGTGCTCGAAGGCCTGAACGCCGGCGCGGACGACTACCTCCCCAAGCCCTTCGACCTCGAAATCCTCCTCGTCCGCCTCAAATCCATGCTGCGCCGCGCCTCCTGGCTCAGGCCTTCGTCCGCCACGCGTTCACCCAAACCCTCTTCCGACCTCTACACCTTCAACGGCCGCACCCTCCAGTTCGACACCCTCCAGCTGGTCGCGCCCAACCGCACCACTCATCTCACCCTGATGGAAGCCGACCTGCTCCGCTACTTCGTCGACCACCAGGGTGAAATCGTGCCGCGCAAAGACATCCTCGAGCAGGTCTGGCGGCTCCACGAAGACACCGACACCCGCGCCATCGACAACTTCATCGTCCGCCTCCGCCGCTACATCGAAGACGATCCCTCCGAGCCCCGCCACCTGCTCACCGTCCGCGGAGTCGGCTACCGCTTCCTCGCCCAGCCCGCGCCGTAGCGCATCCGCCAGGGCCGCAGGCTACACTGAAAGCCGAAGGCCTCTGCACCGGCACGAATGCGCATCCTCACCCGCTACATCCTCCGCGAAGTCGTCTCCCATGCCTTTCTCGGCGGAGTCGCCTTTACCTTCATCATCTTCAGCTCCAAGCTCGGCACCATCCTCGAGATCTGGGCGCGCAACTCCGCCTCGCTGACCGACGTCCTCCGGCTCATCCTTTATCTGCTGCCCGAAGTCCTGATCGTCACCCTGCCCATGGCGGTCCTGGTCGGCATCCTCCTCGGCCTGTCCCGCCTGGCCGCCGACTCCGAGATCACCGCCATGCGCGCCTCCGGCATCGGCGTCGTCAGCTTCGTCCGCATTGTTTCGCTGGTCAGCTTCGTCGCCCTGGCCGCCGGCCTGTGGAACTCCCTCTCGCTCGCCCCGCGCGCCGCCGACTCCCTGCTCAAGCTCGAAAACTCGCTCAAATACGCGCAGGCCTCCTTTGAGGTCCAGCCGCGCGTCTTCGACGAAGACTTCAAAAACATGGTCCTCTACGTGCAAGACGTCCGCCCCGGCTCCGGAGCCGCCCTTTGGCGTCATGTCTTCCTCGCCGACCTCACCGAGCCCGCCTCCCCCAAAGTCACCACCGCCGACCAGGCACTCGTCACCTCCGCCGGCCCCGGCAACCTGCACATGCTCATGCGCAACGGAGGCCAGCACCAGATCTCCTCCACCGATCCCAACCAATACAACATCTCCACCTTCACCTCCACCGACCTGCCCATCCAGAAC
>CAXTQE010000242.1:0-3675 GCA_964246225.1 uncultured Acidobacteriaceae bacterium | reverse complement strand
GATCAGGGGGTAACGAGGGTGCCGAGGGGTTCGCCGGAGACGACGCGGGTGATGTTGCCCTGCTCGCGCATGGAGAAGACCATCATGGGCATGTGGTTGTCGCGGCAGAGCGAGACGGCGGAGGTGTCCATGACCTTGAGGTTTTTCTGCAGGATTTCGGTGTAGGAGACGGTTTCGTAGCGGGTGGCGTGGGGGTCGCGCTTGGGGTCGGCGGAGTAGATACCGTCGACGGAGGTGGCTTTGAGGAGGATGTCGGCTTTGATCTCCATGGCGCGGAGGGCGGCGGCGGTGTCGGTCGAGAAGTAGGGGTTTCCGGTACCGGCGGCGAAGATAATGATGCGACCTTTTTCGAGGTGGCGCATGGCGCGGCGGCGGATGTAGGGTTCGGCGACCTGGTGCATCTCGATGGCGGACATGACGCGGCAGAAGAGCCCGCACTTTTCGATGGCGTCCTGGAGGGCGATGGCGTTGATGACGGTGGAGAGCATGCCCATGTGGTCGGCGGCGACGCGGTCCATGTCGATGGCCTGCTGGGCGACGCCGCGGAAGAAGTTACCTCCTCCGACGACGATGGCGATTTCGCAGCCTAGGGCGCGGACGTCGGCGATTTCGGCGGCTACTTTGTGGATAAAGATGGCATCGATGCCGAAGCCGGAGCCGGCGGCGAGAGCTTCGCCTGAGATCTTGAGCAGGACTCGCTTGTACATGTCTGGTTAGTATCGCATGGGGTGGAAGAGGGTACGCCCCGACCACCGGTTGAAGTAGGTCAAAGTTTTCAAAGCAGATGGGTTAGGTCTGGACCTTGGTCAGGACATAACCGCTTTGAGGCTAGCTCTGCTTGGGGTCGGCGGCGGCGCTGGGGACGGACTTTGAGGCTTTTCTTAGTTAAACAGGTTGGGTAGGGCGGATGTGCCAGTTTTGTCTTGGCTGTTTGCTGTTTTTTTGTTTGGATTAGCGAGTGGGACGAAGGCTTGGGAGCTTGACGGGGAAGGAGGTGGCGGTTGAAGGTGGACCTGGACTGATCGGCTGGAGGGTGAGGCAGACGAGAGGCATTCGTGGCGCTCGCGGAGGCGCTGGGCTAGTTCGTATCTCTGAAGCCAGCGGTCGATCATGGGTTGGGTTAGGCCCATTCTCTGCATGTCAAGGACGGCTTCGCCGCGGGTGCAGGGCAGGCCGCCGTAGTCGATGATCTCGTTGAAGTAACGATCTATGAACCGGGCTGAGTCGCGACGGGCGAGGCGCTTGACGCGGATTTTGAGTTTCATCCGTTTCCTTCTTCGACGGTGAGATTGAGAGAGAGATTGCGGGCAGCGGCAGCACGGGCGCGGGGAGCTTTTTTGAAGGTAACGTCGCGGACGTGGAGGGGACGCTGGAGGCGCTGGGTGCCTTCGAGCAGACCCTTGATGGTGAGGAGTTGGAGCCGGGGGTAGCGGGAGCCGTCGGCGGAGGTGTAGAAGCCAGCTTCGGAGGCTTCGCGCTTCATGGGGCCGGTAGGCTCGGCGAAGGAGATGTAGACGCCGATGTCGGCTTGCTCGCGCTGAAGTACGCCTATGAGGTCGCGGACCTCGGAGACGCCGACGTTCATGCCGCCTTTGACGGAGAAGATGATCTGTTTGGAGTCGCCAGAGCGATCGTCGTGAAAGAAGAGGCGGCCATCGATGCCGCGGTCGGCACCTTTCTTGATGCCTTCGGTAGGACGGGCTGCGCAGAGGCTGAGTGCCCAGTACTGGAACTGGTATTTGTTCTCGAGCGCAAGCTGTTCGGCTCCGGCCACGTCGATGGGTTCGCCAATTACTTCGTAGGTTTTGCGGATTTCGGGACCATAGGCGTCGTCGAGGCGAGTCTTGATGAGACCCATCGCGAGGTGAGTGATATCGATGCCGATCCAGCGACGGTTCAACTTTTGAGAGACTTGGACGGTGGTTCCGCAGCCGCAGAAGGGGTCTAGGACTAAGTCGCCTTCGTTGGAGGAGGCGCGGAGGATGCGTTCGAGAAGGGCTTCGGGTTTTTGGGTTGGGTAGCCTAGGCGTTCTTGCGAATGAGGCGATAGGGGTGGGATGTCGCTGATTACATCTTGTATTAGGACCCCATTCTCTTTCAAATACCGACGAAACTGCGGCACACTCCCCTTCGGTGGCCAGTAGATGAGACCTAATTCGTCCAGACGGTCCAAACGCTCCTGCACAGTTAAAGCTGCGACTTGATCTTTTGAGAATTCAGGTATGGCCGGGACAGCCCAATGTCTTCCTTTGGTGCTTGGATCTGTTCCCCGCCATGGTAGACCCGAGTTACCTGCACGAGTTCCTGCCCCTGTGAGATTGTCGACCCTAAACCGCCCGTGTTTGTCTTCGTGCCGGTAGAAACGATCAATGTAGCTTTGATCGTAAGCTTCGAAAGTTTTGTTCCACGTGTTTAGTTCAGACTTCGTAAAGAAAAAGATCGTGTCGTGTACCGGTCCCCAGCGTCTTGCGCTGTTATGTGCACTTGTCCTTTTCCAGATCACTTCCGAGGAGAACATTGTGGGGCCAAAGACACTATCCATCAGAAGTTTCAGGTAATGGCTGGCTGTGGAGTCGCAGTGAAGATAGATAGAGCCGGTTTCTCTAAGCACGCGGCGTAACTCGACGAGGCGTGGCGCCATCATGGCTAAGTAGGCGAGCATGTCCGTGCCACCAAGGAGGGTGCGGAAGGCGCGCATGGCGTCGGCGACACGACCTCCGTGCTCGATGATCTCCTCATAGGTGCGTGCGGCTTCTTCATTCCACTCCCAGGAATCCTTGAATGCGGTGATTTGCGAGGCGGAGCGGCTTCCGTCCTTTTCGGCGAAGAGGACGTTGTAGTCCTGGCGGGAGTTGAAGGGTGGATCGAGGTAGATGAGGTCTACGGAGTTGTCCGCGATGTACTCGCGGAGGACCTGGAGGTTGTCGCCGTAGTAAAGCTGGTTCTTATCGGGCATGAGCGCTAACGAAAGATTAGCAGCACACTACATCTCGGCCCATTGGCGGAGGAGGTTGTGGTAGACGGCGGTGAGTTGGAGCGAGCTGGGGTGGTTGGGGGTGACGGTTTCGTCTGCGGCCAGGCGCTGGATGGCGGTGTCGAGGTCGAAGAGGATGGTGCGCTGGGCTTCGTCGCGGATCATGGATTGGAGCCAGAAGAAGCTGGAGACGCGGGCTCCGCGGGTGACGGGGCGGACGGCGTGGAGGCTGGTGGCGGGGTAGAGGACGAGGGCGCCGGCGGGGAGCTTGATGGAGTGCAGGCCGTAGGTCGCTGGCGGCTGGATAGCGATGTCGAGCTCGCCTCCGTCGTAGTCTTCGGGTTCGGTGAGGAAGAGGGTGGCGGAGAGGTCCGTGCGGATGCGCTGGCCGGTGGAGCTGAACTGGCGGATGGCGGTGTCGACGTGGGCTCCGAAGGTTTGGCCTCCGGCGTAGCTGTTGAACATGGGCGGAAAGACGCGGAGCGGTAAAGCCGCGGACATGAAGAGCGGGGCGCGGGCGAGGGCGGCGAGGATGAGGTCGCCCAGCTCGCGGGCGATGGGGGAGCTTTCGGGGATCTGGGCGTTGCGCTTGACCTGCTGGGCCTGGTAGCCGGCGGTGACTTTGCCGTCGACCCAGTCGGCGGAGTTGAGACGGGTGCGGCAGTGGGCGACTTCTTCGGGGGTTAGGAGATTGGGGATGG
>CAXTQE010000241.1:0-3678 GCA_964246225.1 uncultured Acidobacteriaceae bacterium | reverse complement strand
GGTCGAGCAGCGTGGTCCAGGGCTCGACCTGGAGCGACCGGCGTTGCCCGTTGATGGTCAGCGTGATTGGCACGGTGCCGATCGGTTGGGCCGGGTCGACCCGGGGCGCTGTGGCGGTCATTGTCATGGTCGAGTTCCCTTGCGATGTGGACGGACGGTCAACCCCGCCATCCCTTAAGAAAGGTGAGCAGCGCGTCGTTGACGACGTCCGGCCGCTCCTCATGCGGCAGGTGGCCGCACAGCGGGACGGGCACGGTGGTGAGATCATCGGCGATCTCGCGCCAGATGGCGGGAAAATCCCACATCTTGCCGCCGGACTCGAACTCCTCGCCCCATAAAGCGAGAGTCGGGCAGGACAGCTTCAAATCGGCATCGGCGTCGTCCTGGCGGACATCCTCCTCTGCGGCACGGTAGTCCTCGAACGCGCCGCGCAAGGCGCCGTGCTGTTCATAGGCGCGGGTGTAGGTGGCGATGTCCTCCACGCTCAAGGCCTGCGGGTCGTAGGTCCAACCCTGGAAGATGAACCGCAGCCACAGCTCCTCGCGCCCGGTGACGAGGGCCTCCGGCAGGTCGCGCACGGCGTTGAACAGGAAAAACCAGTGGCCGCGCGCCACCTTGGCGTCCATGCGCTCGAAGATCACCCGGGTCGGGATATTGTCGAGTGCGGCGAAGCGGTCCGTGGCGTCAGGGAAGTCCTTGGCGAACCGCAGCCCCACGCGGGCGCCGCGGTCATGGCCGATGATCGGCGCCCGGGCGATGCCGAGCGCCTCCATCAACGCTTTCACGTCGCGCGCCATGGTGCGCTTGTCGTAGCCGGCGGCAGGCTTTTCCGTCGCGCCATAGCCGCGCAGGTCCGGCACGATCAGGCGGTAATGTTGGCCCAGCACGGGGATCTGGTAGCGCCACGCATACCAGGTTTCCGGAAAGCCATGCAGCAGGATCACGGGAGGGCCGGACCCGGCCTCGACATAGTGCTGCTTGAGACCGTTCGCCTCAAGACGGTGATGCACGGGTTCTACCGCCATCAGCCCAGCTTCGCGCCGATGATGTCGAGCTTGCTGATCTCCGCCGGCTTGACGAGCAGAGCGTTGGACCGCGCCATCAACCGAGCGGCACCACGGCCAGACAGGTGGGCACGGCGGCCGCCCTCGTCCGGGAAGCGCTCGAAGATGCCGAACACGCGCTTGCTCAGCCGCAGGCCGAACCATGGCCCGGTCGCCGGCTCGGACTGCACGTCGTGCAGGATGTCGCGGACCAGCTTCTCCACCTGCGCTTCTCGCCCCCGGCGGGCTTCCAGGCGGATGTGCAGCGCCTTCTCCGTCCGCCCGCCGCTTCTACCCAGCATGTGCGCCGGGCGATGATGCCCGTTCCGGCTGGACCGCAGCAGCAGGCCGATCCCAGCCAGGACCACGGCGGTGGCGACAGGGTGCAGCGCCGCCTGGGTATAAAGACTGCTCCGCGCCACATGGCCCGGGTAGTTGCCGACGGTGGTCAACGCTTCCGTCGGCACGTCCAACCCGCTCTGATCCCTGGCCCGGCGCGGGGTGCGGCCGGTGAGGGTGCCGGAGATGACGAACTTCTCCATCACCTTGTCCGTCAGGCCCGGCGCCAGGCGGCCCAGCAGCGAGACCAGCACGCCGCCTCCGCCCACGAACACGCTGCGCACCGGCCTGGTCGCCGACCGCAGGATGGCCGAGGCGACCACCTCCGGCGCATAGACGGCGGGGACGTGCTGCGGCTCGGACGAGAGATAGTTCTTGGCGTTGACGGTGAACGGCGTGTTGATCTGCGCCGGCTTGATCAGCGTGACAGAAACCGGCGCGCCTTCCTCCTCCAGCTCCATCCGCAGGGCCTCGGTGAAGCCCTTGATCGCGAACTTGGTCGCGGAGTAAGCGCCCTGCAGCGGCACGGAACGTTCGGACACCTCGCTGCCCAGGTTGATGATGGCGCCACCGCCCGATTGCTTCAGCTGCTTGGCCGCCTCGCGCGAGCCGTAGACCAGGCCCCAGTAGTTGACCTCGAAGACCCGGCGCATGTCGGCGATGGACACCTCCTCCATCCGGCCGTAGACGCCCGTGCCGGCGTTGTTGACCCAGGTGTCGAATCCACCGAACGCTTCCTTCGCCTTGGCCGAGATCGTCGATGCTAACGCCTCCTCCGCCACATCGACGGTGACGGCGACAGCGGACCCGCCGCTCCTGGTGATTTCCTCGACAAGTTGGTCCAGCGCCTGTCCGCTGCGTGCCGCCAGCACGAGGCGGGCACCGGCCTTCGCGGCCATGCGGGCCGTGGCAAGACCGATGCCGGAGGTAGCGCCGGTGATGACGATCACCTGCTGGTGCAAGGGCTTCAAGCTGATAGACATGACTATTCCTTCCGTGCGTCGCGCCTTCGTTGGGGAACAAGGACGTGAGACACCCCTGTCCTGCTACCCATCACCGCCTCGCCCAGGGCACCCAGGCCGACTTGGGGATGACTTTGGTCACCGAAGCAGCGGAGCCCAATACCCGGCTGCGTTCGCGAAGGCCGGTCTCATCGCTTGCGCTGACTGACGCATCCGTGTGGAGTGCGGCGGCATGAACCGCCTGCCATCCCTACTTACGAACTGCGTAGTCCAAATGTTGCAGCGGGTGCGATGACAAACACGTCAGCGGTAAGCGCGATGGGGCGACCGCGTGAGTTCGACATGCAAGCTGCCTTGCAAGCCGCGCTGCGGGTCTTCTGGCGAAGCGGTTATGCCGCCACGTCCCTCGATGACCTGACCGCCGCCATGGGCTTGAGCCGGTCGAGCTTCTATGGCGCATTCGGAACCAAGCACGACGTGTTGCTGGCCGGCATCAGGCTTTACGCTGACGGGGTCTACGCGGATCTGCAAGCCCTTGCGGCCGCGAAGCACCCGCCCATCGATTGCGTCAGGGCTGTCGTAAGCACCATGGCCAGGCCGCATGACGACGCAAACGGGTGTCTACTCGTCAATTCCATTGCCGAGTTGGCGCCTGACGATTTGGACGTGTGCGAGATCGCACGCATGCAGGTCGACCGAGTCACGCGTTTGTTGCAGAGGCTGCTTGCGAAGGCCGGTCACAAATCCGAAGCGTCCGAGCAGCTATCGAATACCTTGATCGCCTGTGCTTTCGGCGCATCGACCCTTCGCAAGGCAGGACTTCCGGAAGTCGCTTTTGCAGGCCTTCTGGCGCAGGTTGATCGATTGCTGGAGCCTGCGGGCACGAGGGGGACGTAACCGCCGCTCTCTACCGGATAATTATTTGAGGCGACTCCGGTTTGGCCGAGACGTCGCGTTTCGCCGAAGCGAGCAAAAAGTAATCTGGTCCAGTAATTGCCCGCAGGTAGGAGGCGTGGCGCCTTGCCAGTCGGCTTTGAAGTTGACGGACGAGCCAGCGAGCAAGCAAGGCCGTCTTTTTTGAAAAAAAGAAGCAAAAAACTTTTACTCCTGCGCAGGTTCGGCGGCCTTGAACAATCCGGAAGCGGCCGACTGGTGTAAATGCGAGGGTTGTAATACCAACCAGTCTTGGGACTGACGCATAAGAAGCAAGCCGTCTCTTTTTTAAGGGAGGGCCGAAAACTTTTACTTCCCTTAGCATTTCCAACAGCCACCTGCTGTCGGATCGATCAAGGCATTTGAACCAGCGCAGGAAGTAAAAGTTTTTTGCTTCTTTT
>CAXTQE010000240.1:0-3722 GCA_964246225.1 uncultured Acidobacteriaceae bacterium | reverse complement strand
TATGGTGTGGTGTTTGCGCGGACGGTGGCGATGTCGTCCACGGCGGCGGCGGAGATGACGAAGCTGCTTGAGAATATCTATCGCGCGGTGAATATTGCACTGATCAACGAGATGAAGCAGCTGTGTCTGCAGATGGGGATCGATCCCTGGGAGGTGATTGCGGCCGCGGCGACGAAGCCGTTTGGGTTTCAGCCGTTTTACCCTGGGCCGGGAGTGGGAGGGCATTGCATTCCGGTGGATCCGTTTTATCTGACCTGGAAGGCGAAGCAGTTCGGGTTTGAGACGAAGTTTATCGAGCTTGCGGGCGAGGTGAACGAGTCGATGCCGGCGTATGTGGTCGAGACGACCCGGCGCGCGCTGGAACGGGGCGGAAAGAGGCTTGCGGAGGCAAAAGTGCTGGTGCTGGGTGTGGCCTATAAGCGGGACGTGGATGATCTGCGCGAGTCGCCGGCGCTGACGGTGATTCAGCTGCTGCTGGCGGCGGGTGCGGAGGTGGCGTACAACGACCCCTATTTTCCGCGGGTGGGTGCGGGCCGGCGGTATGCGCTGCAGATGGAGTCAACGCCGCTTGAGGAGGTGGGGCGATTCGATTGCGTCATCATTCTGACAGATCACAGTGCGTACGACTTTCCGGGCATTGTGGCGAATGCGCGGCTGGTCATCGACTCCAGAAACGCGACGAGATCGATCGAATCAACGAAAATCGTCTACTGCTGAAAAGAAAGTGGGAATTTAACTGAAGAGATCTGCGGATCTGCCGATAAAGTTCTCAGGCGATTTTGCCTTCACTTTCGGCAGCAAGAAAGCAACATGCGATCCCCAGATCCGAGTTTCCGCCTGCATCCGCGCTCCCGTCCTGACGCCTGGCTCTCGGCGGCCCTGGTTTTCTGGATGGCGCTCATGACCACCTGTTTGGCCGGCCAGACGACATCCGTTCAAGAGCCCTCCGCTTTAGGCCGGGCCGTGTCGCGCAAGGCAAGAACCCAGCGGTTCCTGCGGGGGCGGACCTCTGCGGGTGCTATTCCGTCGGCTCAGGCGCTCGCAGGCGCGCGGCAAGAGCACCAGGCCATGGTGCAATCCGCATCGATCCAGCCAAACACTACCTCGCTGAGTGCAGCCTGGACTCCGGTGGGACCGGGGCAGGTTGCGAGTCCGTTGTACGGCAATGTCACTGGCCGCGTAACCGCGCTGGCACTCGATCCGGCGGATGCGACCGGGAATACTCTTTATCTCGGCACGACCGGCGGCGGTATATGGAAGTCCACCAACGCCGCTGGTGCGGCCAGCGCCGTGACTTTTACGCCGCTGACGGACACGCTTCCCGTCTTCAGTCCAGGCGGCGCGGTGCTGCCGTCGTTGAGTATCGGCGCGATGGCGATGAGTAGCGGTGTGTTGCTGGCCGGCACCGGTGACCCCAACGACGCGACGGACTCGTATTACGGCGAAGGCATTTTACGTTCCGTGGATGGCGGGGTGACATGGACGCTGGCGCAGCAGTCTTTGGACGGCGTCTCGGGGAACCACTCGTTTCTTGGGCTGGCCGTGGCGGGGATCGCTTTTTCCTCGACAACCCCTTCTTTAGCCGTCGCGGCCTTTTCTGAGTCCGCAGAGGGCGACGTGGTACATGCGGCGAACACACTTAACAGCGTGATGGGCCTGTACTGGTCGAGCGATGGAGGAGTCACGTGGCAGATGGCCACGATTCAGGATGGGACCCAAACCGTTCAGACACCCCTGCCGCTGGGCGGAAATGGCGGTGGCAAGGCCGTGACCTCGGTTGTGTGGAATCCCGTCCGGCAGCGGTTCTACGCGGCTGTGCGCTCGCACGGCTACTATCAATCGGCCGACGGCCAGACCTGGACGCGCCTTGTTCACCAGCCTGGAACCGGGCTGACCACGACGGCATGCCCGCCCCTCGGATCTTCCGGCAGTTCGGTCTGCCCGATCTTCCGCGGCGCTCTCGCCGTGCAGGCGACAACCGGCGACATGTTCGCACTGACCGTGGACCTGGCGAACCGCGATCAGGGACTTTATCAGGATGTGTGTGCCCTGTCGGGCACAGCTTGCGGTAACGCCACGGTGCTCTTTGGGACGGTGTTGAATGCGACACCGCTGGAGGTTGGAAGCGGAAGCAAGGTAATCTCGCAGGCCGACTACAACCTGGCGCTCAATGCGGTCCCTTCCGGAAACGACACTCTGTTGTACGCAGGCACGATCGACCTTTACCGCTGCAGTCTTGCGGCCGGGTGCAGTTTGCGGAACACGACCAACGCGCAAAACGGCTGCGTGAATTTGGCCGGTGTCGCTCCTGCTCAACATGCGATCGCGTCACTTGCCGGGGCAAGCGCGCCACTGATCTATGTCGGTAACGATGGCGGGCTTTATCGCTCCACGGACGGCGTCAACGAGCAGGCGACCGCTTGTTCGCTGGACGATGCGAACCATTTTCAGAACCTGAACGCAGGCATCGGATCGCTCGCGGAGGTGGTGTCCTTTGCGCAATCGCCTACCGCTTCCGGCACGCTACTGGCCGGCCTTGGCGCTTTGGGCACCGCCGGCACAGGATCTGCCACGAGCGCCTGGGCGCAGCTTGCGACCGGCGAGGGCGGCACCGTCGCAATCGATTCGGCGAATCCGCAACTCTGGTATCTGTCGACCGGCGCCGGGGTTAGTCTCGCGCGCTGTACTTCAGGCTCCGCATGCGGCCCGAATAACTTTGCCTCCAATGTGATCGGAGCGACTCAGGTAAGCGGAGATTTGGCGGAGACGGATGCACCCTGGCTGCTGGACCCGAGCCTCACCTCGAACCTGATCGCCGGAACCTGCCGAGTCTGGCGTGGCGCGGCAACAGGCGGATCGGCCTGGTCCAGCGCGAACGCCATCAGTGCTCCTTTCGCCACGCCAGCCGCCAGTGCTTGTGCGACGACGGCCCCTCTGGTGCGTTCGCTGGCGGCGGGTGGACTCGCCAACCTTTCAGCTGCAGGCCAAAGTGCAGGCTCCGAGGTCATCTATGCTGGCCTGGCGGGGGTTCTCGATGGTGGTCAGGGCCTAGGGGGGCATTTGTTCGTGACCACCGCGGGAAACCTGGCGAGCAACACCACGGCATGGCGCGATGCGGCGCTGGCAACGGTTACGAACGACGCTGCCGATTCGGGCCTGTTCAACCCGCAAGGCTTCGACATTTCCTCGATTATCGCCGATACGCACGATGCGACAGGGAACACTGTCTATGCCACGCTTCTGGGCTTCAGCCAGGTCGGGGCGAACTCGCCTCACGTGTATCGCTCCGTGGATGGGGGCCTGCATTGGACTAACATCACCTCCAATCTGCCGAACGCCCCGGCAAACAGCATTCTTGTTGATCCCAATGATGCGAACACCATCTATGTCGCTTTGGACACGGGAGTGTATGTAACCACGAACATTTCCACCTGCACGAGTGGCAATTGCTGGAGTGTTTTCGGCAGCTCGCTGCCGAATGCTCCCGTGATCAGTCTGCAAGCCGCAGCGCAGGTCTCGACCGGGGATGGACGCTCGGGGGAACTTCGTGCGGCAACCTACGGCCGAGGCATCTGGCAGATCCCGTTGCTAACGGCCACCAACTCCGTCCTTCCCGCTATTGCACTGAGTCCGACGACCGAGGCCTTTGCGGCGCAGGCCGTGGGTACGGTCAGTTCGTATGCGACCATTACGGTTACAAATAGTGGAAGTGCGAACCTGGT
>CAXTQE010000239.1:0-3744 GCA_964246225.1 uncultured Acidobacteriaceae bacterium | reverse complement strand
ATTCGGTTACCATGTAATATCTTCCGTAACCTGCGAAGAAAAAGAGAAGATTTTACTTGCTTCCTCCACCTTCGCTCGGTAGAGTCACTCTTAGGTTGTAGGACACACCTACACCAGTGGTACGAAACTCTAGGAGCCCTTATGCTGAACTGCTTTACTCTCTCCCTTCTTGCTTGCTCTGCTCTCACGCTTGGCTCAACCTCCGCCTTCGCTGCCCCGATCGCGCTTGGAACCACCACCACCTCCTCCTACGCGAGCGGCGCCCTGGTCGCCAACTCCTTCATCGGCGGTACCACCGTGGCCACCTCCGCCGGCGGAGACTCCAACCCGTTTGTCGTCAACTACAACGAGACCATCTATCGCGGCGGTACCGGCGCCCTGTGCCCGAGCTGCCTGGACTTCGTCTTCAACTTCTCAAACGTCGCGACCTCGGGCAACGATCCTATTCTTGAGTTCACCATTGCGAGCTTCATCGCTCCCGTTGCCGCAGACTACGTCGCGGGAACCGGCACACTCGCTCCCACCCAGGCGCTCATGACCGTCAACGGCGTCCTCAACTTCGGCTATGACGGCAACAACGGAGTCCTCCCCGGCCAAAGCTCCGACACCCTCGTGGTCTACACCGACCAGACCGCGTTCCAACTCGGTGGCTTGACCTTCCAGGATGGAGCCACCGCCAACGATCCAGGCTTCGTTCCCGCACCCAACGCCGCCGTCACCCCGGAACCCAGCTCGCTTATGCTGCTCGGTACAGGCCTCGTCAGCGTCGCCGGAGCCGCACGCCGTAAGTTCCGCGCATAACCCACACCGCACCTCCAGAAGACGGGAAGCCCCCAAAAAGGGCTTCCCGTCTTCACAGGATGGCTCTGTTAAAATTGGACGGATGGGGTGAGAGACGGTGCCGTTTCCCCCCGGACGTAATATCCTCTGCGCCAACGACAACCACGGATGCCGTGATTGCAGATGATCTGGCTTTAAAGCGACGGCAGCTAAACCTGACATGACCAGATACGCTCAGGTTCGGGATATCGTCAGATAACCACCAAAACTTTGCAACAGAGCCAAAAAGAAATGCTGAATATATCTAGCCGGGAAGGGAACTCTATCTGTTTCCCAATTTACCCTCAGCAGATCTTCAGCTTACTCAAGTAGATTTCTCATCAGTCTTGCAAATCACTGCTCAGCGGACACGTTTGTTCCTGCACACCGCTTACGCAAATTGGTTGCGTAATCTAAGGACAATCGAAGCAGTTCGTCATCATCAGATCCTCGGTAGCTACAATTTGCTTATGCGAGGGACGTTCAGGCCTGCGATGCTGCTGCTGACAAAGACCCTGGGAGGTCACCCATGATGGAACAAGCAGCAACTTGGAATCGTTCTCCGATGGTCCGACCGATGCGGTTCGCGAATGTGCCGACCGTTGACGCACGTTACTGGACCGCCATAACTCTGGCAAGCATCTTTGGTTGCAACGTGGGGGATTGCATCTCGTTTTACTGCCACTGGAACCACTGGATCGGACTTCTTCCCTTGGCGTTCGTGTTCGCAACGCTCCTCTTCGGGGAACGGCACACAGTAGGCGCGACCCAGGCCTGGTACTGGGCCGTTGTGATCGTGCTACGGGCGGCTGCAACGAATCTTGCCGATCTCGCCACACATACGTTCGAATGGCGCTATTTGATCGTCATCCCGGGACTTGCTGTGGTGCAGGCTCTAGTCCTCGCGCCGGTACTACCTAGGCTGCTTGCGTCAGCGGCTGATCGAAGAGGACGACCTGCAACAACCGCCTGGTATTGGATGTCTTTGCTGGTTGCCGGTACACTGGGCACGGCGATCGGCGACTGGGTGGCAGAAGAAATTCATCTTGGAACCGGTTACGGAACGCTTTTGCTTGGAGCTATATTCGCTGTCATTCTCTCTCTTGGACGGCGCTCACGATGGACCACCAAGGCTGGCTACTGGCTTAGCATCATTGCCGTGCGAGCGGCGGGAACAACCGCGGGAGATTGGCTGGCCTTCCGGGATGATCCAGGTTTGATTCATGGGCTAAACCTGGGCCTCCCGATCAGCACCGCACTCACGGGCGTCCTGTTTATCGCAACGCTTGTTCTATGGAAAACTCGTGCAGTGCAGAGTGCTGCAGGGCAGTCCACTACGCTAGTCGGTGGCCGCGGCTTGCACTCAGACTTGTAAGTCTTCACCAAGTGAGTTCGGGCAGATGCAGAGATAAGTTCTTGTCCAATATCTTCAACTGGAATCCTTTGCGGTAAGAGGAGACGTCACCTCGGACGAAATGAACAGCACTGCCAATCGTCCGTATCGCGACCCTCGATGTATTCCGAGATGTTCCTGGACGCACCCTGAGCAGCGACATAAACGGTCCCGAGGCCTCTTACAACTACTCAAATGCAGCAGCGTTCTGGATCGTTCAGTACCCTTCTACCGCACATTGAAGAGCGAAGCCAAGCTGCTGAACCTGCAGGGCTGCTCCGATGCGATGAAAATCCATACAGTGCCCCGTGTTCTTGACCATCTTCGCATCAACGCTTGGACTTGCCGTCAGCGCAGCAGCAAATTGTTGCACTTCACTTTCATCGACAATCCAAAGCCGATCTACTTCTGCCTGGCGATAGTAAACCGGAACCTGTACCCGGGCTAGAATGTCTCGAGCGTTATCAGGCCACATGGTGTTGATGTCGACGATCTCGCGCCGAAGCGCCGGTCCATTGGCAGCATGCGATCCGTGCGGCATGTTCGAGAAGAAGCTGCCCTCGGGGCCAAACATGACATGCTCTTTCATGGGAAGAGGGAAGTCCATAGTCAGCGCATCCGGGGAAGCCGCAAACGCCTCCCGAAGCTCACTTGGCACGCGCAGACCGACGCCGGAGATCGCCAGCCCGATCACTGGGACATCCGCGGGATCGGCCGCGATGCAGGTTGCGATCGCCGCCCCGATAGAATGGCCGATGAGCACAATGCCGCGCGTGGCTTGACCAAACTTTGCCCAAGCCTCTGGAAGGGCCTGGGTCAGAATGCGAGCCTGTCCAACAATGGAGGCATCCTCACCGGACACCGGCGCTGAATTGCCGTGGCCGGGACGATCTAAAGCTAAGAGCGGGATGCCGAGCGCCTTGGCCCGCTCGAACAATGAGTACCCCGCAAGGTCGAAGTAGGACGACGTGTACGTCCCGCCGTGAATAGCGACAACGAGCGGGAGGTCGGCAATGGATTCATCGGTGGGGATTTGTATGCGGCCGGATAAACCAGCGAAGATGTTTTCGCTTAAAGGCGTATGCATGTTCTTCTCCTGCTTGCTGGAGTAGCCTCAAATAGTTTGCTGGACAACTTCACCCGTTCGACCACTTTGCCGGACAGACGTTTCCCCCGTTTACGGCATGGCGGTGTCGGCGGCCTCGACTTCATCTGGCTCCGGCAGTGAGATACCGCCGGCGACCTGCTCTTTGATCTTGTCCAGATCTTCTCGTGAGTAAAAATCGCCAGCACGGACCACAGCGTGAATGCCGTGCAGGTTTTTAGCGTTCTCAATTGGATTTTCGTCGAGCAGGACCAGGTTTGCATGTTTTCCCGCTTCCACTGTCCCCATGGTCGAGTCCCGCCCAAGAAACTGCGCGGCATGCAAGGTTGTCATTTGCAAGATCTTCAAGGGCGTGAGTCCAGCGTCGGCAAGCAGGTCAAACTCCTGCTGAAGGGAGACCCCCGGAATGACCCAGCCGCCCCCATAG
>CAXTQE010000238.1:0-3839 GCA_964246225.1 uncultured Acidobacteriaceae bacterium | reverse complement strand
CAGCGCCGAATGACGGTCAAATTGGTGCTGGGCGATGCGAAGGATGCGATCTCGCTACCGGCGCAGACGACGTAAGCGACTGAGCAAAAGAGGCAGTATGAGCATTCCAGACTTCGAACGAGCCGAGTATCGCGAGCCGCAGACGATCGAAGGAGAAGCTTCCGGTCAGGGCTACTCGCGTGTGCGTGGCGGAGCGGGAGCCTTTCCGTTGGCACTGCTTTTTGGGACGGCGGCGGCCCTGGTGGGGAGTGTGGGCTACGCGCTGATTGGGTTTTCGGGGTTCATGGTGAGCATTGTGGCAATCGGCGTGGGCTGGCTGGTGGCGCGGGCGATGATGACGGCTTCGGGAGGAGTGGGAGGCCAGACGTACCAGGTCGCGGCGGTGGTGCTGACGTATTTCGCGGTGACGCTGGGAGAGCTGCTGGATGTGCTGCACTTTAGCGGGATCCCGCTGACGGCGGTCTTGCGTGTGCCGGCTTCGCTGCTGGTACGGGAGCTGGTGGCGGGGCCATTTCTGGCATTGCGTAGTCCGCTGAACGGCGGCCTGGGGCTGATCATTTTATTCGTTGGGCTGCGTACGGCCTGGCGGCTGGCGGCGGGAGGTCCAGGGTTTGGGCAGAGTGGAAAAGTGCGGCGGGTCAATCCTTTCGGGCTGCACTAAGCCTTGCTGGGACGCGGGCCGAGGGGGAGCGGGTTGCACAGTTTGTGGCGCGGATAGCGTCTAATAGACAGTATGAATTCCGTTGTTGGCCAGGTTCTTGAGGCGCCTACGCAGCTGGCGGCCCCCGCGCCGATCTTTAATTGTCCGCAGTGCAGCCACTATCTGCCGGAGGGTACGCTGGCGTGTCCGGATTGCCAGGCGATCGTGTACTCGGAGCATTTGCGTCAGCTGGCTATGGCGGCGACGTCGCTTGAGAGCGAGCAGCATTGGCTGGAAGCCCGGGAGCGCTGGCATGAGGCCCTGGCTTGGCTGCCTGCCGGGACCAAGCAGACGGAGGCGATCGACCAGAGGATTGCGCTGATCGACCAGAAGCTGGGCCGGAGCGAGGAGACGCGGGCGAAGTGGACGCGGCGGCTGGGACCGCTGGCTCCGGTCGTGTTCTTTCTGGCCAAGCTGAAGACGTTCTTTTTTCTGCTGTTCAAGGCCAAGTTCCTGCTCAGCTTCATCGGCTTTTTCGCGATTTACTGGGCGCTGTTTGGGTGGAAGTTTGGGCTGGGCTTTACGCTGGCCATCCTGATCCACGAGATGGGGCACTACACGGCGGCGCGGCTGCGTGGGTTGAAGGTGGATCTGCCGGTGTTCCTGCCGGGGCTGGGCGCGTACGTGCGCTGGTACTCGATGGGGATTTCGCTTGAGGACCTGTCGAGCATTGCGCTGGCCGGCCCGTTTTTTGGGCTGCTGGTTTCAGTGGTGTGCGGGGCGTTCGCATGGACGAGTCCGGCGGGTTCAACGCATGATCTTTTTAGCGCGCTCGCGCATGTGTCGGCTTGGCTGAACGTGCTGAACCTGATCCCGGTGTTTGGGCTGGACGGGGCGCAGGCGACGTATGCGCTGGACCGGACGCAGCGCTGGCTGGTGCTGGCGACGTCACTCATCTTCTTCGGGCTGCTGCACGAGTACGTGTTCTGCTTCGTGGCGCTCGGCATGGGCTGGCGGCTTTGGCAGGGTGGGTACGCGGAGAAGCCGAGCACACGGACGCTGGTGAAGTTTGTCCTGCTGCTGTTTACGCTGGGCCTGGTCTCGTACCTGTTTCCGGATACGACCGGTGGGGGCCGGTTCTAGCGTTTTAGGTAGCGTCTTCCTTTGACGAGGTAGTCGCCAGAGAGGACGCGGGCGATCGCTTCGGGGTAGGCCTGGTGTTCTTCGGCGAGGATGCGGGCGGCTAGGGTGTCCGGGGTGTCGTCGTCTTCGACCGGGACTGCACGCTCGAGGACGATGACGCCGTGGTCAAGCTGTTCGTCGACGAAGTGGACCGTGCAGCCGGTGATTTTAGCGCCGTACTCAAGCGCTTGCTGCTGGGCGTCGAGGCCGGAAAAGCTGGGCAGCAGGCTGGGGTGGATGTTGAGGATGCGCTGCGGGAAGGCGGCGACGAAGGCAGGCGAGAGCAGGCGCAGGTAGCCGGCGAGGCAGACGAGATCGACGGCATGGTCCTGCAATTTGGCGACGAAGGCAAGATCGCGCTGCTCCGGGGTGCGGCCAGCGATGGGGATGTGGAAGGCGGGCAGGCCGAGGTCGCGGGCGGCGGTGAGACCGGGGGCGTCGGCCTTGTTTGACAGTACGACGGCGATTTCGGCGTCTGCGATCTGGCCGGAGCGGAGGGCCTGGTGGATGGCGAGAAAGTTCGAGCCGCGGCCCGAGAGGAGGATGCCAAGACGCTTCAAGAGACCTTCCCTGCCCAAGCTGGGCAGAAGCACAACGTAGAGTCTCACTCTATATTAGGACCGAAGATCGCCGTAGTTGCGGGGTGAAGTAAGGTAGAATTGCATTACTTCAGACCGGGAGGATTGTGTGGCCGCTTTGACTTTGACTGCGCGAGGACAAGTAACTTTTCGGAAAGAGGTGCTCCAACATCTCGGGATTCAACCTGGAGACAAGATCGAAGTGGATCTTTTGCCGAACGGACGGGCCTCCCTCAGAGCGGAACGTTCTGTGGGTACGGTGGACGGGTTTATCGGCTTGCTGGCCGGAAAGACGCGCAAAGTGGCGACGCTTGAAGAGCTGGAGGAGGCCGCGGCTGACGGTTGGGCGGGCCGACGGTGAGAATTACCGTCGACACGAACGTTTTGGTTCGCAGCGTGGTTGGCGACGACCAAGTGCAGGCCGAAGCGGCGGAACGGGTGCTGCGCGAGGCGTCTTCCCTTGCGGTCGCGCTGCCTTGCCTGTGCGAGTTTGTCTGGGTCTTACGGAAGGTGTATGGATTTTCGTCGGTCGACATCGCTTCCGCGGTGCAGGCTTTGCTCAACACCGGCAATGTCATACTCAACCGGGCTGCCGTCGAAGCTGGTTTGGCCTGTTTACGCGTGGGTGGCGACTTCGCGGATGGCGCGATTGCGTACGAGGGTCGTTGGCTTGGGTGCGAGACCTTCGTTTCGTTCGATCGGAGGGCAGTGGCGCAGGTTACCGCTCAGGGCTACTCCGCCCAACTTCTTGCTTGATCCAAGACGAGAGGACAA
Organism: uncultured Acidobacteriaceae bacterium; assembly: GCA_964246225.1. GTDB lineage: Bacteria > Acidobacteriota > Terriglobia > Terriglobales > Acidobacteriaceae > Edaphobacter. The sequence goes on along the minus strand of CAXTQE010000238.1, from coordinate 665 downwards.
GAGGATGAGAGGATAGACGCATGAAACTCGCGTTGCCTGCACGTCTTTTCAAGGCCTATCTCTTTGATTGCGATGGCACGATTGCCGATTCGATGCCGCTGCACTATGTGGCGTGGAGCCGAGCGCTGGGGGAGTGGAACTGCGTCTTTCCGGAGGAGCTGTTTTATCTCTGGGGAGGCAAGCCGATCGTCGAGATCATTACGACGCTGAACCGGGAGCAGGGGCTGGCGATGCCGGTGGCCGTGGTGGCGGAGCGCAAGGAGGAGTATTACTACGAGTTGCTGCCGCACCTGACGGCGGTTCCGGAGGTGGTGGAGCACATCGAGGCGAGCTTCGGGAAGATTCCGTTTGCGGTGGTTTCGGGCAGCACGCGGGAGTCGGTGGTGGCGTCGCTTGAGGTGCTTGGGTTGCTGGACCGGTTTGAAACGATGGTGTGCGCGGGGGACTACCGCCGCAGCAAGCCGGATCCGGAGCCGTTTCTGATGGCGGCGGAGCGGCTGGGAGTGGACCCGGCGGACTGCCTGGTGTTCGAGGAAACGGAGATGGGGATCGACTCGGCGCGCGCGGGCGGCATGGGATGGGTGAAGGTACCGTCGCCGCTAGAGCGTGCTGCGAGTGCGGTAAGTGTCGCCGAGGCTACTGTGGCAGGTCGGTAGCCCAGTCGA
>CAXTQE010000237.1:0-3852 GCA_964246225.1 uncultured Acidobacteriaceae bacterium | reverse complement strand
CACCTTCTGCGGGCTCGCCCTGGTGCAGATCTTCTCCTACCCCTTCCACGACCCCGTGCTGACCGACCGCGGCTTCCTCAACGCCCCGAACCAGGCCCTGCGCGCCTTTCTGCTCGCGGGCCTGCTGTCCGGCAGCTTCATCTTCCTGTTCAGCCTCGTCGGCCTCTACGCCCGCGCCCACGATCTCGGCGCCAACCCCAGCGTGGCCGTGCCCGCCTCCTTCGGCGTCCCCATGCTCATGCTGTTCAACGCGATCATGCTCGTGACCGGCGGCTCCACCCTCGACAGCGCGTTCACCAGCGCCTCGAAACTCGCCGGCCGCGACTGGGGCGCGTCCCCCACCGCCGCGACAGGACCTGCCACTCCCGCCAACCAGCGCACCGGCCGCCTCGCCATCGTCGCCGTCGCGATCGTCGGCAACCTGCCCCTGCTGACGATCTATCTCGGCGACCGCATCGGCCCCGCCGTGATCGCCGCCACCACGCTCAGCGGCACCATGGTCATGGGCCTCGCCCCCATCTTCCTGCTGTGCTGGCTCCGACGGGCCGGCGCCCTGAGCTTCCACCTCGCCTTTTGGCCCGGCATCGCCCTCGGCGTGATCCGAGGCGTGGAAGTGTTCGGCAAGCTCCACATCCTCCCCGCCGCCACCCACCTCGGCACCGGCCCCTTCGCCGCCGACCTCGGCGCCAACGTGTGGGGGCTGCTGGTGTGCACTGCGGGGTTCTTGCTGGGCTGCGTGATGGCCCCGGCGCAGCGGGAGGTGCGGGTGTAGAGAGAAGAAGGCCAGGGGCTCTGCCCCTGGACCCCGCCAAGGGCTGGCCCTTGGAACCTCTTAGTAACGCTACGATCCGACCAAATCGGGCGCCGACCAAACTGGCACTTTCGACGCAGATTGGAGATCCGGCCGTCGCCCTTGCCGCCGATCGGCGTCATGTATCTGCGAGAGGAATGGAGAGCGGAAAATGGCCTTTACGAACGAGAACGCTCGCTTTCGCACCAATACAGCAAAAGGTTTCCCTCATGGTGCGGGTCAATCTGCGGGGAGTGTATTCCCTGATCCGCTGTTCGACCAAGACTATAGCCTGTGGCTAGAACATGTAATTGAGCCAGCGACCGGAAGCGAAAGCTATTGGCTAATGTGGTACGATACCAGCGGTAGACCGACTATCAAGACCAGCGGCGTGATGGGGCGCGAGGACCTCAAAACACTGGCACAGAAGCTAATCGACGTGCCGTAACGTCTGACAATCTGTTGAGCCACCGTAATGGGCAGAAATGCCACCGTTGTGGCCCGGTTCGATGATCTGACGCTGGGCGGAGTTAGACCAAGGACTATCCCATCTGGCATAGACTTAAGCGGCTCTGCGCTCCTCGATGTCGGCGGTGAAGTCCAACACCATCTGTATCGGCTCGCCACCCTCAGTCATGTCGTTGTAAACGTCGACATCGGTTGCAAGCTGCACGAGATCTCCAACTACCTGCTCGCGACGCTGCGTAAAAGCTCGCTGCATGTAGTCTCGAGAGGCTGTCGGTAGCACCGCCCACATAGTATATTGGACTCCGCGACGAGTAACCCGCACGGCGTGGTTTACACGGTATCGTCGTCCCTGCTTGTCTCTCGCATACTCTTCGCGAAGTGCTCGCGCCATGTCATCAGCTAGAACGTCGTAGGGATCAACTTCCGGCAGGCTTACCAGACCATTTTGTACAGCCCAAATGCTAGCCTCACGCGCGCTAACGGGCAGATGGCCGTTGTGCTGTTTAAACTTATGCCATGCTTGCTGCAGTTGCTCCGTCTTCGTCATGCTCTTTTCACACCTCCATCGGTGCAATTACACCCCACCCATCTACTGTAGCGCTCGGCAGTATATGGCTTCTTACCTTAACAAGGTGCTTTCTCAAAAGCTCAAAGCGGCCGGTTCGTCTATGAATTTGCCCAACAACGATACCTGGATGAATGTTCAGCCTCCGAGAAAAACCAATTACATCCCTATCGGCGAAGAAGGGAGATTTTCGTGCTACAAAGGAATCCATCTCGGCCGGGGAGATACAAAAGTCTCCGGCTGCCGCGTTTGCAGCTACCTCCTCCGGGGGTAACTCGCTCGCGTTCTTTCCATCGATGTCGATGTCTAGCACCTCTCGTAACTGTCCGTCTCTTCTAAGGACATGCTCAATTTCATGCCGTAGAACGAACCAGAAGTTGTCGATTCGATCAAAACGGAGAGACATTCCAATCACCGGAGCCTGCTTATTAAGCCAGAAGCAAACTCCGTCAATCTTAGCGTTCGGTAGGCCTTCTACAAAAATTAGCCTTACGCCGCATTCGGCCAAAATCCTCGAGACATGGCGGGTCTCCTCAGGATCAAGCATCAACCGCCTGAGTATGGGTATGGCCTCAAAAAGAGCCTTTTCCGAATATTTTACGGCATAGCTCGACTTGGCAATCTGCCTCACTCGAAAGAGCCAAGCTAGTTGTGCCGGAGGCGTGTCGTCGTAATAAGACGACTTGCGAGCTGCGTGCTCAATGTGTGGAATGTCGTCTGAGTTCGCCACTGTAAAGAATTGCGCCATCTGAACCTCAAGCAGCGTTGCGTCCGTATCGTGGATCCAGCCGCGCTTGATCATTTCACGAACTGGGTAGGCGGTCTGCAGACGCGCACGCCGCCCAACACCGGGATCCGGTTCCCGTGCCCGGGCCATATCGTAAGACCGCTGCAAATTAGCAAATAGATTTGGATTAACGTCGAACGCCTTGCCCAACGCTTTCGCCATTTCAGGACTGATCCCGCGCTTTCCCGAGATAATCATGTTTACCGCTTGTTCGGGAGTTCCAAGGATGTAAGCCAAATCGCGCTGTGTCCACTCGCGCGCCTCAAGCTCCTCGCGGATGTAGAACCCAGGGTGAGGTACGTCGCCAAGATAAGTATACCCGTCCATCAAACGCCCCCTTTCCTAGTGTGGATCGCAAATATCAATTATAGTAATCACCGGAGGCATCTCGCCGTTGTTTATGGTGAAAAGAATCCGGTATTGATCGTTGACTCTGATTTGCCAGTGATTCTCAGATCCTTTCCTGCGTTTGAACTGCAAAGCCTTCCAGTTCCTCAATGTACGCTCGTCTGGTGCCTCAGCAAGGAAGTTGAGCTTCTCCCTTGCCATCTTGATGACGGCGACGGGTAAGCCAAGCTCGTGAGCCCGCTCACCGCGTACGAGGGCGAGCCGCTTGTCCGCGAACACGACTTTCATACCGACAAGACTATGAGTCTCCCAACGGGCAATGTCAACGAGCAACTTAACGCGTGGCGTTCAGTCAGTGGTCAGCTTCCCAGCAGAGGTTGCTTTTGGAATGGCAGGGTTAGCGACAAGTCAAGTCGTATGCCCGCTGGCTCGCTGTACGCCGGAACCCCAACTCGAACCTCCCCCGCCGCCACATCCATCCGAAACGTCCCATGCAGCCAGTCCCACCAGCTCAACCCGCTCGACCAGTTCGACTCCCGCTCCGCCACCACCACCGAGTGGTGAATCCCATGCATCCGCGGCGTCGTCAGCACCCGCGCTAGCCGCCGTTCCGCCGCTTCCGGCAGCCGCAGGTTCGAATGGTGGAACACCACCGACGCCTGGAAGAAAACCTGCCAGGCCGCCAGCGCCCGCGGCGACGTGCCCAGCGCCACCACCTGCAGCGCCCGCCACGGGATCGAGATCAGCATGTCGACCGCGTGGAACCGCAGCGCTGTGGTGCTGTCGAGGTCCAGGTCCACGTGGTGCACCAGGTGGAACCGCCACAGGAACGGCACCCGGTGCGTCAGCACGTGCCAGACATACATCGTGTAATCCATGCCCAGCACCGCCAGC
>CAXTQE010000236.1:0-3900 GCA_964246225.1 uncultured Acidobacteriaceae bacterium | reverse complement strand
CGCTCTGGGCCGTAGTCTGAGCAGAGACAGATGGCATCCCGGACACCAGGCCCAGGAAGAGCAATCCAGCGCGCACCTCGAGCCTGAGCCCGCATACCATCAGACTAGAAATTCGCATAATCAAAGTTTATAACGTGCCTTTGTCAGGCCAAAGAGGAGAGGAGCAACTAGACCTCCGCTTCCATCATGCGGTAGAGAGTTGATCGGCTGATTCCAAGCAATTCCGCCGCCTTTAGCTTGTTTCCGCCGCAACGAGCCAGAACATCTTTCACATGTCTCCGCATAACATCCTCCAGTCGCAGTCCGGTCGACTCGAGCGTACCTTGATCAAGCGCGGGAAGATCTCCCGGTTGAATCGGCAACGACCGGCTCGAGAGCTTCCGGCAGATCTGCCATAACTCTGTCAGATTGCCCCGCCAGCTATGGCCGCGCAGGCACTCAAGAGCCGCGGGAGAAAAACTCGCCTCGCCGGCACCGAGCATTGCCGTAGCCAGCACGCCCAGATCCTCGGTTCGCTGCCGCAGCGGGGGAACTTGGATCTCGAGTGTTCCAAGCCTTTGCGCAAGCGCTTGCTCCAGATGGCCGGCGGCCAAGAGACCTTTGAGGCCAGCCCCACTGGTAAAGAGGATCCGCGTGTCGCGCGGCAGAAGCTGCAACTGCAGTAAGAGGGCTTGCTGCACGGGCGCTTCAGCAGATCCGAGTCCGCGCAGCACCAGCATCCCGGCCCGCGCCAGCTCAGACTCCGGCGTATAACGCTGGATAAAGCTTGCGATTGAGACTATGCAGATTGGGCGATGCGCAACCGGACTCAACCGGTGCATCTCGTGAGCGACAGCCAGCTTTCCAGTGCCGGACTCTCCCGTGACGATTGCCAGGCGAAAGTGAGGCGCAATGCGAGAGATTTGCATCCGCAGACGGCGGATAGCCAGGCTCTCGCCCAATAGGGCATGTTCGGCAAAGGGTTCGGAGGCGACTTGGACAGGATTCATCATCATTGACCTGAAGTCCTTATCGGCACTTCCCGCGCAAAGATGAGTTTTCTCGAGTAACACGAAAGCGGATGACCCTTTCGGGGCATCCGCTTCGTTGACCGTCCGTTATACGCTGGCCTTGGCGCAGTACGCGTCGAACGCTCGCGCAAGCTCCTGGGCAATCGCCGGAGCCGTAGAGGTTTCAATCGCTGAACGCTGCATCAGGTAAACCAGCTTGCCGTCGCGCAGGATAGCGATTGCCGGCGAGGTGGGCGGATGTCCGCCAAAATAGCTGCGCGCCTTCTCGGTCGCGTCCCGGTCCTGCCCGGCGAAGACGGTGACCGCGTGGTCCGGTTTGGTGGTGTGCTGCATGGCCATACGCACTCCGGGACGCATCTTGCCGGCCGCGCACCCGCAGATTGAGTTGACGATCAGCATGGTCGTGCCCGGTTGCGCCACGGCCGTGTCCACATCCGTAGCCGTTCTCGCCTCATTGACCCCCGCACGCGTCAACTCTTCGCGCATCGGAATCACCATAACCTCTGGGTACATATGCCCTCCTCCAAAACGACCGCTTCCACCTCTATTGTATCGCGCAGCTGATCTTCGCCGAGCATCGTTAGACGAGCCAGCTTGTCTTACTCTGGAAAGGTGAACCCTCAGGAGCAGGTGGCCCTCGCGCCCTTCACCACATTCAAGATCGGTGGTCCGGCCCGTTTTTTCTTTCGCGCGACAACCGAACCGGAGCTGCTGCAGGCGGTGCGCTTCGCCCAGGACCGCCAGATTCCGCTATTCGCGCTAGGTGGCGGTTCCAATCTCGTCGTCGCGGACAGCGGCTTTCCGGGTTTGGTCGTGCAAGTCGCGCTTGAAGGGGAGCCGCGCGTTGAGCATAAAGTGGACTCGGTGCTCTACCACGTTCCTGCGGGCTTCGACTGGGACGATCTCGTCCGGATCACCTGCGATCGGGGTCTCAGCGGCATCGAGTGCCTGGCCGGCATCCCGGGCATGGTTGGCGGCAGCCCCATACAAAACATCGGCGCCTACGGGCAAGAAGTCGCTCAGACGATCGCATCGGTGCGCGTGCTCGATCGCGAATCGCTCAGCTTCCACTCGCTTTCCGCGGCCGAGTGCGGCTTCGGCTACCGGCAGAGCCGCTTCAACTCAAGCGCACATGGCCGCTTCCTGATCACGGAGACTACCTTCCGCTTCGACCGCCGTGCCAGGCCCAACCTGACCTACGCCGAGCTGAAACAACTTTTTGCCGGGCGACTCGACCCGGCACCGAGCGAGGTCTATGACGCTGTCCGCTCGATCCGCGCCCGCAAAGGCATGGTGATCGACCCGAACTGCCCAGATCCCGACACCCGCAGCGCTGGATCATTTTTCAAGAATCCGGTCGTGACACCTGATCTGTTCGCGAGCGTCGCCGCGGGGGTGGGAGCGGAACCTGCCGACATCCCTCACTGGCCCGCGCCCTCCAACCGGATCAAGCTGGCCGCGGCCTGGCTGATCGAACGCGCCGGCTTCCCGCGCGGTTTCGAACTTGGCCCGGTGGCAATCTCCTCCCGCCACACGCTCGCCCTCACCAACCGCACCGGCGATGCCACCTGCGCAGACCTGCTCCGACTCCGCGACCTCATCATCGCCGAGACGACCCGCCGCTTCGGCATCCCGCTCGAACAGGAGCCGGTCTTTCTCGGCTGACTCATCGCTGCAGTCGTTCCAGCAGAGCCTGCCGCTCCCGCGCCAGCACCATCTCGGCCGGCCCGTGCGCCACGATCCTCCCTGCTTCCATCCGCAGCACTTCCGCCCCGGCCGAGAAGACCTCGCCCAGATCGTGGGTCACCTGCAACGCCGGAATGCCCCGGCTCGCCAGGTAGGGACGTAGCTCGCGAATGATGTCCTCGCGCAATTCACCCTCCAAACCTGTAAACGGTTCATCCAGCAGGAGCAGGTTGCCCCCTGTGGCTGAAAGCGCACGGGCCAGCGCTACCCGTTGCGCCTCCCCTCCGGAAAGCTGCGAGGGCATCTTGTCGCGCAAATGCGTGATCCGGCAAAGGTCGAAGATTTCGTTCCGCGCAGGAGCGACCTCGTGCTCGTCCTCGCGTACACCGGAAGCGCGAAACTGGACGTTTCGAAGGACGGAGAGATGGGGAAACAGTGCAGGCCGCTGCGCCACCATGCGGATCAGACGTTTATGCGTAGGCACAAAGAGTTTCGTCCGGGTGTCGGTCAGCAGGAGCTCTCGCGGCGGCTGATCAGACCCGGGAAAGCGGCACAGCACTCGACCCTGGTCGGGCCGGTCGAGTCCCGCAATCATGCGCAACACGCTGGATTTACCGGCACCGGATGGCGCAAACAGCACCGTCCAAGCCGCGGCAAGGGTGAACTTCACCTCAAGGGTAAGCGGGCCGAGACGGCGCAGCAGGTCCACGTCATACTCTGTCCGGCTTCTCGAGGCCCCGGATGGAAGCTCGGGCGTCCCCGCGTTTTTAGCGGGACGAAGCAAGCTGTGTCCAGGAGGGACGGCTATAAAGGAGGACGAGTCCAAGTCCCGCCAGTCCGACCATCATCCACGCCGTTTGATTTGCCGCGACGTAGTTGCCGTCCTGGACCTGGTCAAACAGGGCAATCGAAAGGGTGCGCGTTTCTCCCGGGATGTTTCCTCCCACCATCAGCACGACGCCAAACTCACCGACTGTATGGAGAAAGGTAAGTACGATAGCGCTAAGCACAGCCGGCCGGGCCAGAGGTAGGGTGATCTCGAGGAAGGTGCGTACCGGTCCGGCGCCAAGCAGGCTGGCCGTCTCCGCGTACTCGCGGCCGATCGCCTGGAAGCCCGCGACCAGCGGCTGGACAGCAAAGGGCAGGCTGTAGAGAACCGATCCAATCAGCAGGCCTTCAAAACTAAAAGCAAGCGGATGGCCAA
>CAXTQE010000235.1:2393-3902 GCA_964246225.1 uncultured Acidobacteriaceae bacterium | reverse complement strand
CTCGGTATACCTTGTAGCGACGGTCGTCTGGTGGACCTAATGAGTCTGGACCCTAATTGTTTGGTCCCGAGGTGTGATGGTGCAACACTGACTCGGAAGGGGAAGAGGCACTATGGCAGCAGTTCTACACGGGAGCGCCCGAACGACGCCGCGTATTCGAGCCGAGCTCCAAAGGTCGAAAGAAAGCACCAGGACCCTTGCGGCCCGCTACCAGCTGAACCCAAAGACCGTCGCCAAGTGGCGCGCCCGCCAGACCACAGGCGATGCCGCCATGGGGCCGCGCGAGCCGCGCAGCACCGTCCTCTCGCCGGCCGAGGAGGCGATCATCGTCGAGTTCCGAAGGCGAACCCTTCTGCCGCTTGATGACGTAATGGGTTGCCTGCGCGACGCCATCCCAAAGCTCACCCGCAGCGCTCTGCATCGCTGCCTGCAACGACATGGCATCTCACGTCTGCCTGTCGGCGACGACCAGGCATCCAAGCGCGGCACATTCAAGGAGACCAAAATCGGTTTCGTCCACATCGACAGCTGCGAGCTGCGCCTGGCTGAAGGCAAGCTCATCATGTTTCTCGCCATCGACCGCGTCTCAAAGTTCACCGTCGTCGAGTTCCACCAGAGCGCAGGCAAAATGGAGGGTGCGTCGTTCCTCCAACATGTCATCGCCGCCTTCCCGTATGCCCTGCATACCGTGCTCACCGACAACGGTATGGCGTTCGCCGACTTGCCCAGAAACCGGACAAGACCCTTACGCACATTTCTGGGGCTGCATATCTTCGATCGCGTCTGCCTGGAACACGGCATCGAGCATCGGCTTACCAAGCCTTATCATCCGTGGACCAACGGCCAAGCCGAGCGAATGAACCGAACTGTCAAAGACGCGACCGTGAAAACCTATCAGTATCCATCAATCGAGGGGCTCAAGGCTCACTTCCTTGCTTTCGTGTCGGCCTACAACTTTGCCAAACACCTCAAAGCAATCAGATGGAAAACGCCGTTCGAGCACATCTGCGAAGCTTGGCAACGCGATCCGTCGACGTTTAGACTAATTTCACACCACCTCACCCCGGGACCATACAACTAATCGAATCTTTTGTCCGCGACTGGACCGACATGGAGCAGCTTGTTTCCACACTCAGAGTGCCATCGGCGCAGACCCGGGTTAGTATGAGAGACAGCGGTGATTTCAGCTGGAGGGTATTGCTAACAAGTGTTGTCAAGCTGGCCAAGGCAAACGGAACCTCATGTCGCTGCCGTGTCACTTGATCACGAAGCGATTTCAACCTGGAAATACGATCCCGTCAGGTCAAACACCCCGAACGTATACCTCGAAACCGATACTCCTGGCAGAAGCCAGGGTTCTCCAGAGTGGCCGCCCGTCGACTTCAAGCAGGGTACCGTCTCAACGGGCACCTTGACCGTCGCCTGAGGCCAGCTCCTCGATAGCTAAAACGCATTTTCTGAGAGAGTCTTGAATACCGCGCTCGATCAACACCTCTTCTCGGAACTCCG
>CAXTQE010000235.1:0-2383 GCA_964246225.1 uncultured Acidobacteriaceae bacterium | reverse complement strand
GGACGCTACTGCGATACTGATATCACTGTCGGTTTCGACTGCGGTCACGACCCAAGTCACCTGCCTGGCCTGTAACAAAGCTTCAAGCTCGAATATTTCATCTGAAGACAACGATGTAGAACTTAGATCGGCTTGCTTTTTGAAGAAAGCCCGCGAGAAGCGTCGAGGTTGCAACGTCAATCATCTCTCCAAAAGACCTGATGGGTTCCACCCAATAACGCGAGGAGCAAGGGACGCTGAAGACATGCGCTTCGAGGGTCACTCACGAAAAACCGTCGGTGTCAGCTTTGCTCCTACCTTCCGCCTTTACGGCAGGTGACCGATGTGCGGCAAGTTTTTTCACAGCAAAAAAGGACTTATGCAAATTGCCTTTGTATTTTCTTGCAGAGCGGTTGGTATGGAGAGCAACGGAATGCACTAAGGTTTGTAACTTAGCAATTAGCTGCAACCGGACATTGCAAAGCGGCCTTCGATATCTAAAGCGGGCAGCCGGTGGATCATCTGGCTGAGTGTTATATATTGGCAGTTGTGGAAACCGGCGATATGAACGGACGATTGTGCTACGGCTACAGTTTGTAATCAGTATGTGAGGAAGAGATTAGCGGTAGCGACGATACGGATAGCGTAAAAGATGTTGTAACGTAATGACTGTAGCGGGTGAGTACGCGACGCCGCCCCTTTAGCTGGCCGATCTCGACGTGGTCTCGCTGGCAGTAGAGACGTTTATCACATCCCATCTCGGTTGTGCGGGTCCGTGTTGAGGGACGCTTTTGGTCAGCAGCATCACGACGTCCGGCGGGCGGTGGCCATGCTAGACGGCGTGCAGCTTTGAGGTCAGCCCGCCCTCGTGCCGCCCGATGCATCGCGGCGCGCCCCTTTTTTGAGGAGGCTGACGGGCGTGCAGTGTGCTTGGAGGTAGTTGCGTCAATCATCAGCCGAGCGGGCGCGCCCGCCTCAACCGGGGGGCGCCGAGAAAACCTGCCGGAACACGCCCAAGCGGCCCCACGTTTTTGGCGTTCGAAGGCGTGTTGTGCGGGCGTAGCCACGCGGCGCGTGCTTCTATTGCAGGCCGGTGGCGGTCGGCGTAGACGCTGCTACAGATGGCGCAACGGCCGATGCCGCTGACATCCGACCGTCGTCCACACGCGCTACGCCCGCACGTTTTGCGGCAGAAGCGGCGCTAGTCGAGCCATCTGCCGCTTAGTCACAAGGCAGACTTCGGCCATCGTCAAAGCTCGGCGGTGCAGGGCTTGAATCAAGCTCATCTGATTCGGGCACCCTGTCTATGGCTCCGGAGCCTAGCCGGCGATATCATCCCCAGGTCGGATGGAAGGGCGTGATATTGCCAGAACTGCGTGCCACATATCCGGGATGGGCCTTCAACCCAGCCATCTAGATCTTGATACAAAAAACCAACACGGCCGAAACAAACGTCTGTTAACAAGAGCAGGAGGGCGGTCGATTGGCGGCTGCCGTCATCTGGAGTGTGGCTTTGCCATTGATCATCACAAGACGTGCTCTTTGGATGGTCAGAAAGACGATGGTCCGAGTTGCTATCACGAAGCTCTGTCGAAGTTAGTTTCCTGGCGCATATGCGCCCACATATCAGGAGCTCTGGCCTAAGGTTGCTCCGTCCAAATCAGAAGCAAGCAAAATTGTGGGGAACGACGCCCGTAACCAGTTCGCTAGTTACAGCAGTCGTGACAGCCCGGAGAGCCGGGCAACCCTCACAAGACCACACCATGTGGCAAGATTAACTGCTTTAACACGATACAAGGTCGCTTACTAAGAGTATGCAGGGTAGCACTCTGCCATTTAGCCGCGGCTCACGACCCATAAGGGAATGCTGCCGGCTGTTTCTCCGACTCGACTTTCTTCTAGGTGGACCTTTGATTGATCGGGGCCATTTCTCCCTGAACGACGCGAAGTTTGCGCGGTCGAGCCGGTTCGACAAGATGCAACTGGATTCAGCACAACTGCTTCGCACGCGTGCTGATCGCAATGCGATCGAGCGCATGTCAGCGAGACGCATCACGCTCTGCTCGACGCAACTGGCGACGATCTTCGACATTTGGGATCGGCGTGCTCCGGCTCATGCCCGTATGTCCGAGCTGGCTCTGTAATCCCATCGTCTCGGCCTCGTTGACGTGCTCGGCCGCGGAACGTCGTCCATTGTCTGACAATGTGGACCGGTCCCGACATCCATGACTCCGACCCATTGCAGCGGGTGATGAATCAAAGCGTGGATTAGCAGTCCTAACTGCGTGCCGTGTCGGCAAGTCAATAACGCGCGTGGCTAACGAAACCGCGCTGTACCCCATCCTGCCGTTTTAGAGCATTTTCCGATCACGTAGCGTCGTAGCCTGCTGTGGCGAAGTAGTTT
>CAXTQE010000234.1:0-4110 GCA_964246225.1 uncultured Acidobacteriaceae bacterium | reverse complement strand
CCTGGAAGACCACCCCAGTCTTCTCACCCGGCCATCCCTGGGCGCTCCGCTTCTTCGACCAGCTCCGTTTCTTCCCCGTCTCGCCCGAGGAACTCCTCGACGCCCGCCGCCGTTTCCCCCGCGGCGTCTACCCCCTCCGCATCGAAGAAACTACCTTTAAGCTCGCCGACTACGACCGCTTCCTCGCCTCCATCGAAGACTCTGCCGCCAGCTTCAAACGCACCCAGCGCGAGGCCTTCAACGCCGAGCGCGAACGCTGGGTCGCCGCCGGCCAGATGACGGGCCCTGACTCAAACCACGGGGAACCGGAAGAAGCCCCCATCGACACTCCCGACGCAAAAGTCCCCGAGGGCTGCGAAGGCGTCTCCTCCTCCGTCACCGCCAGCGTCTTCCAAATCCCTATCGCGGTCGGCGACCACGTCACCGAAGACCAAAAGCTCGTCGTCCTCGATGCCATGAAGATGGAGATCGCGGTCAACGCCCACATCTCCGGCACCGTAGCCGAGATCCACACCAAGGTCGGCGCCCTGGTTACCAGCGGCCAACTCCTGGTCTCCCTTCGCCCCCACTAACCACATCCCAAGTGCCCTGGGCCGCATCCCGCACCCGGGCCCGAAGCGGCGAAAGCAGAAGCCAGGCCCGGCCCTTGTCGAACAGATTCTCAGTCGTCGCCTGCACTCTGTAGGATGGCGTGGACCGCGGAATCAGACACAGAGCGGCAAGGAGAGATGGATGAGTGAACGTGCGGTACCAGCAAAGGACATCATTGCGGAGAGTCAGAATCGGGGATACCTGGCCAAGCAGCTTTACCTGGTTTCAACGCGCCCTATCAACGGCATTGGTCCGGTGATGGAAAATCTGGCGATTCACCTCGCCTACCAGGAAAAACTGGAGAAGGAAGGCATCATGTTTGCCGCGGGACCGAACTGGACCGACGATGAACAGGAGTGGGAAGGCGACGGCACCGTAGTCGTGCGAGCCGAGTCGCTGGCCCACGCGCGGGAGATTGCGGCAGCCGATCCCATGCACGCCAACGGCGCGCGCAGCTTTACCGTTCGGCCATGGTTCGTCAATGAAGGCGGGATGACCGTGCACCTGGGGTTTGCAACAGGCAAGTTCAAGCTGGTGTAACGTTCATCCGCGCCCCCGGGCAGGTCAGGCGGATAGAAACCAGCGGTACTCCCCAAAGCCCATCCCGAGCCGACAGTCTCACAAACAGGCCGTCTAGGCTTGTCAATCCCCCGCGCCGTCCTAACATCCCGCAAGCCCAAAAGAATGAACAAGATAGCTCACAGAAAGAGATGGCATACTTCCCCCATCACTCCGCTACAATAAAGATAGAAGAGAAATCTCAAAGAGCCCGGGCCCCGGACTCGAAGTCAAGACTCGAAGTTAGGACTTGAAGTCCAGACCTAACTTCAATCGTTTGAAGACTTTGCCTACTAAAGACACTAGGGGACGGACCCTACCCGAGACCGACCTCACAGCGAAGACCGAGCAGCCGTCGGGAAGTCACAGCCTCTACTTCTTCTCCCCGGCAAGCTCTTTGGCCCGAGCCGTCGCGCGCTTCACCGCCTTGATCAGCGTGACGCGCAGTCCGCCCTCTTCAAGCTCCAGGATGCCGTCCACGGTACACCCCGCCGGCGTCGTCACCTGGTCCTTAAGCAGGGCAGGGTGGTAACCCGTTTCGAGAACCATCCGGGCCGAGCCCAGCGTCGTCTGCGCTGCCAGCAGCGTGGCCACATCGCGTGGCAGCCCAACGTTGACACCGGCCTCGGCCAGAGCCTCAATGACGATGTACAGGAACGCCGGGCCGGAGCCGCTCAGCCCGGTCACTGCATCCATGTGCTTCTCATCCACCACCACCGTGCGACCCACGGTAGAAAAGATTCGCTGCGCCACCGCCATCTGCTGCGCGGAAGCGAAGCGGCCCGCGCACAACGCCGTCACTCCCGCCGAGATCATCGCCGGCGTATTCGGCATCGCGCGGATCACCGGCACATCGCATCCTGCCGCCTGCTCGATCGACGCCGTGGTCACCGACGCCGCGAAGGAAAGAACCACCTTCGCAGGCGTAAGCGCCGGCCGGATCTCCGTGATCAGCGCGGGCACCTGAACCGGCTTCACCCCAAGCAGAATCACATCGGCCCACCCCGCGGCCTCAAGATTGTCGGTCGTCACCGTCATCCCGAACTGCGCCGACAAGGCCATCGCCCGGTCCGCATGCTGAACCGTGGCGACCACCTGGTCGGCCGCCAGCAGATTGTTCTTCAGAAATCCCTGCAGCAGGATTCCGCCCATCTTGCCCGCACCCAGCACAGCCACCTTCAGGCCAGGCATCATCGGTGCTTGCTGCAGCAGAGGTTTTACTTGTACATCCAACTCGTTCATTCCGCAGCCTTTCTGCTGATCACTTCTGTGTCGCTATCCACGCATCTACCCGCTGCTCCAGAACGTCAAGCGGCAGCGCCCCGGAGTCGACGATCACATCGTGAAACGCGCTCAGGTTGAACTTCGCTCCCAGCGCATCTTTGGCCCGGGCGCGCAGCTCGAGAATCTTGAGCTGGCCCATCTTGTAGCCGAGCGCCTGACCGGGCCACGCAATGTACCGATCTACCTCGGCCTGCACATTGGTCTCGTCGATCGCCGAATGTTCGTGGAAGTAGTCGACCATCTGCTGCCTGGTCCAGTGTTCGCTATGCACACCCGTGTCGACCACCAGCCGGATCGCGCGCCACACATCTGCCTCCAGGCGTCCGTAGTCGCTCACCGGATCCTGATAGAAGCCGATCTCCTTGCCGAGCCGCTCACTGTAAAGCGCCCAGCCCTCCACGTAAGCCGTGTAGCCGAGGTGCCTCCGGAACTCCGGCAGGCTGGTCAGCTCCTGCGCGATGGAGATCTGCAGGTGGTGGCCGGGAATGCCTTCGTGGTACGCAACGGCCTCGATCGGCGCAATCGCGCGCTCCGCAAAGTGGTACTCGTTGATGTTCACCCTTCCAGGGCGCGAGCCATCCGGCGTGCCCTGTGCATACCAGGCGGCGGCCTGGTCCTTGCCCAGGTACTCCGGCATCTCGACCACCTCGAGCGGAGCCTTCGGCAGCCGGCCAAACAGCTCCGGCAGCTTCGGCTTCATCTGGTCTTCATAGTGGCGATAGCGCGCCAACAGATCGTCCTTTGACGTCGGGTGCTGCTTCGGATCCTTGGCCATGGCAGCCCCGAAGCTCTGGATGTCCGGATAACCAAGCTTCTTCACAATCGCCAGCATCTCCGCCTCATCGCGCTTCACCTCGTTCAGGCCGATCTGGTGAATCTCCTTGGGCGTCTTGTCCAGGGTCGTAGAACGACGGATGCAGAACGCATAGTAGGCGTCGCCGTCCGCCATGGCCCAAACTCCCGGCTGCTCGCGTCCGGCAGGAACCTCCTGCGCGCGCAGAAAGTTGGCAAAGCGGACATACGCCGGAAGCACCGACGAGCCGATCGCATCCAGCATATCGGCAGAAATCCGTTTGCGCGTTGGAGCGTCGATCGACGCAGGAAAGCTCCTAAGCGGCGTGCTGAAGGCGCTCGTTTCGGGCGTCTGCCCGGCAATCTCCTCGGTCTGCTTGAGCACCTTCTCCATCAGATACGCCGGCTGTACGCGATGATCGTCGATGCCGGCCAGCAGGTTCTCCGTCGCCTGCCGCAACTGAACCGGCATCGCCTTCAACCGTGTGACGTAATCGTCATAATCCTTCACGGTCTGGAACGGCCAGTTAACGATCTCGCTCGGAAGGTCGGTGTGAATGCCGTGGAACTGGTTGACCGGCAGCTCCCATTCTTTAAATTTTGCCCCTTGCTCGTCCTGAATCAGTTCCCGCTGCATCAACTCGGAGGAAAGCTTCTCCTGGTCGTTAAGTCCGCTGGTGTCGATCGTGAGAAGGCGGGTGAGGAACACCCGGCTGCGGCTGAGTTCGCGATTGCTGGCGGCCGGCGAAAGATCCGTTAGCTGGTCGTTATAACGCCGATCACCGAGTGAAGACGCAAACTCGGGATGCGTCTTCAAGCGATCCTCCCAGATCTCCTTGAACAGCGATGTCAGTTGCGCGGAGCGTGCGGTTACGCTCTGGGCCG
>CAXTQE010000233.1:0-4143 GCA_964246225.1 uncultured Acidobacteriaceae bacterium | reverse complement strand
CTAGAAGGAGAACTGGAGAGAGGTGGAGATGGTGCGCGGAAGGCCGAGGTGGGCGGTGTTGCTGCTGGCGTTGGTGCCGGTAATGTCTCCGGCGGCGATGGTGGAGAAGTAGTGGGTGTTGGTGATGTTCTGGGTGTTGAAGCGGAGAGTCGCTAGTTTTTCGAAGAGGGGATGGGAGTAGCGGAAGCCGAGGTCGAACTCGCTGCTTCCCGGAGTTTTGTGGAGGTTTTCATCATCCTGCGGACGCTGGCCGATGAACTCCCACGCACCGGTTACGTTGAGTCTGGCGATTCCGGGAATGCGGTATTCGGTGTAGATTCCGGTCCGGTATCCGGGAATGCCGACGAAGCGCTTGCCGTTGGTGGCGGCGATCTGGGTGTCGTTCAGGCGGGCATTGATCGCGGTGAAGCCTGCATCGAGCAGGAGGCGGTGGAAGAGGGTGCCCTGGCCCTGCAACTCCGCGCCGTAGTTGAGCTGGTCGCCGACGATGCGGAAGATGTTCTGGGTGGCGCTGCCGTTGTAGGAGACCGTATTGGCGAAGGGACGCTGGATGCGGAAGAGGTCGGCGGTGATGGCCAGCGGATGGGCGTCGGTTTTGAAGCCGATCTCCCATTCCTTGCTGCGATACGGAGCGAGCGCCTGGTTGGCGTTGATGACGTTGGTGGCGCCGGGGGCGATGTCTGCCTGCTGCAGGCTGCTGGCGAAGGTGCCGTAGGCGGTAATCCAGTTGAGCGGCTTGTACAAGACGCTGGCCGAGGGACTGATGCCGTTCTTGTTTGAGCCGGAGGCGTGCGTGAGGGCGAGGGTGGAGGCAGTGATGGTGTAGTTGTCGACGCCGATCCAATCCTGGCTAGCGGAGAGGCGGACGCCGAAGTGTTTGGGGAGATAGATGAGGTCGCCTACGTTCAGGCCCTGCTGATGGACGACGGCGGACTGGTAGAGGTCGCGATTTCTGGGCAGGCCGGCGATGGGCGGCGCGAAGATGACGGGCGCGCTGATGTTAGCGGTGCCGAGCAGGACGCTGGCGGCGGAGGGTGCAATGTAGGCGTACTGGTTAAAGCGGTAGCCTTCGCTGCCGAGAACGATGTCCTGGCGGATGCCCCAACGGTTGAAGAGGCCGGTGATGTAGCCGAGGTCGCTTTCCACGCCGAAGCGCGGGGCGAAACCGGTGGCGAGCGAGGAGCGGTAGTTGCCGGTGTTGCTGGTGAGGGTGTTGACGGGAGTGTCCATGAAGCGGTCCAGACGCTGAGCTAGACCACCGGCCGAGGCATGCCAGTTGGAGGAAAAGTCATGCAGCAGGCGGACGCTGGTGGTCTGGGTGGTGAGGTTGACGCCGGCATAGGCTTGGCCGAAACCGCGAATCGTCGGATCCGGGGCGGAGGGAAGGATGAAGTCGGGTGAGGGAGTCTGCGCGGTGCCGGCGGCGGTGTTCTGGCCGTAGACGAACCAGCCGCCGGGGTAGCCGCGCTGGACGATGTCGTAGACGCTGTAGTGGGCGTCGAGGGTGGTGCGATCGGTGAGGCGGACGTCGAAGGCGAACATGGCGAGGCGGCGTCGCAGGCGGCTGGCCTGGACGAACTGGGTGCCGTCGCCGAAGAGCAGATTGGTGCGGTAGCCGAAGAATTTGTGCGGTCCGAGGCGGTCTCCGGAGTCGAGCCAGGCGGTGGCGACGGAGCTGCTGTCCTGCTCGAGATAGAGATTGGTGGTGCGAGCCTCGGTGGGGCGTTTGAGCACGAAGTCGAACATACCGGAGGGATTGGCGGGTCCGTAGATGGGGGCACCGAGGCCGTTTTCGACCTGCAGCTCCTGGTACTCCTCCATGGGGTTGCCGCCGGTGATGGCCATGGCCATGCCGTCCATGCGGGTGTTCTGGGCGATCGAGCCTTGCATGCCGCGGGTGGCGGGGCGGATGATCTCCGGGCCTTGCTGCTCGGTGAACTGGACGAGCGGCAGGTACTTCAGGGCATCGCGGAGATTCTTGACCTGGGTGTTGGCGATCTGGTCGGCCGGAAGGACGGTGATGGCGTAGGGCTGGTCGACGATGAGCGAATTGCCGAGCACGCCGCGGTCGACGGTGCCGACATAGTAGCCGGCGGCGGAGGTTCCGGCGGCAGAGGCGTTGACGGTGATGCTCGAGGAATCGTTGAGCGTGGTGAAGGCAAGGTCTTCGGTCAGGCTTGTGCCGGCGGCGACGACAAAGGTGACGCTGACCGCGTTGAAGCCTGGCCTCTGCGCGGTGAGCGTGTAGCTTCCCGGCGCGGGTGAGGCGAAGGTGTAGTGGCCCAGGGTATCGGTGGTTGCGGTGAGGTGAACGTCCGCGCCGTCGAGGCTGACTTCGGCTCCGGGAACGACCAGCTGAGCCGGATCGCGGACGTCGCCTGAGATCGAAGGAGACTGGGCGTTGCTGGGCGCGGCGCAGACGAGAGAGCAGGAAAGCAAGAGGACGCTGAGGGATTTCAGAGGAACTCCGGGATGCGCTATACCAAAGCCCGAGGGCGGAGAGTAACGCTATAGAGATATATGAATTGATCCGTATAGATTCGTGCATCGAAGAAACCGTTGCATGACGGAACAAGGAGGGGCGATGACCAACGAAAAGTGGGAGTGCAGCAGCCGGCGGGACTGGTTGAAGAGAGGAGCCCTGGCTGCTGCGTGGCTGGCGCTGGGAGATGCGGGATGCATGTTTGCGCAGGGTTTGCAGGCGCTCGAGATTGCGTCTGCCGGGTCGATTCGCGCGATGCTGGAGGGTCCGCTGAAGACGGCCGCGGCGGAGCAGTTGCAGCTGGATCTGCGCAGCCACTCGGGCGGCGCGGATGCGGTGGCGCGAACGATTGTGAATGGGAGCCTGGCGGCCGATGTGTTTCTCCCGATCACGGCTGGCCCTATGCAGACCGTGCTGCGCGCGGGCCTGGCTGAGGCGGCTTACCCGATTGCGCGGACGGAGATGGTGATCTTGTATAGCCCGAAGAGCAGGTTTGCGGCGCAGCTGGCGGACGGAAAACGGCCGTGGTGGGAGGTGCTGCAGGAGCCGGGGCTCAGGTTTGCGCGCTCGAATCCGGAGGACGATCCGAGCGGCCGGGCGATTGTGTTTACGATGATGCTGGCCGCGGCGAAGTATGGGCAGCCGGAGCTGGTAGGGAAGCTGCTGGGGCTGATGCTGAATTCTCAGCAGGTGGAGCTGGGGAAGAATGTTCGCGCGGGGCTGGAGTCAGGGGCGATCGATGCCGCGGGGAGCTACAGGATCGCGACGCTCGACGGGAAGATTCCGTATGTTCGCTTGTCGCCGGAGATCAATCTAAGCGGGGAGCGCATTCGTGAGGAGCATCCGGAGCTTCTGCTCCGGGTGGGGGAAAAGACGTTTTATCCGGAGCCGCTGATCTTCTACGCGGCGGCGCTGAAAGGGGCGGCAAATGCGGCGGGGGCGCAGGCGCTGGTGAGATGGCTGCAGGGCCCGCAGGCCAAAGGCTTGTTGCAGGCGAACGGCTTTGGTATGCCGGGGGACGCGGCCCCGTTACGTGCGAGTCAGGGTTGAGGAGCGACGGCCTGAGGCGTGTTGAGGGCCTCGCCGGGGGTGGCGAACGTGAGGGGCTCGAGGAGCGAGAAGATGATGCCGGTGTTGGCAGGCAGGGTGGCGTGCTGTTCTTCGCGAAGCCAGACGACGGTGCTGGCTCCGGCGCCGATGCCTGCGCCAACGAGGGCTCCGACGGGTCCGGCGACGACCGCACCGGCGACGGCCCCGGAGCCGGTGGCGAGCGCGAAAGCACCCTTCTGAACGGCGCTTGAGCCGTGCGAGCGGATGGTGCCTTCGTCGTCGACCTTGGTGGAGTGAATGAGGTCGGTGTCGATGACCTGGGCGAGGAGCTTGAAGCGTGTGCCGTCGGGCAGGGTGACGGTTTGGGGCTGGAGGTGGATGGAGGCGGGTCCGGAGATGCGCTTGCCGCTGTGGAGCTCAGTGACGCGGCCGGTGATGAGGGAGCCGGCGGGGAGCAGGACGCGGCCTTGGCGGAGGACGGGCTCGGTGAGCGAGGCGGTAAAGGAGGTGCCCTCGGGGGTGGTGTCGGTGGAGACGGTTTGGCTGATGCGGGTCTTGAGGAAGGTTCCGGCGGGGAGCTGGTTGGGTGGGCCTTCGACGCGGGTGACGAT
>CAXTQE010000232.1:0-4201 GCA_964246225.1 uncultured Acidobacteriaceae bacterium | reverse complement strand
GGAAATGACGTCTGGATCGGCCAGGATGTCTTGCTCGCTCGTGGGATCCGGCTCGGCGACGGAGCCGTGGTCGCCGCCGGCTCCGTGGTCACGCGCGACGTGCCGGCTTATGCGGTCGTTGGTGGTGCTCCTGCCAAGGTGATCCGCCTTCGCTTCACCGAGCATGAACGCGCGCTCCTGCAGTGGTCGCGCTGGTGGGACTGCCACATGCCCGATCTGCTGGCGCTGCCCCATCGCCCTATTGCATCCTTCGTCGATGCCCTTGCGGACGGCATCGATGCGGGCAGCGTGCGCCGCACCCGACGGTTCGACACGCCGATTGCTGACATCCTGCGCGACGGCCGCGTTGCCGAGTTTGCGCACCCCGACACTCCCCTGTTCGAGCCGGCTCCTTCTCTCGATCGCGCGATCCGCCCCGCCTCCACCACCACGGTCGAGCTGAGCGTCCCGCCCGACCCTTTTGCTTGGCTGCCCACTCCTGTATCCGATGACCCTAATGGGCAGGACGAGCGCGAGCCCGGACGCTCCTTCTTGTCTCGTTGGCGTAGAACCGGGCCCAACTAATACCAACGTTCTCTGATCAGAACTACATTTTCAGTTCTTGAACCTCTACCCACATCTTGTGTGCTCGCTGGCAGATTACGCCCCAAGCTGCCATCGAGGCACTCATTGCGGCAAATCGAGTAGTTAGGCGATCAATCCAACCATGCAGCAGGCGTTCGCCTGCCCACTCAACGTCACCTACCAAGTGACCATCTATAGCAACGCTGACCCAAAGGAGGGTAATGTTGCCATGACGTTGTAGTGCTGCGAGGAGTCTTTCAATGTCCATCCTGTCTATCAGCGTGGTATCATCGCGTACTACAAAAATCTTCTCGGCATCTTCTAAGGTCTCGTAGAATCTTCTTACCAGATAAGGTAAGCGATCTAACTCTCGACGCTCGAGTACTGCAGTATCAACACGACCTTCATACTCCCATGTATGCCACTCGAAACCAAATTTGCGATCTATCAGCTCGTACTCTCGCGTTACAGGATTGAGTATGAGCGATGCTTGCTCACTAAAATTGACAGTCTGAAAATCACCCTCCAATGCCTCAAGTAAACCATCCAGTGGTGTGTAGCTAAAGCGAAATAATCCTAGTGGTTCTGCATGGTAGTGACGCTGAACCATACCTAGTTCACAGTTTAAACCGAGACTTTCAAAATCAAGCAGCAGACTATTCATTGCCAGACCGTCTAGATTCTGCTGCTGAGCAATGATTTATCCAAGCTTTGCCTCATCTTCTGGGCGGAGGTGATCTGTCGTCCAGGATAGTTCCGTCAGCCATGATAGCTTGATTGTACGAACAAAGAACGACAGCACTCTCTGATCTCCTTCTCCGGCGTTCGCCTCCAATGGAGACCAAGCGTCTGGATGTGAAAGAAGGATCATGCTTTTTAGAGGTCCGCCTAATACAGACCATGGAATCCAGCATTGCACGACACTGCTAGAACGCAGCAGGCAGTGACTTATGCTTACGCCATTCACTGATATTGCAAGGCGCTGAAAATCATGTGTTCCATGAGCTATGGATGGTTCGAGATCCACTTCAAGAAGATAATCGCCGGGCTCTTCCGGGCGCGAGATAATAAGGACGCTCTCCTTATCCAACATCCAGACGCCATCGGACTCTTGTGCTGACCAGCCGGTACCCTGATAGGAAAAACTATTTCCAGGATAGCCGAACTTGATTTCCAGGGGAGCAATCAAGAATTTGCCTTCCAGCCGCTTAGGCGGTGTTTACGATCAAGGACACTAAGAGCCGGTAGCACGATTATGAAAAAGACAGGCGGTAACCCTGTATGAAGCCGTTCTGGGGTCACGTGTTTGGACGGCCCCTTTGATGCAAGAGGTTTCTGAGGGGATTTGGCGACAGGTGCGATTGCGGTCGTGTTTCCGGCCTGTTTGCGCGGCACGTCGACCGCTGGCCCAGATGGGTTTCGCGTCCGGTGCCCAAACGCCATAGCGGCCCTGGCTGGCCGTGTGACCCCACTGGGTGTGCCGGACGTCGGATCGACCGATCGCCATCTCCCTTCATTGCCCTCCTGCACCTGGCAGCTACGCGCCGGTCAGGCCGACGCGCCCGCGAGCGGCTTGGCCCTGTAGGGGGTACGCCATAGGACGGACAGGATAGCACGGTTCGTGAGACAGACCGGGAACACCGCCTAAGTTGTCCCAATTGAAGTTTAGTCTGTCTGTTACGGAAGCGACCTGTGTAGCACTGATGGGTTGCAACGCATCCAACCAAGGTAGTCCAAGTGGGACAGCGTCATTTTCCGCGGGCGACCGCTACCGACTTTGTAGCTGCCGCTGTGGGTGGTGGTTCTAAGCGGCCGTTGTGCGGCCGTCACTGGCCGCAGGCGCAAGGCGGCATGAGGTCTTGCAGCTTCTGGAAGGCGCGCCAGAGGTGTGCCTCCAGGCCCGCTTTCGGATCGTCGAACCAGGCTTTTGCTGCGTAGCTGAAGGCGGCCATCCCGGCCTGGGCCGCCAGGCTGGCGAGAGCTTCCTCGACGCCGCGGCGCTCGAGGGCGGCCGAAAGGGCGCGGGTCACGCCCGCCGTCTTCGTCAGCACCCGTTCCTGAAGGGCTGGATTGCGGGCGATCACCGCCTGCCGGGGTCCGCTGAACGGCCGGTTGTTGTCCAGCATCGGCTCCACCGAGGCGAATGCGGAGAGGAGGACCTCCATAGTCGCCATGTTCCCAGGCGCGGCGGCGACGGCGGCGGCCAGGGCGTCGCGGAACGTCTCCTCGCCGTCGAACAGCGCTTCCCGCTTATCCGGAAAGTGGCGGAAGAAAGTGCGCTCCGTCACCCCGGCGCGGGCGGCGATCTCGGCGGTCGTGGTCGCCTCGTAACCGCGCTCCTGGAACAGCTCCAGGGTGGCCTGCTGCAGGCGGCGTCGCGCGTCGTCTCCGGTCCGGGGCATGGACGCACCTATACGGCTTGCCCTCCGATTGTCTCGAACTCTATACGTCAGTCACTGTCGTATAGGAGATCGGCTTATGCGGACGCTGCGCTTCCACGGTTACGGCGACCCGGCGGACGTGCTTCGTTTGGATGAGGCGGAGGCTCCGCACCCCCGTGCGGGCCACGTCCGCGTGCGGGTGCACGCCTGCGGGCTCAATCCTGCCGACTGGGCGCTGTGCCGGGGCCTGTTCGCCGGCAACCTGCCCCGGGGCGTCGGCCTGGACGTCTCGGGGACGGTGGACGCGCTGGGCGAGGGCGTGACCGGCGTGCGGGTCGGCGACCGCGTCCTGGGCGTACCCGACTACCAGGGCTATCCGAGCGCCGGGGCGGCGGACCACGCTGTCCTGTCGGTGTGGACGCCCGTGCCGGAGGGGCTGGACCTATTGGATGCGGCCGCTCTTCCCATGGCGATCGAGACCGCCAGTCGATGCCTGTCCATCCTGGACCCGACGCCCGGCCGCTTGCTGATGGTCTATGGAGCGGGCACGATGATCGGGTTCGCCGCCGTGCAAATGGCGCTCCGGCGGGAGGGCGTGCGGGTGGTTGCGGTAGCGGGCGACACTTTCGCCGCCCGGCTCCGCGAGTTCGGGGCTGAGGTCACGCCCTACGGGGATGGCATGGGCGAGCGGGTGCGGAGCATGATTGGTGGTGCGCCCGACCTGATCCTCGACGCCGGCCCGATCAGCGACGTCCTGCCGGATCTCGTGAAGGTCGCGGGCGGCGACGCGCGCCGGATCGTCACCGTCAGCAATCACGGCCCCGCCGCCGAAGCGCTCGGCGCGCGCACCAGTTTCGAGGGAATGCTGGGCTACCCTGCGCTTCCCGGTTTCGTGGACCTTGCCGCGCAGGGTCGCTTCACCATCCCAATCGCCCGCACCTTCCGACTGGACGACTGGCGAGATGCGCTGGAGGTCAGCCTGAGCGGACGTGCCCGCGGCAAGCTCGTGCTCCTACTGGAGTGATCTTGGAAGGAGACTAGCGCGACCCTTCCCCGCTCACCTCGGCCATTCAGAAATTGTGGCAGCGTTCCCGGTCCGTGCCACGAACCGTGCTATCCTGTCCGTCCTATGGCGTACCCCCGAGTAGAGCTAGCCCACGCTGACCTGCGTGGCCGTGAGGTTGACCCCGAAGACGGTGATCTTCGTTCCATCGGTCAGGTTCAGCGTGGTGCCAAACGAGCCTTTGGTCGCGGTG
>CAXTQE010000231.1:0-4261 GCA_964246225.1 uncultured Acidobacteriaceae bacterium | reverse complement strand
AGGGGTTGGAGGTTGACTTTGCGGCCTCGCGACGGCCCCGCGCGACGACGCTGGAGCGTGTGGAGTGGAGGGACAGCCCGGCGCCGGCGGGGATGTGCTGCAGGCCGAGCTGCGCTTTATCTTCCATGGGTGCCGATCTGGAGGTCGACGAGTTCGAAGCGGTGCTGCGCCTCGGCAATCTGCTCGCGGAGGCTTTGGGCCAGTTCGGCGAGCAGGTCACGGCTTTCGAGCGTGGCGGCTTCCGCATCGCCATGCAATTGGCCGATCTCACTGGAGGATAGCGTTTGGAGCTCGGCATCGAGGGTGGCGAGGTCGCGTTCGGCATGCTGGATCTGGCGCGTGACCCGAAGGAGTGCGGTGCCGTCCTGGGCGAGGGTGGCGTGGATCTCGCCATGATCGTCCAGGAGGCGCTGCAGGGTTTCGGTATCGCCGCGGCTGTAGGCCTGGTTGGCGCGAACCATGAGCAGGGTATAGTGCTGCTGCTCGGCGGCGTCGACTGCGAAGTCGGGGTGGATGCGCTTGGCGACCTCCCGAAAGAGCGTTTTGAGGCTGAGCGGTGGATCGAACTCCTGGACTTCCTGGGTCTGACTCCAGGCGCTGTCGTAGGTTTCCTGCGCGCGCTGGCGGGCTTGCTGCGCCCGGCGGCGGGAGGAGTCGGAGTCGTAGAGGTCGACTTCGCGCTCAGCGATTCGCGCTTCGAGATCGTCGAGCTCCGCGTAGAGGATACCGACCTGGCCGAGGTAGCGGGCTTCAAAGGATTCGAGCTGGGCGCGCCTGTGGCTGAGTGTGGATGCGCGCTCGGCGAGGGTGCAGCGAACTCCGGCAAGTTGCTCACGCCTCGCGAGGAGAGCGGCGGAGTCCGGGTTTTGCTGGAGGATGATTTCGTTTGGCATGCGGAGTTTGTCTACGCAGCCACTAGTTTAGTGGCCTGGGTTGCTGGCCTGGCTCGCTTCTTGACTTCAACTGGGCGGTACGCGATGCTTAAACTGGTGCTGGGCTGGAGGAAAGGCTGATTCTACGGCTTGCCCAGTCAGCACGTGTCGAGGTTCAGTGAACGTTTTAGCGATGTGGCTGCAGTTTTCGGGTGGGTCGAATGTGCTGGGAAGTTTTGGCGGGCTAGCGCTGCCTCTCGTGTTTATTGCGGCGATGTACTTTCTGATGATCGCGCCGAACCAGAAGAAACAAAAGGCATGGCAGGAGATGCTGAATGCGCTGAAGTCGGGCGACCGGGTGACGACCTCCGGCGGGCTGCGCGGCGTGGTGCTGCAGGTACGGGACGACGTGGTGGTGGTGCGAGTGGCTCCGGATAATCTTAAGATGGAGTTTGTGAAGAGCGCCATCGCGGCCGTGACGACCGAAGAGGCGGCGACAAAGGCCTAACGACACGTTAGACTGAAAAACACACGATCAGACTGTTCGCGGGCTTGAACACTCGAGCCCAGTGGACGGGACAGGAAGAGAATGGGCGCTGGCCGGGTCGGATCCGCGGCGGCGCTCCGGACGACAATTATGGGCAAGAATCCTGCCACCAAGTTAGCCATTATCCTCGCTGTTCTGCTGTTTTTTATCTACGGCATCGTCGGTATTCCGCATGCCACTGGTCGGGGCTTCGGAGACACGCTGAAGACGGCGATTGCGAAGAAGATTCACCTGGGGCTGGACCTGCAGGGCGGCATCCACCTGGTGCTGCAGGTGCATGTGGAGGAGGCGGTGGTCTCGGCAACCGACCGCGATGTGCAGCGGCTGCAGATGGAACTCGCGAGCGCGGGCGTCACCGGGGCGACGGTGTCGAAGCCGGATCCAAAAGATCATCCCGAACAGATCATCATCGCGGGTGTGACCGCCGCGCAGAACAGCCAGGTGCGGACGCTGGTGAATGGTACCGAATACGGCGGGTACGAGGTGTCCGGGCAGTCGGACGGCAGCTTGAAGCTGACCATGAGGCCATCGGCGATTAAAGATTTGGAGACGCGGACGCTGAATACGTCGATCGAGACGATTCGCCAGCGGGTGGACTCTCTTGGCGTGTCCGAGCCGACCATTCAGCAGTATGGGCTGGGGGAGAACCAGATTCTGGTCGAGCTGCCGGGGTTGGACGATCCGTCGCGGGTGGAGGATGCGATCCAGTCGACCTCGAAGCTGGCAGTGTATGCGGTGGCGGGTGGACCGTTTGAGAACGAACAGGCCGCGCAGGCGAGTGGTGTGCCTCCGGACGAGACGCTGGTACATGGAAACGCAACGCCCACTGCTCCGGACCAGGTGTGGCTGCTGAAGCGGGCGAGCGAGGTGGAGGGCACGGACTTCCGCGATGCGCAAGGCGGAACGGACATCAATGGGCGGCCGAACATCAAGTTCACGCTGACGACCGAGGCTGGCGACCGCTTCTATAAGTACACTTCGGCGCACTCGCGGCAGAGTGCCGAGCCGGGGCAGATGGCGATCGTGCTGGGCAACAAGGTGCGCGAGGTGGCGGGAATTGAAAGCGGGATCCGCGACCAGGGCGAGATTACCGGAAGCTTCACGCAGGCGGAGGTGGACAATCTGTCGCTGATGCTGCGCACGGGCGCGCTGCCGGCGTCGATTGAGTACCTCGAGACGCGGACGGTAGGGCCGAGCCTGGGCGCGGCGAGCATCCGGCAGGGCGTGATCGCCGCGCTGGCGGGCATGCTGGCCGTGATGGCGTTCATGCTGATCTACTATCGCGGGTCGGGCGTGAATGCGGACCTGGCGCTGGTGCTGAACCTGATCATTCTGCTGGGCTTTATGGGATATAGCCACGCAGTGCTGACGCTGCCGGGAATTGCGGGCGTGATCCTGACGATCGGCATGGGCGTGGACTCGAATGTGCTGATTTTTGAGCGCATCCGCGAAGAGCTGCGCAATGGCCGAACGGCGGCGGCGGCGGTGAAGGAAGGATTTGGGCATGCGTGGATTACGATCGTCGATACGCATGTGACTACGATCGTGTCTGCGGTGATCCTGCTGATGTTCGGTACCGGGCCGGTGAAGGGCTTTGCGGTGACGCTGATGGTGGGGCTGTTTGCCAACCTGATTACGGCGGTGTTTGTGTCGCGGATGATCTTCGACTGGCATCTGCAGGGCAGGGACAAGACCGCGGCCCTGTCGATTTAGGAAAAGCAGGCGGCTTTGGCTGTCTGGACGGATGTTAGGGATGGCTGTTAGGGGTTACGGAGAAGTATGGAACTGTTTCGGCAACCAAACGTCGACTGGCTCGGCAAGAAGTGGTATTTCCTGGGTTTCTCGCTGATTTTTTCCGTCGCGGGCATTTTCAGTCTCCTGTTCTGGCACCATCTGCCGCTGGGCGTGGATTTCTCGGGTGGAACGCATCTTCGCGTGGGCTTTACGGCTCCAGTGAATGAAGACCATCTGCGTTCGGCGTTCGATCGTGCGGGCATCCGCAATGTGACGATTCAGCACATCAGCTCGAAGGCTGGGGATGTGCCGAACCAGGAGATTATCGCGCTGCCGCAGTCGACGGCCACGGACGCGAACCATGACGCGGGGCGGGCGGAGGTGGAGAATGCGCTGCGGGCGAACTACCACGACAGCGGCTTCCAGGTGCTGCAGGTGGATATTGTGGGGCCGACGGCGGGCAAGCAGCTGCAGAAACAGGCCTTGTGGGCGACGGTGTACTCGCTGATTGGGATGCTGGTGTATCTGTGGTTCCGGTTTGAGCTGATCTACGGCGTGGCCGCGGTGGTAGCGGTGTTTCATGACACGCTGATTACGATCGGGGCGTTCTCGCTGACGAACCAGGAGATTACGCTGACGGTGATTGCGGCGATCCTGACGCTGATCGGCTACTCGATGAACGACACGGTGGTGGTGTTCGACCGTATTCGCGAGAACCTGGCGATGAGCCGGCGCGAAAGCCTGAGTGCGGTGGTGAATCGGAGCATTAACCAGACGCTGAGCCGGACGGTGCTGTCGTCAGGGTTGACATTTCTGACGGTGCTGTCGCTCTACCTGTTTGGCGGCGAGGTGCTGCATGGCTTTTCGTTTGCGCTGGTGGTGGGCATCCTGATTGGGACGTATTCGTCGATTGCGGTGGCCGCTCCGATGCTGGTGGCGTGGCAGGACTCGCGAGCGGCGAAGGGCAAGGCGGCGGCAAGGCTGCCGGCAGGGCGGGTGCGGGCATAGGGCTGGTGTGAGAAGGATGCGCGTAACCATTTCGTTGTATTGACCGGGTTATCGCTTCGGGAACATTTTTGAACCCCTCGGTGTCTAAGCAAGGTAGCTC
>CAXTQE010000230.1:0-4273 GCA_964246225.1 uncultured Acidobacteriaceae bacterium | reverse complement strand
CACCAAGGGAGCCAGCGCACCCACCAGCTTGCCCGCCTGCAGCCTGCACGTCAGGTCCTTCGTCACGCCCAAGATCAGCGTCACCTTACCCTCCGCCGCCGCGCACAGCACCACCACGCCCGAGCCTAGCTTGCCCCGTAGCTGATCCACCAGGTCGCGCATCTGCATCTTGTCCACGCCGTCAACGCGTCGCGCCAGCAGCTTCACACCCTTCACCTCCACTGCTTCCGCCGCCGCATCCGCCACCGAGGCGCTCGCCGCCTTCAGCCGCATCCCGTCCAGCTCCTTGCGCAGCCGCCGAATCTCTTCCTCATCGGCCGAAAGCCGCGTCCGCAGCGCCGCCTCGCCGCCACCAACCATGGAGCCAGCCACCCGCGCCACCTCAAACCCGCGCCGAAACTCCTCAAGCGCGCCGGTCCCCGTCATCGCCTCCACCCGCCTTACCCCGCTTGCCACGGAGCTCTCGCCCACCAGCTTCACCAGCCCGATCTCGCCGGTGGCCGCGGTATGCGTCCCGCCGCACAGCTCCGTCGAGAAGTCGCCGATCTTCACCACCCGCACCCGGTCGCCATACTTCTCGCCAAACAACGCCATCGCGCCAAAGTCGTTCACGGCGACATCAATCGGAACGTCCACCATCGTCTGCACCGGCGTATTCGCCAGCACCTGCGCGTTCACCAGGTCCTCGACCGCGCGCAGCTCCGGCTCCGCCACGCCGGCAAAGTGAGAGAAATCAAACCGCAGCCGAGCCGCCGTGTTCAACGACCCCGCCTGCTTCACATGCCTGCCCAGCACCTCGCGCAGTCCGGCCTGCAGCAGGTGCGTCGCCGTATGGTTCCGCATGGTCGCGGCCCGCACCTCGCCATTCACCGCCGTATCCACCTCATCGCCCACCGCAATCGTCTGCTTCACCCTCACCCGATGCGCAAACACTCCCTGCACCGGCTTCGTGCAGCCCTCCACCTCGGCCACCACCGTCCCGTGATCCGCCCCATACAGCCACCCGACATCGCCCACCTGCCCACCGGAGTCGGCATAAAAGCTCGTCGCATCAAGCACCACCTCGCCCGTCTCACCCGGCTGCAAAGCGTTCACGCCCAACCCATCCTTCACCAGCGCCAGCACCCGGGCCCCATCCACCCGCAGTGCCGTATACCCCTCAAACTCAGTCTTCGGCAACTCCCGATACACCGGCGCCGCCGACTTCTGCGACCCACCCTTCCAAGAAGCGCGCGCCCGCTCTTGTTCTTCAAGCTTCGCGAGAGCGAAGCCGTCAATGTCAAAATCGATCAATGCGTCACGCGCCGCGTCACTTATGAAGTCGAGCGGAAGTCCGTAAGTCTCGTACATGCGGAACGCCTGTTGTCCGGAGAGTTTCGGACGAAAATGCGAGAACAAGTTCTCTTTGTAAAAAAACGATTTAAAGAGATTTTCGTCATTGCTCTTAAATATTCGGCTAAACCAAGAAAAGTCGAGACGCTCCGAACTAGAGAGGACTCCGGCGACGAAGGGCTCTACAAAGTTCTCAAGTTCACTTTCGTTGATCTTCAGTTCGTGCTTATAAGCAAACGCTTTCGCTGCATTTCTTAAAGCGTCTATTCGAGCAGCACGGAAGGCGAAGTCAAGCTGACGCGAACCCTCGATCATCACCCGAGCAAACTGTTCCTCTTCCGCCAACACCACCCTACTCACCCGCTCCGCAGTCTCCATCAACTCCGGATAAGCCACCTTCATCTCATCCCGAACTGCCCTCACCATCTCAAACATAAAAGGCTGTTCCTGCCCCAGCAGCCGTCCATGCCGAATTCCACGCCGCAGAATTTTTCTCAGCACATAACCACGACCCTCGTTCGCTGGCTGCACCCCATCGGAGATCAAAAACGTAGCTGCCCGTGCATGGTCCGCAATAATCCTGAGTGAAGCCGCCCACTTGTCCTCTGCTTCCATAACTGCATCAAGAATCCCATTGTGCACAGACTGAGGGGAACCAGCTTTCTCTGCGATACTTCGAATCACGTCGGCGCGAGTGAGCCTAAGCGCCTCCTCCAACAGTGGTTTGAACAAATCCGTCTGGTAGTTCGACATCACGCCCTGCAACACGCACGCAATCCGCTCCAGCCCCATCCCCGTATCAATGCTCGGCTTCGGCAAGGGCGTCAGCACGCCAGCGCCCGTCGCCGGATCCAGAGTCCGGTCGAACTGCATAAACACCAGGTTCCAAATCTCCATGTAGCGCTGGTCGTCCTGCGGAAACGGCTTGTCCTCGCCCGTCTCGCTCGCCGCCAGCCCCAGGTCGAAGAAGATCTCCGAGCACGGCCCACACGGCCCCGTATCCCCCATCTGCCAGAAGTTGTCCTTCAGGCTCATCGCGAAGATACGCTCGCGCGGCACCCCCGCCTGCACCCAAAGCTC
The DNA here is from genome assembly GCA_964246225.1 of uncultured Acidobacteriaceae bacterium. Lineage (GTDB taxonomy): Bacteria > Acidobacteriota > Terriglobia > Terriglobales > Acidobacteriaceae > Edaphobacter. The sequence continues at coordinate 1,861 of CAXTQE010000230.1, read as the reverse complement.
CTCGGCGTCAGAGTCCCGCGCAACGCCATCGCTCCCCTCAAAGATCGTCACGTACAGCCGCGCCGGATCGATCCCAAACCAGTTCGGCGAGGTCAGCAACTCCCATGCAAAGGCGATCGCCTCGCGCTTGAAGTAGTCCCCAAAGCTGAAGTTGCCGAGCATCTCAAAAAATGTATGGTGCCGCCGCGTGAAGCCCACATTTTCGAGGTCATTATGCTTGCCTCCCGCACGCACGCACTTCTGGGAGCTTGCCGCCCGCGTGTACGCCCGCTGCTCCGCGCCCAGGAAGACATCCTTGAACTGGTTCATCCCCGCATTCGTAAACAGCAGCGTCGGATCATTGGCCGGCACCAGCGACGACGAGTGCACGCGCCGATGCCCTTTGCTCTCGAAAAAACGCAGAAAATCTTCCCGAATCTGGCTGCCCGAACGATAGTTCATAGAGCTAAAGTCTAGCAGCGCGACCGCTCAGAGCTTCAGCACCCGCTCCGCATTCCCATGCGTCAACTTCTCCATGTCGCCTTCGCTCAGCGTCTTCGCCGCGTCCTCCAGAAACTTCCTCCCGTTTCCGTTCGGACTGAACGGATAGTCCACCGAGAACATCATCCGATCGATCCCCACCACCTCCAGAGCACACCTCAGCGGCGGCTGCGTAAAGTATCCGCTCGTGGTCAGGTGAACATTGGTTTGGAAGTACTCCGCCACCGTCTGCCGCAGGTGCGCCGGCCCGGAGAGCATGCCGCTTGAGCGAGCCAGTGCCATCGGCAGCATCTCGCCCATGTGCCCGATGATCAGCTGCAGGTCCGGCAGGCGATCGAACAGCCCCGACACGATCAGCCGCAGCGTATGGAGCGCCGTCTCCGCATGCCAGCCCCAGCCTGCAATCGACAGCAGCTGCCCCAGCCCATCTGGAAGCCCACGGAAATACGCCTCCTGCACCGTATGCGGCGGGGGCGCCGGGTGCAAATAGACCGGCACCTTGAGCCGTTGCGCCGTTTCGAACACCGGCAAAAAGCGCGGATCGTCGTAGAACAGACCTCCACATGTGCCGTCGAGCAGAACGCCCGCGAAGCCCAGCTTGGTCATGCATCGCTCCAACTCCGCCGCCGCCTTTTCCGGCTCCTTCATGCCCAGCAGCGCAAACCCAGCCAACCGCTCCGGATGCGCACGCACCGCGTCTGCCAGTTCATCATTGACGTCCCGCGCCAGCGCCGTCGCGGTCGGACCGTCCAGGTCATCGAATCCCACGCTGGCAAGCGACACTACCTGCAAATCGATCCCAGCCTCATCCATCGCCGCGAATCCGGCCCGCGCCCAGATCCATCAGCTTCGGCCGCATGGCAGCGACCTGTGGCGGTGCCGCCTTGCCGTAAGCCGCGGTAGCCTTCAGGAAAGATTCGGTGACAAAGTGCTCTTCAAGCGTGATCGTTTTCATTTCGGATTTGGATGCGGCTCTCCCTGCAGCGGTTCACCTAGGCCCGGGCGCCAGGTGATGCCTTCAAGTCGCAACGTGGCATCCTCGGTCTTCCGCAGCCGCGCAAACTCATCCCGGTGCCGCACCATTTCTACGCAGCACACCAGCGCATCGAATGCGTCTTCGCTCCCCTCTGCCTTCGCGAGCACCGCACGCGAAAGCCCCGCGCAGAGCGGATCCGTTCTGCGCCGGGCTTGAAGGTATGCCTTTCGAGCCACAGAATTTGACTTCTTCACCGGCCCGGTCAGCAGTCGCGTATACATTTCCACCAGCAGCGGTTGCGGCGGCTGCTCCCCAAGCGCAGCAGACTCAAACGGCCACACCCGAAACCCCGCCTCATGCATCCGTTCCAGCCAAGGCATGGCCCGCAGAGAACCTGTCCCCACC
>CAXTQE010000229.1:0-4273 GCA_964246225.1 uncultured Acidobacteriaceae bacterium | reverse complement strand
GGCGACGGCGTTCCGCGGCGGAAAGGTCGGACTTGCCGTAGAGCAGCGGGAGCTCGACGTTCTCAAGCGCCGAGGTGCGGGTGAGCAGGTTGAAGCCCTGGAAGACGAAGCCGATCTGCTCGTTGCGGACGAGGGAGAGTTCGTCGTCGGAGAGCTTGGAGACATCGCGGTTGTCCAGAAAGTAGTGGCCGCTGGTGGGCTGGTCGAGGCAGCCGAGAATGTGCATGAGCGTGGATTTGCCCGAACCGGAGGGGCCGATGACCGAGACGAACTCCCCGCGTGCGACGTCGAGCGAGATGGAGCGGAGCGCGTGTACGGTGTGCTCCCCTAGCTGGTAGGCCTTGGTGAGGTCGCGAACTGAGATCACGGAATCCATAAGCGGTGCCTCCAGGAAAAGTGAGCGGGTTAACTTGGATCGGCAGATGAAGAGCTTACCTCCCATCTCAGACGATGAAGCTGTCTGAGATGGGGCACCCGGCTTGGGGGCAAGGGTTACTGGGCGTGCGTTTTGGGTTTGGGCGGAGTCGTGGTGGTCTGGGCATACTCCCAGATGGCGGCGACGACGATCTTCTCCGCGCCGGCCATGCCGTTGTCCCAACGCGAGCCTTCGATGGCGAAGTACTCGTTGGCGGCGTGGGCTCGTCCACCTTGGCCGCCGCGTGCGCCCATGCCCATGGGAATAGAGACGGTGCCGACCTTCTCGCCTACGTCGCCGTCAGAGAAGAGGTAGCTCGGCCAGTAGCCGCCGGTCGCTTCGCCCTGCGCAACGCCCATGGGGGAGAGCTCGCCGCCGGCTTTGCGGAAGTATTCCTCGGAGTACGGAGATGACGACGCCATGAACGGGTTGGCAGCGTCGCCTCCAGTCAGGCCCAGCATCTCGGCGGCTTTGCGATGGGCGACGGAGATGTCCGCCGTAGGCGAAGATCCGCGCGACCAGGGCACGTCACCGATCAGCTTGATCTCAACATCCTTGTAACCGTTCTTGTCCATCTGCGCGCGCAGCTTGCGGATCAGGTCTGGACCATTCATCTTGGGCACGTAGCGGAAGTTGTGCTTCGAGGTGATCTTGTTAGGGAGGATCGCTCCTGCGCCGCCGGCGTACATGTTGCCGCCCCAGATGCCGTCGAGGTTGAAGCTGGTGCCGAAGCGGCCGTCCTTGAGAACTTCGACGGGATCGTCCGACATGTAGCGGGCGACGCCCTGGTTCTTCGCCATCTTGACCAGGTCGGTCTTCGAGGCGCGCTCCTTGAGCTGGGCCATCTGCTCGGGGGTGGGGTACTCGCGGTTATCGTTGAAGCCGGCGATCAGCGGCGTGTTGCCGTCCGGCGAGGTGAGCGAGGAGAGCATGTGGATGTGACGCCACGCAGGCGAGTCAGTCGTGCGCTTCATGACGCCGTGGACGTCCGAGACGGTTGGGCCGCGTCCCCACTTCGTGCCGCTGGTAGAGAGCTCGACGTAGACGCAGCCCTCGGAGGGGCCGCCGGCGTAGAGCGCGTCGGCTTCGGAGAGTAGGTCGGAGTGATCCTTGATGAACTTGCGCAGGCCAATGTCCATGCGCTCTTCGTCGCCCTCCGCGATAAAGATGAGGTTGACGGGGAGCTTGCCATTGACGGCCTTGTAGGCCATCAGGGCGTTGAGTTGCGCCATCTCCGGGCCCTTGGAGTTGACTGCGCCGCGGCCGACCAGGACCTGCGGAATGTCGGGCAGGCCGGCCTGGGCGCCGGGGACGATATTGCCCTCAAAGGGCGGCGAGACCCAGGCGTCGGGCTGGGTGACGGGCATGGTGTCGTACTGCCAGTAGATGGCGACGGTCTTGGGCGCGCCCTCGTCGCACTTGGCGTAGACGACGGGGTTGCCGGGCGAACCGTACTCGGTGATGCCGACGTCGTAGACGCGCGTGGTCTGGCAGCCGAGCTTGTCGAAGAAGCCCTTGACCATCTCGGCGGACTCTGGAATGCCTTCGCCGGAGTTCGAGATGCTGGGCTGCTGGATCCACTTCTGCAGGTTGTCGACGTGCTCGTCGATGTGCGCGTCGATGTAGTCGAAGACCTTGGTGATTTCGGGGGGAGCGGTCTTGGTATTGGGTCCGACGCCGCTGGCGCCGTTCGGCTTGATGTTCAGCGACTGCTTTGCCTTGGCGGAGCTCTTCGCCGCGGGCTGTTTGTCGGACTTGCAGCCGAGCGGGAGCAGAAGCGCTCCGGTGAGAACATAGGCTTTCCAGGGACGCTGCATCGATACCTTTCAGGAGCGGAGATGACCGTGGCACACAGCGTTACGCAGCGCGGCCTGGCTTCGCCGAGGGCGTTCCGCACACAAAGGATGCTGACTGATCGTGATGTGTCTGGTATAACCCACGCCGCTGCGGGGAGAGGAGGGCATAGCCAGAAGCTATGGGAGCCATGGCTTTTGACTGTAGTCTCTTGTTGTCCATCCGAAAGAGTTTTAAGGTGAGCGTGATCCCACCCAGGTGAAGGCATGGCGTTGACGAAGGCTGCTTCGATGGTTTTCCTGCTGCTTGCCGCGCGTGCTTTGGCTGGCGGAACGAGGCCAGGCACAGAGGGTTCCGTGCTGGCAGGGACATTCGCGCTGCAGGGGCAGCAGCCGCAGACCGAAGGGCATCTGCGGGTCGACCCAGTGGTGGGGAAGCCGCTAAGTGAACGCATGGACCTGTGGATGACGCATCCAGGCAAGCCGGATGCCATTCGCAGCTACCAGGTGGAGATGACCAAGAAGCTCCACATGATTATTGTGAGCAGCGACTTCAAGACGTTTCTGCATGAACATCCGGTGCTGGGTCCGGACGGGCACCTGCGCATGACCGAGCAGTTTCCGGCAGCAGGCCGTTACCTGGTGTATGCGGATGGTTTGCCGGACCAGATGAACCACCAGGTGTTTCGCTTCCAGGTGGATGTCGGTGGAACACAGCAGGGTGCACGGACGCTGACGCCGACCGGCATGGGTGTGCAGGTAGGGCCGTATGAGGTCGATCTAAGCAGCGTTCGCCTGCATACGGGCATGATGAGCATGCTGGACGTGAACATTCTCAGGGACGGCAAACCGGCAAAGGATCTGCATCCTTACCTTGGCGTTCCAGCGCATGCGGTGTTCCTGAACGGGCAGGACCTCTCGTATGTGCATGTTCACCCGATGGCGATGGGGCAGATGGACATGAGCGTGGAGCCGCCGCCGATGCCGGAGGGCGGCCCGTCGCCGTCGGAGATGATGCTGCACATCGCGCTGCGCGAGGCGGGAACCTATCGGCTGTGGCTGCAGTTTCGGGGCGGAACGCAGCTGTATGTAGCGGCATTCACGATTACCGCAGGTTAGATTTGGACGAAGGAGTTTACGTGGCTCTAGCTAAGGTTGTTCGACGCACTGCAGCTGCCGTGGTAATGAGCCTGGCGGCATTGCCGGCTCTGGCGCACTCCAAGCCGAAGACGATGACACCCGAGGCGAACTCGACGGTGGCTGCGCCGGCTCAGGTATCGGTGGTCTTCACGGAGGCGCTGGAGCCGAAGTTCAGCTCGCTGCAGCTGATGGACGCGCAGGGTGCGGTGGTCAGCAGGGATAAGTCAGCCGTTGACCCGGCGGATGCCAAGCACATGACGCTGGCCTTGCCGAGGCTGGCAGCGGGGACGTATCGGGTGCACTGGAAGACGGCGGCGCTCGACGGTCATCGCATGGACGGCGACTACAGCTTCAAGGTGCAGTAAGCTCCGGCGTGGAGATGCTGGTGTGGCTGAGCGTGCTGGTGGCCGCTGCTGCGGATTTGGGCGCGTCGGTGATGTGCGGGCTGCTGCTGGCGGCTGTCTGGCTTCCGGGCAGCGAGGAACGGTGGCCGCTACGCTGGTGTGCGGCGGCCTTGTGTGCCGCGAGTTGGGCTCAGCTGCTGATGCTGGGCGCGACGTTCAGCGACTCGTCTTCGCTGCGAACGATCCTTTCGATCCTGCCGGATGTTCTCGGGATGCATGCGGGCAAAGTGCTGCTGGATGTTGGGGTGCTGAGTTCAGGGCTTGTGCTTTGGGTATGGCTGGTGCGGCGCAGGCGGGTTCAGCTTGCCGGGGCTGCATTGTTTCTGTTGGGGATTTTCACTTTGCGGGCGGCGACCGGGCATGCGGCGGTGGATGGGAACTTCTCGCGGGCCGAGGTGCTGGAGTGGGTGCACCTGGTGGCGATGGCGCTTTGGAGCGGCGGAGTGCTGGTTTCTGGCTTGTGGATTGCGCCACGGCTTCGGGGTGGGCGCGGCGCAGGGCGACGCGCAGGATGGCGACGG
>CAXTQE010000228.1:0-4282 GCA_964246225.1 uncultured Acidobacteriaceae bacterium | reverse complement strand
ACCGAGCCGGCCTGCCGCTGGTCGTCTGTGCGGAAACCGCCATCCTCCACAAAGAGGGCGGCAGCAGCCCCAAACGCAGCCCGCTCATCGACAGGTTTGCTACCACCTCCACCCTGCGCCTGCTTCAGCGCGCCGCTCCCACGCCATACCTATCGATGGCCGCCTACCTCGCCCTCCGCCTCGGCAAACGGCTGCTGCGCGGACAGTTTTCCAATGCAGCTGCGGTCGGCAAAGGCGTCGCAGTCTTCATCACGGAGCGCCATAGCGTCTTTACTGACCAGCTCTGACCCTTGAAGCCGATTTCACGAGCCAGGGAGCAGGCGGGATTTCAAGGACAAGACGAAGAAGACAAGCCGTCTGTCCACCTTGCGTCGTGGCACTCTGAATGGCCAGTCCTGCTAAGCAGCCTCGCCCGACTCAAAGTACAGATACCGCCGCCAGCTGGGATCGGCCGATCCGATCATCCGCATGATGTGCCGACTGGTGTGCAGCGAGAACGGCCGCGGCTCCCTGAGCAGCCTCATCTCCGTCAGCTCATGCAGCAACTGGTTGCCCTTGCGCCGATTGCAGTCATGGCAGCAGGCAACCAGGTTTTCCCACGTTGAAAGGCCGCCCCGGCTACGCGGGATGACATGATCCAGCGTCAGCTCACCCGCCGTAAGTACCACCTGGCAGTACTGGCACATGTTGCGGTCGCGCAGCAGGATATTCTTGCGCGAGAGCGCACGCGTCTGGTGCGGAATGCGCCGGTACTCGAGCAGCCGGATCACCGACGGCATCGCCACCTGCATCCGCGCCGCATGCAGCACCGCGCCCTGCTCTTCTTCCGTCCGAGCCACACCCTTTAGTACGAGCACCAGCGCCCTCCGCGCCCCGCAGATGTTGATCGGCTCATAGCTCGCATTCAAGACCAGCACCGGCGTCTGCATTGCTGGCTGCCGGAACACGCCCGTGCGCACGTCCAGCTCGGTCGTCGGTCTGCGCGCGCCCGGCGCTCCGGTGCTCTTATAGCCCGCATGCCGTCCGTTGCCCGCTCTTACCTTTCGCATCTTCCCGCTTTGCATTTGCATGCATCTCCCGTCATTGCTCGGTCCTGATCGCTGGCTGGCTGTTGACCGCGTTTGCGGTTGCGGGAAAATCCCAGATCGCAATCGAATCTTCTACATCCTCCTGTTTCGATCCGAGAACTTTTCTGCGCGTCCGGGCCACGGTCGCCACCCACACCTTGCTCGCACCGGCCCTCACCAGCACGCGGGCACACTCGCGAGCCGTCGCCCCGCTGGTGAAGATATCGTCGATCAGCAAAACCTCTCGTCCTGCCAACTTTCCCGCAGCTCGAAAAGCTCCAGCCAGATTCCTTCTGCGTCCGCGCCGCGACAGCGTATAAGAGCTCTCCGTACTGCGACGACGCTTGATCAGGTCGTACGCAGGCTGAAGCCGCCAAGCCGGGCGCACCCGCCGGAGCTCCCGCAGCGCCGCATTCGCCAATAGTTCCGCTTGGTTGAAGCCACGCTCCCGCTCGCGTTTACGGAAGAGCGGAACCGGCACCACCAGCAGATCAGCGCCTGCCTCCCCTTCCAGCGATACGATCGCCTCCGCCAGGCGGCGACCTAGCAGCGGAGCCACCGCACGAATTCCGCTGAACTTGAACAGAAGCAGCAGGTCCCGCAGCTCACCGTCAAACCGCCCAAAGCTTACCGCGCGAACAAAATCGGGAGGAACCATCCGGCAAGGTCGGCACAGAAGCGAAGCACCCAGGTTTCGCGCAAACCGCTCGTCCTCAAAGTCCAGCTCCAGGTCCACCGAAGCTCCGCAACGATGACACACTACGGAAACATCGCGCACTGTCCGAGCCAGACATCCATCGCACACAGGAACCGCGCCCGCTCGCTCCAGCGGCCCTCCACAGCAAGCACAATCTGCAGGAAAGCACGTCGTGACGCCGTCGTTCAGCAGAACTTTCAACGCTCTTGCCGGGCTTTGGAGAACGTTGATTACCGCGCGCCAGCGATCGACATCCCGGTGCGTCCCCTCACCGGGTGGACCTGCAGGATCAGGTGCGAGCGTCTGCGGGGGCGTAAGCCGATGCAGGGGTTCGCTGAAAACACACCTCACTCGATGGCGCTCCAGGTCGGTCCGACCGCGCCATGGCTGCAGTATATGCCCTTTGCGTCCTCCCACGTCAATGACCCGCCCCCGCATACGTCCGGCCCGCTGATACACTCCCATGCAAGCCCGCGCCGGAGAACCTTCTCACCTCATGCCCAACGCACCCTTCCAGCCCTTCGTCCCGGCCGCCGACCATCGCCCCGAGTTCACCCTCCGCGCCCTCCTCCTCGGCGCCGTCTTCGCCGTCCTCTTCGGCGCCGTCACCGTCTACGTCGGCCTCCGCGCCGGGCTGACCATCGCCGCGTCTATCCCCATCTCCGTCCTTTCCATCTCCATCCTTCGCGCGTTTGGCAAGGCCTCCATCCTCGAAAACAATATCGTCCAAACCATCGGCAACGCCGGCCAGTCCATCGCCTCGGGCGTGATCTTCACCCTGCCCGCGCTCATTTTCCTCGGGTTCGACCTGGAGTCGATAAGAATCTTTGCCCTCGCCCTCTTCGGCGGCTGGCTCGGCGTCCTCTTCATGATCCCCCTTCGCCGCCAGCTCATCGTTGAGGAACACGGCACTCTCATCTACCCCGAAGGCACCGCCTGCGCCGACGTCCTCATGGCCGGCGAGCGCGGCGGCTCCTTCGCCTCCCGCGTCTTCCTTGGACTCGGCTTCGGCGCCCTCTACACCCTGTTCCAGAACGACAACCTCCTCGCCCTCTGGCCCTCCCAGCCCAACGTCGAACCCGACTTCGGCGGCTCCCAGCACATCCTCAAAGGCTCCGCCCTGCGCGCCGACTGCACCCCCGAGTATCTCGGCGTCGGCTACATCATCGGCCTCCGCGTGTCCGCCATCATGCTCGCCGGCGGCGTCTTCTCCTGGTTCGTCCTGATGCCGGCCATCTACTTCTTTGGCGCACACCTCGGCACGCCAATCTACCCTGGCACCTCCTCCATTGCTTCTATGGATCCGTCCTCCCTGTGGCGCACCTACGTCCGTCCCATGGGTGCCGGAGCCGTCGCCGCCGCTGGCCTCATCACCCTCTTTCGCACTGCGCCCACCATCCTCAGCGCCCTTGCCGAAGGCGCTCGCTCCCTCCGCTCAAAAAACGCAAGCGGACAACCACACGGAGCGGTCGCCCGTCCAGCAAGGACCGCCCGCGACCTCCCCCTCTCCTTTGTCCTCGGCGGATCCCTCCTCCTGCTCCTGCTCCTCGTCGCCTTCCTCACCCTCCACCCCGTCCCCGGAGCCCAGGTCGGCTTTCTCGCCAATTTAGCCGCCGCCCTCCTCGTCCTCCTCTTCGGCTTCCTCTTCGTCACTGTCTCCGCCCGCATCGTCGGCATCGTCGGGTCCAGCCCGAGCCCGATCTCCGGCATGACGCTCGCCACGCTCATGGCTACCTCTGCCATCTTCCTCGTCAAGGGCTGGACCGCGCCTGCCTTTGGAGCCCTCGCCGTCACTATCGGCGGCATTGTCTGCATCGCCGCCTCCAACGCCGGCGACACCTCTCAGGACCTCAAAACCGGCTACCTCCTCGGTGCTACCCCCTGGAAACAGCAAGCCGCCGTCATGGCCGGCGTCGTCATCTCTGTCTTCTCTATCGGCGCAACCTTGAATGCCATGAACAGTGGCCTGGAATCGTACACTCGCCTCCCCACGCCCATTCCCTTTACCTCGGCCCTGCTCGCGGACGGCGTCCAGGACAAAGGCACCTTCCCCCGCGACCGCATCCAGCTCACCTCCAAAGACGGCACCCACCAGCCCATCTCCGACGCCCACCGCTACCTCCTCCTTAACGCCATCGGCTCCACCTCGCTCGCCGACGGCAAGTACCTCCTTGACCCCGTCACCCACCAGATCGTCATCCAGTGGACCCAGGGCATCGGCAGCGAAAAAGCCGCCGCGCCCCAAGGCAAGCTGATGGCCACCGTCATCAACGGCATCCTTACCCGCAAGCTTCCCTGGGGTTTGGTCCTGCTCGGCGTCGCCCTCGTCCTCACCGTCGAACTCCTCGGCGTACGCTCCCTTACCTTCGCCGTCGGCGCCTACCTGTCGATCGCCACCACCCTCGCCATCTTTGTGGGAGGCGTCATGCGCTGGATGGTCGACCGCGCCCTGCTCCACCACCACGCCCGTCAGGCCGCCGCCAGCTACGGAACCTCGCTCGCCCTGTGGCATGCGGAC
>CAXTQE010000227.1:0-4330 GCA_964246225.1 uncultured Acidobacteriaceae bacterium | reverse complement strand
TAAAATCTTCTCTTTTTCTTCGCAGGTTACGGAAGATATTACATGGTAACCGAATGGAAGTAGTGAGGGTTTACACCTCTGATATCCGAGACTGTATTTCAGATACGGCGATTTCTCGTTTGGATTGGTTGGCGGCCGGCCAGGTGTTGTTTCCCCTGAAGGATCTCGCGAAAGGCTCTCCCCCATGCGCCGAGAACTTGATGGCCTGCTCGGTCGTGATCCTGGCGGGATGGGCGGTTCTTTGGGCACGGCCGGCACGATGGCGGGATCACTCCGGTCAAGGCGTTGCGCAGCACCTGCTCCCTCCTCCGGGTGCTCGATGGTGTAGCCCGCGCACCGCATGCCTGTGCCACCTTCGCAAAGTCAATCGGCTCCACCTCTACACCGTACTCGGGTTTGCTTGGAGCAAAGAGGAGGAAGGGACGATCTTGTTCGTGTAAAGTGCTCGTACGCTTTTATTCGAGGAGTTAGCTTTGTCGAAAGCGATCAACGTTGCTGTCTGTTGTCTTGCCATTTCCTTTGCTTCTCGGCTGCTACCGGCGCAGAACTCTGTGCGGCCACAAGCGGACCGACAACAGTGGTATCTCGATGCGGGCGAGATGACCTACGTCGTGGGTGTGAACGAGCAAGGCATCCTGCAGTCACTCTACTGGGGCCCGAAGCTGAGCGGTCGCGGTCTCGTGCCGGTCGCGAAGAGCCTGCCGGACCGCGCATCGCAGTATGCTCCAGCGGCGACGACACCGCAGGAGTATCCGGCGTATGGTGCGGGGATTTTTCCTGAGACGGCGCTGAAGGTCAACTCTCCGAATGGGGATCGGACGTTGATTCTGAAGTATGAGTCAGCGAAGGTGACGGGTTCGCTGCTTGAGATTGTTCTCAAGGATACGATGGAGCCTCTGCGGGTACATCTCTATTACCAGACCTATGCGGAGGGTTTGCTGGCGCGGTGGTCGCGTATTGAGAATGTAGGAAAGGGAAGCTTCAGCATTGAGAATGCGGCGTCGGCTGCGTGGAATCTGCCTGCCGGTACGGGCTACACGCATCGCTGGCTGACGGGCATGTGGGGAGGTGAATTTCAACTCAAGCAAGAGGCTCTGAAGACGGGAAAGAGTGTGCAGGAGAGTCGCACGGGGCAGACCTCGCATGAGGCTAATCCATGGTTCTCGATCGGCAAGGAAGGGGAGACGACGGAAGAGGCCGGGCCGGTCTGGTTTGGGGAACTGGGTTGGAGCGGCAATTGGCAGATCGTTACCGAATATACGTCGCTGCAGCAACCTCGGATCACGGGGGGATTCAATCCGTTTGATTTTCATTGGACTCTGGCAGCGGGTGAGTCGCTGGAGACGCCGAAGTTTTACGGTGGGTATACGAAGGGTGGCGATGGCGAGGCTTCGCGCATCCTGAGTGACTTTCAGATGCAGGAGATCCTGCCCAAGCGCGGAGAAGCGCGTGAGCTTAAACCGCGGCCGATCATTTACAACTCGTGGGAAGCGACTGAGATGAACTTCACGGGAGACTCGCAGATTGCGTTGGCGGAGCGGGCGGCGAAGGCGGGTGTCGAGAGGTTCGTGATCGACGATGGATGGTTCGGCAAGCGTGACGATGATCATGCCGGGCTGGGCGACTGGACGGTGACGCCGAAGAAGTTTCCCAATGGGTTGAAGCCGGTGATCGATCGGGTGCACGCGCTGGGCATGGATTTTGGCATCTGGGTGGAGCCGGAGATGGTGAATCCGGACAGCGATCTGTACCGGCAGCATCCGGAGTGGGCGATGCAGTTTCCCAATCGCGAGCATACGGAGGAGCGGAACCAGTTGATGCTGAACCTGGCGCGGCCGGATGTGAAGGAGTGGATGTTTCATTGGCTGGATAAGCTGGTGAGCGAGAACGACATCGCGTTTTTGAAGTGGGACTACAACCGGATCTGGTCTGAGCCGGGCTGGAATACTGCGCCAGGTTCATCGGCGGGACACCCGAACATCGATGCGGAGAAGGCGATTTATGTGGTGGCGGTGCGGAATCTGTACGACGTAATCGATCGGCTTCGGGCCAAGCATCCGAAGCTGGAGATCGAGTCGTGCTCAAGCGGGGGCGGGCGCGTGGATCTCGGGATTCTTGCACGTACGGACGAGGTCTGGCCCAGTGATAACACGGATGCGCTTGATCGCCAGGACATCCAGTTCGGCTACACGCAGGCGTATACCCCGCAGACGATGGTGGCCTGGGTGACGGACGTTCCGAGCATGGATCATCGGCTCGTTCCGCTGCAGTATCGCTTTCTTGTGGCGATGCAGGGAGCGCTCGGGATTGGAGCGAACCTGACTAAATTTTCGGATGCCGAGTTGTCGCTCTCCGCCAAGCTTACGGCGTTCTATAAGACCATTCGCACGACTGTGCAGCAGGGAAATCTATACCGGCTTCAATCGCCGATGACGGGAGAGAACTCACAGATGGAGTATGTGGCGAAGGATGGCTCGCAGGCCGTGTTGCTGGCGTATGTGCATAGTCAGCGATTCTTGCTGGCGTATCCGCAGGTTCGCCTGCGTGGGCTGGAGGCGAGTGCGATGTATCGAGTGCGTGCGCTGGACCCGGAGAAGTATGCCGGGGAGGAGGTGCTGTCGGGCTCGGTGCTGATGGGGGCCGGGGTGAATTTGAAGTTGCAAGGCGATTACGACGGTACGGCGTTGGCTTTGGAACGCTTGCCCTAGGGTGTGGTTTGGCTCCACAACGTGGTCTTTGAAGTTATCAGGACTCCGCGCTCGAGGCTCGTAGTGTGCGCGTCCTGGACGAGGTGATTGTCTGTGTGACTACAACGCTTCGGGTGGGGCTGGGGTGAGTTGAAAGGTGATGGTCTGGGTGCCGAGGCGGGGATGTCTGGCGCTGAGCTTCGCAGTGCCGGAGGTTTGCTTCGCGCGAATCCAGATGGCGCCGGTGCCTCCGATGAGGGCGAAGGGGTTGTCGCCGATGAGCTCGGCAGGGCCTTCGAGGGTGAAGGCGATGGGATCGTTGGCGTAGGTGCGGAGGGCTCCGAACTCGTCGGTGACGCGGAGGACGACGCGGGTGGCATCGGCACCGTCGGCGCTCAAGGTCAGGTCGTCTGCGAGGAGCGCAAACTTTCGGTCGACGCCGCTGCCTGAAAGGGACTTGGAGATGGCGACCTGGCCGCCGATAAGGCCGTCCAGACGCAGATCTCCCCAGTGGATGGCGAACTGGGTCATGTCCAGTTTAGATTTTTCGATGATGAACGGTGGGTACTTGAGGTGGTCGAACTCTGTGCGATCTGGGGCGACGGTCGCGACGAGGACCCAGGGGTTTGCTTCAAGGCTGCCTTCGCGCATGTAGAACTTGAGCTGCTCGCAGTTGGAGCAGACGACCATCTTGGTGAAGCCGACCGATTCATCGCTGTTGGCCCAGTGGAAGGCGGGCTCGAGGACGACCTCTTCTGCGGGCTCGCACTGGCTCTTGTAGAAGCCTCCGGCGGGCTTGGATTCGCGGAAGATGTCGGTGACGCCGTGATAGCAGATGCGGTCTCCGGCGCCGAAGTTGGCGTGGGTGTTGTAGTCGAAGGCGCACCAGCCGATGCCACCAGCGTACTGCGGGTTGGACGCGAGCTGGTTGTGGATGCGGGCGTGGCGGAGGGTGTGCTCGCGCTGGCGCTCGTCATCATCGGTGGTCTTGGTAGGGAAGGTGTGTCCGACGAATTCCGTGTTGAGGTAGCGGGGGTGGTTCGGTGGGCGGAGAGGGAAGCCGAAGTCGTTCATGGTCATGACGTCTTCGAGGAGCTCGGTGTCGTAGAGGTAGCGGATGCCTCCGGTCTGGCGGGTGGTATCGAGCGCATGCGCGAGGGCGTTGGTGCGGGTGTAGAAGCTATGGTCGTCCTTCGACTCGTTGATGCGGACGCCCCAAAGAATGATGGCGGGATGGTTCCAGTCGCGGCGGATCATGCGGCCGACGTTGTCGATGGCGATCTGTTTCCAGGGCTCTGGGCCGATGTGCTGCCAGCCGGGAATCTCTTCGAGGACGAGGAGTCCAATCTCGTCGCAGCGATCCAAGAAGTGGCGGGATTGCGGGTAGTGCGACGTGCGGACGATATTACAGTGCAGGTTGTGGCGGAGAATGTCGGCGTCCTTGCGCTGAACGCGGGCGGGCATGGCTTGGCCGACGAAGGGGAAGGTCTGGTGACGGTCCAGGCCGCGGAGCTTGACGATCTTTCCATTGAGCGAGAAGCCGTGATCGGTGAAGGTAGCTTCGCGGAAGCCGATGCGGCGCAGCACCGCGGCCGAGGCCAGGTTGTCGATCGCCTCGGGCCACAGCTCGCGCAGCGTGCCCT
>CAXTQE010000226.1:0-4386 GCA_964246225.1 uncultured Acidobacteriaceae bacterium | reverse complement strand
CCCTCCACGCTGAAATGAAGAAGGCCGCTAAAGCCGCCGGCGTCCCCACCAACGTCCCCTGGTACGACCTCACCCCCGCCCAGCAGCGCGTCATCCAGGACGGCGCAGGAACTTTCTCCGGAATCCGCGGCTTCTTCGCCGAGCTCGACCAGAAAAAATACAAGCTCCACGTCCGCGTCTTTCTCTCCAAATACCGCGGCTACGCCACCTGCCCCGACTGCCGCGGCTCCCGCCTGCGCGCCGAGGCCCGCGCCGTAAACCTCCGCTCCGGCACCGACGCCCCGAAGAACATCAGCGAAGTCACCGCCCTCACCATCACCGGTGCCACCGCCTTCTTCGACGGCCTCACCCTCTCCCCCGCGCAGATGGAGATCGCCGGCAAGGTCCTCGAAGAAGTCCGCCAGCGCACCCGCTTCCTCGAGCAGGTCGGCCTCGACTACCTCACCCTCGACCGCCTCTCCTCCACCCTCTCCGGCGGCGAATCCCAGCGCATCCAGCTCGCCACCTCCCTCGGTTCCCGCCTCGTCGGCGCCCTTTACGTCCTCGACGAGCCCTCCATCGGCCTCCACACCCGGGACAACGCCAAGCTCATCCGCATCATGCTCGACCTCCGCGACCTCGGCAACACCATCCTCGTCGTCGAGCACGACCCCGACGTCATCCGCGCCGCCGACTACCTCCTCGACCTCGGCCCCGGCGCGGGCGAACTTGGCGGCCAACTGCTCGCTGCCGGAACTGTCTCCGAGGTCACTGCCGACCCCGATTCCATCACCGGCAAATACCTCTCCGGACGCCTCACCATCCCCGTCCCCAGCGCTCGCCGCGAGCCCGGCCGCGAGCACCTCAAGCTCACCGGAGCCCGCATCCACAACCTCCGCGGCGTCGACCTCGACATCCCCCTAAACCTGCTCTGCTGCGTCACCGGCGTCTCCGGCTCGGGCAAATCCACCATCGTCCACCAGGTCCTCTACCGCGCCCTCCAGCAAGCTCTTGGCCAAACGGAGTCCGGCGACCCAAGCTCGCTCTACCGCGGGCTCGCCGGCGTCCAGCACCTCAACGATGTCATCCTCGTCGACCAGTCGCCCATCGGCCGCACCCCGCGCTCCAACCCCGTCACCTACATCAAGGCCTTCGACGACATCCGCTCCCTCTTCGCCGCGCAGCCGGACGCCAAGCGCAAAAACTTTGCCGCCGGAGCCTTTTCCTTCAACGTTCCCGGAGGCCGCTGCGACGTCTGCGAAGGCGACGGCACGGTTACCGTCGAAATGCAGTTCCTCGCCGACATCGAACTGCCCTGCGAAGAATGCAACGGCACCCGCTACAAAGCCTCCATCCTCGACATCAAGTACAAGAATCGAAACATCTTCGACGTGCTCTCGATGACCGTCAAGGAAGCCCTCGTCTACTTCGCCGGCCACCCCAAGATTGTCGACAAGCTCTACGTGCTCGACGAGGTCGGCCTCTCCTACGTCCGCCTCGGCCAGTCCGCCACCACGCTTTCGGGCGGCGAGGCCCAGCGCGTCAAGCTCGCCTCGCACCTCGCCACCGCGCGCTCTATCGTCAACCGCAGCGGGGCTTCAAACGAGGTCGCCGCCCGCGCCCGCAGCCGCACCCTCTACATCCTCGACGAGCCCACCACCGGCCTCCACTTCGACGACGTCGCCAAGCTCCTCGCCGCCTTCCACAAGCTCATCGAAGGGGGCGGCTCCCTGCTGGTGATCGAGCACAATCTCGACGTCATCAAGTCCGCCGACTGGGTCATCGACATGGGTCCGGAGGGCGGAGATGCCGGCGGCCAGGTCATCGCCTTCGGCACTCCCGAAGAGATCGCCGCCAATCCCGCCAGCCACACCGGCCACTGGCTCGCGCCGGTCCTTGCCAGCGTCCCTCACCCCGATGAGGTCGAGGTCCCGGCGTGAAAACCATCCTGTTCGCCCTTTTCCTCTCCGCCTCCTCAGCTTCCGCGCAGGACTTCAACACCGACGTCCACACCCAGCCCGCGCCCCAATCTGCCCAGCGCCAGCAGGCCAACGCGGCCCTCGAAGCCCACGACTTCGAGCGCGCCCTGAAGCTGCTTGCTCCGCTTGCCGCCGCCAGCCCCAAAGACTCCCGCCTGCTCTACGACCTCGGCTCCGCCCAGGACGCTCTCGACCAGACCTCCGCCGCCGAACAGAGTTACCGTACCGCCACCGAAGACGACTCCACCTTTGCCGAGCCCCAGGTCGCGCTTGGCCTTCTGCTCGCCCGCGCCGGACGCTTCGACGACGCCCACGCCACCTTCCTGGCCGCTACAAAACTTTCCTCCAGTGACGCCGCACTCCGCGCCCGCGCCTGGAGAGCCCTCGCCCGCCTGGACGCAAAGTCTCACCCCGCAGACGCCAGCGCCGAACTCCTCGAAGCCCTCAAACTCTCCCCCGAGACCCCCGACGACACCCTGCTCGCGGCCCAGCTTGCCCAGGCCACTCCGGGCAACTCCGCCGACGCCGAGGCCGCCTACCGTCATCTGCTCGCCGTGCGCCCGGAGGATCCCGCTGCCTCCGCCGCGTTAGCTCATCTGCTGCTTGCGCAGAAGCGTCCAGCCGAGGCCGAGCCTGTTCTCGCCGCTGCCCTGGCCGCGCACCCCGGAGACCCCGCCCTCACCGCCCAGCTCGCCTCGCTCGACCGCGCGGAGGGTAAGACGCCCCAAGCCGTCGCACTCATGGAGCAGCTTCATCAGGCCCAGCCGCAGGACACCAACGTCACCCGCCTGCTTGCCGACCTCTACCTAGACGCCGGAGCCGATGCCAAAGCCGAGCCTCTGCTCACCCGCCTCGCTCTCCAGGACCCGAAGAACACAGATCTTGCCGAGGACCGCGCCCGCGCTCTCATCCACCTCAAGCGATTTCCCGAAGCTCAGAGCGTTCTCGCCCCGCTTGTCGCCCAGCCTGCGCTCTTTCCTACCCCCGCCGACCTTGGCCGGATGGCCGGAGAACTAGCCTTCGTTTGCGCACAAAACAATGATCCAACCGGTGCATTGCATGCGATCGACGTGCGTGCTACATTTCTCCCAACTTCGGTGTCCATCCTGTTCCTGACGGCCATCTCAGAAGACAAGTTACATCACGTCAAGCTCGCGCAGCAGGCCTACAGACAGTTCCTGGCGGCATCGAACGGCAGCAACCCAGATGAAGAGTTCGAGGCCCAGCACCGCCTCGTTGCTCTCGAACACTCGAAGTGACGCAACCGGCCCCACCCCAGCAGGTGCACCATGAGATTCTTCCCCGCATGTGCCGCCCTCGTTCTGATCGTCTCGTTTTCTCCCGCCTTTGCCGCCGCAAATGGAGGCGTCGCACCCGACTCGGCCGGACTGGCCCAGATGGAAGCCCGCGCTGAGCACGCCGGTGCCCGCGAACAGTGCTATCTCTACACAGAGCTCGTCCAGGCTTACATCGATCTCGCCGGACATCAGATCTCGGCGGGCGAGATGGAACAGGCCTTTGCCAGCATGAAGCGGGTCCAGGCCTTCGCTGATCGCGCTCACACCGGCATGGCCAAGGACAGCAAGCGGCTGAAAGATGCGGAGATGGTGGTCCGCGCCGCAACTTATCGCCTAGAGCAGGCCATGCACGCCGTTTCAGACGAAGACCGCGCCGTCTTTGAGGCCACCATGAAGCAACTCAACAAGGTGCATGAAGAGCTGTTGTCCCAGGTGTTCGCTCACTGATGTTTCAGAGGAACGGGCTCCGCGGCCACTCCGCAAGCCGGCGGGCCGCGTTGCGTCTACTTGGTGCGGGGCTTCTGCTCCCGCTTATGCAACCTCTCGCCGCGCAGGCTCATGAGTCCGCGCTCTCTGAAGGCGAAATTGAGAAACTGCGCGATACTGCCTACTATCCTCCGGAGCGCGTCCTTAGCTTTATCGCCTTCCTAGACCAGCGCACGAGGGAGATCGATCGTCTCGACACGGGGACGCGGCGTCCTGGTCGCGAGCAGGACATCGACGACCAGATGCAGCAGTTTGCGTCCATCGCCGACGACCTCGACGACAATCTGGATGAATACGACAAGCACCATCGCGATCTTCGCAAAGTCCTGCCCAAGCTCATTGCAGCCACTGAGCGCTGGGGCACCGCGCTCAAGTCTCCTCCCGTGCACCCCACTTACACGCTTGCGCGCAAGCTCGCCCTCGAATCGCTGAACGACGTGCACCAGAGCGCGACGGAGCTGATGGAGTCCCAGAAAGCCTGGTTTCTGGCGCATCCGCCTCCCAAGGACGACGGCAAAGCTCCACGTTCTTGAGCTTCCTGTAACCCGGGCGCAAGCTCCTGCATGTTAATCTCAAACGTGTCCGTGTCGCTCATCGACATCTTCGCGCAGGAGTACCGCGAGCTTCGGCCCAGAGCTCCCATA
>CAXTQE010000225.1:817-4392 GCA_964246225.1 uncultured Acidobacteriaceae bacterium | reverse complement strand
GACCTGCTGCGCGCCTGCCTGGCCCTGCTGCGGCTGCCAGCGGCGGCCGAGGCCTGTCAGTTGCGCGTGCTGCCGTTCTGGCGGGTGCCGTACGCCATGGCGCGGATCACGGCGGTATAGATAATTATCTCGCTACTGCTACAGCCTTCCGAGCAGCGAAGGAGTAGGCTTGATGCCGAGGTGCTAGCTAACGTTACAGACCCAGGCAGAGCCCCTCTCGATCTTTGAAGCAATCTTTGCGAGAGCGGGAAGATTATGAAGATGGTAGGATCGGAGCGTTGAACCCACTTGACTGAACCTTTCGGCATTCAGCACTGGTGGATGATGGCAACCTGTTGTCTTGAGTCAGAAGTTTGCTGTACGCTGGATGAAACTTTGCCTTAACGTCGGTCTTAAGCGTTTAACTAATAACGGCGGCTGCGGCATTTCGCCGATGGCCTTTTCAGAAAGCAGAAAATGTTTACGAACCGACGTTCCATACTGGTCAGCGCCGCTGCGCTGGCAGTGGCTCCCATCGTCACGGCCATGGCCCAGTCGACACCGCGAGAGGCTTCCGAGACGCCGATGATGCCTGACGTATCTGGCGTACGAACTGCGAAGGAATTTGCCGCCGGCGTGATCGGACCTGCCGAGCTGTCGCTTGCCACCAGCAAGATTGCAGTTGAGCGGGCCACTAACCCGATGGTGAAGGAATTCGCAGGTTTCGAGCTTACAGAAGCTATCGCTGTGACCACTGTCCTCAAAGAGCTCGGCACTCCCGTACCGGCGCCCGACGCGATGGCGCAAGCAACCTTGGCCAAGATCAAGAATGCCCCTGAGGGTGCAGCTTTCGATCGCGACTACATCACGGCCCAGGTCGTAAACCACAAGTTCCTGCGTGCGCTTGCTACCGCCTACTTGAACAACGCTTCAAAGGGCACAAGCGATATGGCGGAATTGCAAGGGCAGCATCTCGCTACTTTGGCGCTGGCGACCTTCAAGGAACACGTCCTCCTCACGGAACGTATTTCAGGTGAGCTTCCGGCATAGCAATTATGCTAATGGCATGATAGGCCACTGTCGCAACTATTGTTGCGGCAGTGGAAGAAAGTGAGTGAGGCGTCGGTTCTACAATGGCTGCTGCACGATGAGGTGCTGCTGGATCGACGGGGCATTCTCGGTCGAGAAGTTGGGTCGTAGGCTCGACTTGCTGAGGATACTGGCGAGTGGTTTGGCGGTCAGGAAGCTAGTGTGTCAGCCATACATGCAGGAAAGGTATGGCACTCGGGGCTGACCGGCAGAAGCCGGCGTAGTTCATGCCCTATTTCTACCGCTAGCCTATCCTGTGGCCAGACCCGATGCCCCGCAACTTTGCCCCGCCATCCTGACGAAGTGGTCAACGCCTAAGTGTGGCGCATGCTTATATTGAGCCGCTTCTTCCAGCAACAGTGGGACGCGGCCACCCAGCTTCACAATCTGATCGAGGAACTTGGGGTCTGGGGAGCAATGGAACGGAAAACCTATGGGCTCCTCGTCAAACTCCCGAGCCAGATCCGTGATATTCCGGCCCGCATGGACCAAATCAGCCATCTGGCGACGAAATTCAGGCGAGTGAGGCGGAAGAGTACGACGCATCGGGAGACCTCCAGTAAGAGCTAGAAAGGCTCCCACCAAAACGGGTTAACTTCAGTCCGAGCCCCAAGCTGCCTACAAGGGCTTCCTGCAAAGGATGGTTGATCGGGAAAGCGCTGCGACTAGGTCGAGAAATATTTTAAGGCTATTTGTGCCTTCATGAGGCTTCCGGCGAAGGTCGAGGTTGGATCGGCTAACCACACTTTCGTGGCATGGCTCACCGTTGCCATCCCGATCTGCCCAGCAAACGTGGCCGCATCGTCCTGCACGCCGCGCTTACGAAGTGCGTCGGCAAGTGCCGCGATCAGACCCGCCGTTTTGGTCAGTACCCGTTCCTGAAGCGCGGGCGTCGCATCGATGATCTTCTGGCGCGGCTCGGTGAAAGGCCGGTTTCGTTGAAGCAGTGGCTCTGCCGAGCGGAAGGCGTGGAACAAGGCTTCCATCGGGCTCATGTCCGCCGGTGCCGAGACGACGGCACTCGCCATCTCCTCTCGGAACTCTGCCTCGCCATCGAACAGCGCTTCCCGCTTGTCCGCAAAATGGCGGAAGAAGGTGCGTTCGGTAACGCCCGCCCGCTCGGCGATCTCGGCTGCCGTTGTGGCGTCGAACCCCTTCTGCTGAAAAAGCTCTAGCGTAGCTTGTTGCAGGCGTTGCCGTGCCTCTGCTCCGGTTCGTGGCATACGGAGCGGCTTAGCATATTGTCAGCCGCTGTCGTCACTCTTATGTGTCTGTCACTGTCACTACAGGGGAGACGACGATGCGTACGCTGCGCTTCCACCGCTACGGCGAGCCGGGCAACGTTCTGGGCTTAGACGATGCCGATATCCCCGAGCCGAAGCCTGGCCATGTCCGCATTAAGGTTCACGCCTGCGGTCTCAACCCGGCGGATTGGGCGCTATGCCGTGGGCTGTTTGCCGGCGACCTGCCTCGTGGCGTTGGCCTTGACGTGGCCGGCATCGTGGATGCGGTAGGCGACGGTGTGGAGGGCGTCGTGATCGGTGATGCGATCCTCGGGGTTCCTGCCTATCAGGAATATCCAAGTGCTGGCGCTGCGGATCATGCCGTGCTGTCGGTCTGGACCCCCGTTCCGGCAGGACTCAGCCTTCTCCACGCTGCGGCCTTGCCGATGGCGATCGAGACACCCCAGCGTTGTCTCAACATCCTTGGCGTGATGGCGGACCATACGCTGTTCATATATGGCGCGGGTACGATGATCGGCTTCGCGGCAGTGCAGATGGCCCGGCTGCGCGGCGCGCGGGTAATTGCAGCGGCAGGCGAGACGTTCGCCGCGCAGCTTCGCGCGACGGGAGCCGAGGTCACGCCCTACGGCGATGGCTTTGTGGAGCGGGTGCGTGAGCTTGCCGGGGGGGCGCCGAACCTGATCTTCGACGCCGGCCCGGTCAGCGACGTGTTGCCAGCATTGGTCGAGATCGCTGGCGGGGATGGTCGTCGCATCGTCACGGTCAGCAACCACGGTCCTGCGGCGGATGCCCTGGGTGTCCGTAACAGCTTCGAAGGCACGTTGGCCTATGATGCGTTGCCCGACTTTGCCGGCCTGGCCGCCCAAAGTCGGTTCGCCATCCCGATCGCCAGCACCTTCGCGTTGTCAGAATGGCGGGCCGCACTCGATGTAAGCCTAGGCGGACACGCGCATGGTAAGCTGATGCTTCTCCCCGAGGCGTAGCTTTGAGGTTGAAGTTGACCCGGTTTGGTGGAGCCTTCCAAGCTTTTGCCGGAGGCCTCACAGATGCGTCGCACTCGTCCGCCTTACTCGCCTGAATTTCGTCGTCAGATGGTTGATTTGGTCCATACTGGCCGCGATCCCGCGGACTTAGCCCGGGAGTTTGGGAGCCATCGGCGGAGTCGATCCGCGCGTGGGTAGCGCTCGCCGCCCGCCGGGAGGGCGGCCGGGAGGAGAAGGGTGAAGGCTTGTCGGCGGCCGGGCGGGGGCCCCGCGGCGCCCG
>CAXTQE010000225.1:0-807 GCA_964246225.1 uncultured Acidobacteriaceae bacterium | reverse complement strand
GCCCCCGCCCCGGGGGGGGGGGGGGGGGGGTTGTTTGTGGGTTGGGGGGGGGGGGGGCGGGGGGTGGCCGGCGGCCCCCCCCTTCGCCGCGAGAACAAGCAGCTGCGCGTGGAGCGCGACATTCTCTCTCGAGCGGCGGCGGGTATCCCATCGCGCTTGCGCGATGGGGCCCGGCCTGGTTTGCACGCGAGACCGGAGCCGTGCTGTCCGGGTCTTCGAATTCATGAGCGCGAACCAGGCGACCTTTCCGATTGCCGCAATGGCACGCGTGCTTGGCGTCTCAGAAGCTGGCTACCATGCCTGGCGCAATCGTCGGCCGAGCAAGAAGCAAGAGGCTGACACGACGCTGTTGAAACGCGTGCGCACCATTCACGCCAGCTCGCGTGAAACATATGGGGCGCCGCGGGTGCATGCCGAACTGCGGGCAGGCAGCCTAACTCGGGAAGTGTTAGGGCCTGTCGTCAATTTAGCCAGACAAGCGCGGCGGCCAGATGGATGGCGCCGAGGAAGTTCTGGGCGGTCTTATCATATCGGGTAGCTATACCCCTGAACTGCTTGAGCTTTGCAAAGAAGTTCTCGATCAGATGACGTTCCTTGTATAGGTGCCGGTCATGATCTCTGGCGATTTTGCGGTTGGACTTGGATGGGATGATTGCTGTCTTGCCGGTTTCGGCCAAGGGCGTAATCATCCGCTGGTCGGCATCGTATGAGCTGCTGCCGGTTTGGTGGACACCGAGTTAAGGTTTCCCACCCGATCGGAGGTTGAGGATGCAGCGTCGAAAGTTCAGCCGCGAGTTCAAGCTTGAG
>CAXTQE010000224.1:0-4417 GCA_964246225.1 uncultured Acidobacteriaceae bacterium | reverse complement strand
CCGATGCCGGCCTGACCCTGATCGAGCTCATCATCACCGTCGCGATTCTCTCGCTGCTCGCCTCGGCCGCCCTGCCCGTCGCGCGCTTCCAGGTCAAGCGCGAAAAGGAGCGCCAACTCCGCCGCGACCTTTGGGAGATGCGCGACGCCATCGACCACTATAAGGATGCTGCGGAAAAAGGCGGCATCCAGACCAAGACCGACTCCTTCAATTATCCTCCCGACCTTCAGACGCTGGTCGACGGTGTCGACGTCCAGACAAAAAAAGTCCGCTTCCTGCGCAAGATCCCCACCGACCCCATGACCAACTCCACCGAGTGGAACCTCCGCGCTATGCAGGACGACCCCGACTCCGACTCCTGGGGCGGCCAGAACGTCTTCGACGTTCACTCCAAAAGCACCGGAACCGCCCTCGACGGCACAAAGTACAGCACATGGTAACCCTCCGTTCACCACGCGTCCCGAACTCCGCCGACGTCGGCTTCACTCTCCTCGAGCTGATGATCGTTATGGTTATCATCGGCGTGCTCGCTACGATCGCCATCCCCGCCTACGTCGCCAACGTCAAGCACGCGCGCGAGGCGGTTCTCCGCGAAGACCTCCACACGCTGCGCTCCGCAGTCGACCAGTACACCTACGACAAGGCCAAGGCTCCCACCTCCCTCGACGACCTTGTCAACTCCGGCTATATGAAAGTCATGCCCGTCGATCCCATGACCCATCGCAATGACACCTGGATCGCCGACCAGGGGAGCACGCTCACCACCATCGACGAGACCGATCCCGGCATCGACAACGTCCACTCCGGCTCCCAGCAGGTCTCGACCGAAGGCACCTCCTACAACACCTGGTGATCCAGCGTCTTCCCCCTGCCCGGCCTTGGTGCACTTGCGTCCTTCCCCAACAAACCGCGTCTAAGGTAGTGTAGGGCTGCGTCCAAAGCAGGGAAGCGGCTCGCATCAGGAGCTCCCATGCGCTACATCACCCGTCTCGGCCTCGCCGCTGTTTGCATCACTCCCCTCGCGTACGCCCAGACGACCACGCCGGCTCCGACCCAGAGCCCTACCACCACCCAAACTACTCCCGGCTCCCAGCAGACGACCCTGCCCCAGGCAGCCCCTGTCCCGCAGCCCACGCCGACCACCACTCCCGACCCCGGCACAGCATCGACCCCTACCAGCTCCGATCCAAACGCCTCCGACACCAAATCAGCGAGTGGCCGCCGCACCCTGCCCAAGCCAGACGATGACGGCACCTCCTCCGACGTCGCCTCCACCACTGGCATCCCGCTCGCCCCGAAAACCGACTCTCTCCCCAGCCCCGGCGAGGCGCTCAACCCGCACATCAAGGCCGGCAGTGAGGATGACGTCAACGCCATCGGCACACGGAACATCGGCGGCCGCGGCATGGGCAATTGGTACTCCACCGATTGGGAGATCCGTGTCGGCAAGCAGTATTCGATGGAGATTGAGAAGTCCGTCCACCTCGTCACGGATCCCGTCATCGTCGAGTACGTCAACCGCGTCGGCCAGAACCTCGTCAAGAACTCCGACGCTAAAGTCCCCTTCACCATCAAGGTGATTGACTCCGACGAGATCAACGCCATGGCTCTGCCTGGCGGCTTCTTCTACGTCAATTCAGGCCTCATTATGAACTGCGACGAGGAGGCTGAGCTGGCCGGCGTCATGGCGCATGAGATCTCGCACGTCATCGCTCATCACGCGGCTCGCAACCAGACCAAGATGAACTACGCGCAACTCGCCTCCATCCCCCTCATCATCATGACTCAGGGCTCTTACACCGGCTACGGCATCTATGAGGCCACGCAACTCGCCATCCCCATGACCTTCCTCAAGTTCTCGCGTGAGAACGAGGCCGAGGCCGACTACCTCGGCGTGCAATATATGTATAAGGCCGGGTACGACCCGCAAAGCTTCGTCACCCTCTTTGAAAAGCTCGACGCGCTTGAAAAGCACAAACCCGGCACCCTCGCCAAGGCCTTCTCCGACCATCCCGCTACCGGCAGCCGCATCGACGCTGCTGAAGATGAGATCGCTACCATCCTTCCGCCGCGGCCTGAGTACATCGTTACCACTAGCGAGTTCGACGACGTCAAGGCACGTCTGGCCCGAATTGAGAACAAGCGCAAGATCAACGACAAGAGCAACGGCAGCAAGCCCACGCTCCGCCGCGCCGACGCCGGCAACACCGGAACCAGCCCCAATCCGAACTCCACCGGGAGCGACCAACCTACGCTCGGCCGACGCAACTAATGTACTGTCCGTTGCCTAAGGACGCAGTCCCATATGCGTCCTTCTGGCGCGGCTAGAATCTCCGCAATCGATCTTCCAGTCCAGCCTCCCGCGATAGACTACTTAGAATGATCTTGAAAGCCCTTCATCTTCTTCCGCTCTGTGCGCTCGCCGCCTCGGCCCACGCCCAGTTCAGCGTCTACGGCACCGTTACCGCCGATCGCATCAGCGGCATCAACTCCTCTCCCATTCTGTCCACGCTCTCCCCCACCACCTACAAGAACAGCGTGAACCCCATCGGCTTTACCGGCGGCGGCTCCTATGACTTCAAAACCGTAGGCCCGGCCCTCCTCTCTGCCGATCTCCGCGGCATCTACGAGACCAGCAAGCGCGGTGCGCAAAACAACTCTGATGGAGCCGGAACCATCCACTACGCTGGCCTCGGAGGCGTTCGCGCCACCTTCCACACCCCCTACCCAATCCTTCGGCCCTACGTGCTCGGCTCAGCCGGTTATGCCCGAAGCAACTACGGCGTGCTCACCAACGCGCTCTTCAACGGCGTCGTTTACCCCAGCAATCCAGTACGTCCCGGCATTCCCACCCAGAATGGCCTCGAGTACCACGTCTACGCCGGACTCGACCTGCACTTCCTGCCCGGACTGGACTTCCGTCTCTTCGAAGTAGGCTACGGCGGCATCGAGGCGTTCGGAACCTACGCCCATAACTATCCGCTCTACTCGCTTTCCAGCGGCGTTGTCTTCCACATCCCGCCGCGCAACTAGCAACCCGTACCTAGTCTCAATCGTGCTTCCCGCGCAGAAACTACTTTCTTCCTCTTCGCGCGTGAAAACAACTTCGTTCCAGCCTGAAAGAAATAAACCCATGCGCACCCAGAACACCGGTTATACCGATACTCACGCCGCCTCCGGCCTCGACCACGTCTTCCCTCCGATCGATGTCTGGGAGAATCAGTTTCCCGGCTACGAGATCCTGATCGACGACCCTGAGTTCACTTCCATCTGCCCCAAGACCGGCCTCCCCGACTTCGGCCTCCTGATCATCCGGTACATGCCCCGCAAAGAGTGCCTCGAGCTCAAGTCGCTCAAAGAGTACCTCTTCCACTACCGCAATCTCGGCATCTTCCAGGAAAACATCGTCAACCAGGTCCTGAATGACATCGTGAAGGCGACCGATCCCCAGTGGGCTATTGTGAAGGGCGACTTCCGCCCCCGCGGCGGTATCTCGACGACGGTGACGGCCACCTATCCCCGGCCCGAAAATGCTTTACCGCCTGCGTAGCTCAAGGCAAGCCTTCGTGCATGCCCGACAATGTTTCCTAGACGATTCGAAGATGGAGTGGTCGGCATGGGGAATAGGCATGCAGCGAAGTTAAGTCGGCGAAGCCTTGATCTAGTTGGTATCTTCTTTGCATGGCTTCCATGCTGAGTGTCCATCAAAAGATGTACCGCGCCAGGGATCACTACATTGAGTTAGGCGATGTGCTTGTGCGTTACTACGAAAGCAAGCCCATCGAGTTTATAGGGAGCACAGACTGTACTCCAGAACGGCCATCTATAACATTCCGAGAAAAGTCCCAGCTTCCTCAAAGATTTGGGCTCATCTTTGGAGATTGCATTCAGTGCCAATGTTCATGCTTGGATTACCTGATTTATGAATTAGTCGAGCTGGCTGGCGCTTCTCATCACAATCAAAATCAGTTCCCCGTAGCTCTCGACAAAAAGGCCTATAAGGACAAGTCAAAAGCTCATTATCTAGACAACGTTGACCCTAGGGCGATTGCTTTAATTGAAAACCTTCAACCCTACCACTCTGCTCAGCCGACCTCAGATCCATTAGCTGTGATTGATAAGTTGGCAAACATCAATAAACATCGAAGGGTAGTGCTTACTAATTTATCGAGCATTAATTTAGCGCCCACGGAGCCACTGACGTTCCCTCATATTCGAGGAATAGGAAAGTTATCTTCGGTAGTTGATGAACGCGTCTCTGAAGCGCCAGTGTGGGGCTATGTGACCATCAATGATGAGCTGTTGGTGGGTAAAGAAATCATCACTGCCATCGAAGAGCTTTCTGAATATCTCATCACCAAGGTCTTCCCATTGTTCGAGGAGTTTTTTGCCTGATACAGGATGCACTGTCCTTTAC
>CAXTQE010000223.1:0-4440 GCA_964246225.1 uncultured Acidobacteriaceae bacterium | reverse complement strand
CACCCTACTGGACCGGCTTTCTCCTCAAGCCCAGCCGCATCGAGTTCTGGCAGGAACGCGACTTTCGCCTCCACGATCGCATCGTCTTTACCAACCCAACCAACGGCACATGGGCAAAACAGCGTCTCTACCCATGAGCACACCCCTATGACTGAACTCACCCAGATCGACCGCGCGGCTTTGCTGGCTGCCGTCACCAAACTTGAAGGCAAGACTCTCGCCATGAACATCGCCGCCAAGATCGGCGTGCCGGTCGAGGCCTTGCTGCGCATGCTGCCCGGAAACGCCCAGGGGCAGATCGGCTCTGCGGTCGACAAAGCCCTGCAGGCCTGCCTGCACGTCGCGCTCAACTTCGGCGGCACCGCGGATGGCACCTCCGCCAGCAAGCGCGCACACACCTGGACCACCGCCGCCACTGGAGCCGTCGGAGGATTCTTCGGGCTGCCGGGCCTCGCCTTTGAGCTGCCCGTCACCACCACCGTCATGCTGCACTCCATCGCCGGCATCGCCCGCAGCCAGGGAGAGGACCTCTCGGACCCCGCCGCCGCGCTCAGTTGCCTGCAGGTTCTGGCGCTCGGACCGGAAGGCAAGACGACCGACGCGCTCGAAAGCGCCTACTACGCCACCCGCGCCGGCCTCGCCCAGGTCACCCGTGAGGCAGCGGCTTTCCTCGCCCAGAAAAGCGTCAGCAAGGAAAGCGCGCCCGTGCTCATCTCGTTCCTCTCCCGCATCGGCACACGCTTCGGGATTGAAGTCAGCGAGAAAGCCGCCGCTCAGCTCATCCCCATCGCCGGAGCCGCCGGAGGCCTCGCCCTCAACGTCCTCTTCATCGATCACTTTCAGCGCATCGCCGAGGGCCACTTCACCGTCCGTCGCCTCGAACGCGTCTACGGCGCAGATCTCGTCCGCCGCGAGTATGACCAGCTCCGCGCTTGAACTATACCCGTTCTACTTCTCCGGCACCGACCATCCTGCGCTCGTCACCGCCAGGGTGGCTTGGTCCGTAGCCTGCCCGCCTGCCTCCTTGGCCAACGCCGGAAACTCCTCAAACAGCCCCGGAGTCTTCGCCCACACTGGAAGATCCTCGATCCTATACCGGTAGTTCACCTGTGTTTCAACGAATCCGTTCGCCTTCGCCGGCGGCGTCGAGGACAGGATCTCCGTCACCTCCCTATGCCCGTAGCAAAGGTGAGCCCCCACCCGTCGCCCCTCGGCAGTCAGGATGTACCGTGACACATGGATCTCCGGCTCACTGTGCGCCTCGACAATCTGCGCCTTGGCCAGCGCGTCCATCTGTCTCGTCTTCACCGGATCGCTCGTCTCCAGCGGAAACGTCATAGCCCCATCCAGCAGGCAGTCGCTATGCTCGAGATAGTACGCGTTCAGCGTCTTCAGGTAGTTCTCATTCGTCGGCTTGGTCTTCGGGTTATCACACCCAACTAAGAGCAGAAGCACTACAGGAAAGGCAAGCGGTCTCGTCATGACCTCCCATGCTACGCCCCAACCTGTGGCCGCGCGAAGTCGATGTAAGCGTGCACCGGATCAGTACTCACCAGCGTCACCGTCGTCGTATCCCCCACATCTAGCCCCTCCGCCCCGCGCACAATCTTGCCCTCCACCGGCGGCTGAAACACCCGGATAAACGTTCCCTTGTCGTTCGCTCCCGTAATGACACCCTCAAACTGCTGGCCCACACGTCCACTCAGCGCCACCGCCGCCACTCGTTTCTGCATCGCCCGTTCCACCTTCCGCGCAGCCGAATCCCGCTCATTCAGGTGCTGCGCGATCGCCCCCAGCTCCTCATCCGTGTACGGCGCAGGCTCGCCCGCCAGCATCGCCTTCACAATCCGCTGCGTTACCAGGTCCGCATAACGCCGATTGGGCGCGGTCGAGTGCGTGTAGTCGAGTGCCGCCAGACCAAAATGCCCGGGCTGATCGTCCTCCCCGCCTCGCGCCAGCACATACTCGCCCGGCCCCATCAGCTTGATAATCGCCAGCGAAAGATCCGGATAGTGCACCGGATCCGCCACCCGCTGCGCCTGCAGAAATGTATTCAGCGCCGCCGAATCCGGAGCCGCCGGCAGGGTCGTCCCCTTGCTCGCCACCAGCGTGACCATCCGCCCCCAGCGCTCCGGAGACCGCACCACCCGCCGCAGGCAGCTGCGCCCAGACCTGCGCAGTGTTGCCGCCATCGTCTCGTTGGCCGCAATCATGAAATCCGCGATCAGATCCGTCGCCCGGTTCCCCATCACCGCCTTGATCGAATGCACCTTGCCGTCCACCATCACCGGATCGGCCTCCACCCGCTTGAAATCCAGTGCCCCCATGGCCAGGCGCTGCCTGTGCAGCCGCCGCGCCGCCTCATCCTGCAGCCGCAACTGCGCCGCCAGCGCAGCATCCCTAAGCTTCGGCTCCGCCCGTCCATCCGCAGCCGCCTGACCCTCAAGCCACGGTCCCACAGACGGGTAAGCCAGCTGCGCTCCGTTCTTCACCCGCGCCGCATAGATGGCCGTGGCCGCCGGAAGCCCCGAACCATCCACCGTAAACTCACACACGATCGCCCGCCGCACCTCGCCCTCGTTCAGGCTCGTCAAGTCGGTCGAAAGCTCCGTCGGCAGCATCGGAAAGTTATGCACCGCCGTATATACCGTCTGCGTCTGCGCCGCCGCCGCGCGATCGAGCGGAGTATCCTTCCCGATCGCCGCCGCCACATCCGCAATCGCCACCAACACCCGGATCCCTACCCCATCCGCCGCCCGCTCCGCGTACTCAATCTGATCCAGATCCCGCGACGTATCGTTGTCGATCGACGACCAGGGCAGGGAAGTCAAGTCCTTCCCCGCGCCGTCCTCGTCCGCCAGACTCATTCGGATCGCCGTCAACTGCTCCTCTCCACCCGGCACATCGCCCAGAACAAAACCATCGTGAACCATCTCAGCACGCGCAGCCGCGGCCAGGTCAAAGGGGAGCGTTGTCGTCGATTCCATGCGCTTTGCAGACTATCACCCGTTCGCGTCAACGCCTTCGTCAAACCGCTCAGCTACACTCTCCTCACCATGCTTCTCCGCCATCTAGCGCTGCTCCTCGCCGTCCTTCTCGGAACCTTTTCCGGGCGCGCGCAAGATACCCGCACTGTCATCGAACCCCGTTACCCCGCCCCCTGCAAAATTCTTTACGCCCAGCTTTCTCCGCATAACGGCACGCTGCCCGAGGACACCATTGAGCGGCATTACCGCGACAACGAACGCATCGAAAACGCCCTGGACACCTGTCCTGCCGGAAAGTCGGTCATCCTCCACTCCAGCAAGAACGGCCGCAGCGTCTTCCTCATCAGCCCCTTGCGCCTGCATGCCGGAGTCACCCTCGTCATCGATGTTTCGGCTTCCCTGTGGGGATCGCGCGACCCGCGCAACTACGACGTCCAGCCCGGAAGCTGCGGCATCCTGATCCCTCACGGCGACCCAACCTCTCGCGGACCCGGCTGTCTGCCGCTCCTCCTCGCCGAGGACGCTCCGCACTCCGGCATCATGGGAGGAGGCGTCATTGACGGCCGCGGCGGAGCCAAACTCCTCAGCGGCAACGAGACCTGGTGGGAACTCTCCCATCGCGCCAAGGTCGAAAACGCCACCCAGGCCACCTCCCGCCTGCTCGTCGTCCGCCGCTCCAACGACTTCACCCTCTACAACATCACCCTCCGCAACTCGCCCAACGGCCACGTCACCACCGAAGCCACCGACGGCTTCACCGCCTGGGGCGTGCGCATCGACACCCCGCAGTGGGCCCGCAGCACCGACGGCCTCGACCTCCAGTCCGGCTCCACCAATCTCTCCATCCTCAACTCCTACCTCCGCTCCGGCGACGACAATCTCTCGTCCAAAGCCACCTCCGCCGGCCCCGTCACCCACGTCACGATCCGCAACACCCACCTCTATAGCGGCCACGGCTTCGCCATCGGCAGCCAGACCTCCGGAGGCGTCAGCGCCCTCCACGTCGACACTCTTTCGATCGACGGCGCCGAAAACGGACTCCGCATCAAGAGTGACCGCAGTCGCGGTGGCCTCGTCCATGACATTCGCTTCGAAAACGTCTGCATGCGCGGTGTCGGCAACCCCATCGTCTTCACCCCCTCCTACACCCCCTCGGACGGCACCAGCATCCCTGTCTATCGCGACATCCTTCTGCACAACGTGCACAGCCTCACCCCTGGAGGGCTCACCTTTGCCGGGCTCGATCCCAGCCACCGCCTTGAAGCGTCCTTCGACAACGTCGTCATCGACAACGTGAGGTCGTCCGACATCACCGCACGCCACGCCATCCTCCAGCTCAAACACGGCAATCTCGATCCCACCGGGGAAGACATGCACCTTACCGGCTCTGATCACGGTGGAACCCCGTACCCCTGCACCAACGCCTTCGTTCCGTTCCCCGTCAACACCGTCT
>CAXTQE010000222.1:0-4449 GCA_964246225.1 uncultured Acidobacteriaceae bacterium | reverse complement strand
GTGCCGGGGAAGCCCATGTCGCCGTCGGGGTCGGTCAGCGTCAGCCGGAGCGACGCCGGGCCGAGCGGCTCGGGCGTCCAGGCCCGCTTGTCGTACCCGACGGTACCTCCGTGCAGGGAGTTGGGGCCGTTGTTGATAGGCAGGTGGTACTGCTGGCCGTCGAGCGTAAAGGCACCCTTGGCGATGCGGTTACCGTAGCGCCCGACAACAGCACCCATGTGGGTGGAGGTGTCAGCCAGGTAGCCGGAGAGGGTGTCATAGCCGAGGACCACGTCGGCGCGGTTGCCGCTTTTATCCGGCGCGTCGACCGAGACGATGTGAGCGCCGTAGGTGGTGACGCGGACCTGGAGTGCGGCGTCGGTGAGGGTATAGATTTCGGCTGAGGAGCCGTCGGGGTATTTGCCGAAAGGGGCTTTGGTGACGTTGGTCTGGCCGTAAAGCTGGGCCGCGGCGGGGAGAGCGCCGGCGAGCAGGAGGAGGGAACGCTGGAGGGACTTCATGAATCTCCTTGAGGGGCGTTGACCATGCTACTAGACATCCGGGCCGCTTAGTCGATGATCCAGTACTGGACCTGGATTGCGGCTCCTACAGGGGCGACGGGAAGACGGAGCGTGAAGCTGATTGCTGGGATGCGGGCCGCGAGGATGGGGGGAGCGAGGCTGCTCAGGTTGGCCGGCGCTGGGCCGCCTTCGAGGTCATAGGTGAGCAGGACCCGGCTCTGGCGAGTGATCGCGGAGGTGTTCACGATGAGCGAGGTTACTCCCGGCGCGATCGCGACCAGGCCGGCGGAGGCGGAACCGCAGCGCGCGGGGGAAGCGGCGGAGGCGCAGTTGGCGGCGGAGGCGAAGGTCTCGGCCCTGAGCGATGTGAAGCTGGCAGCGGCGGGATTGGCCTGGCCGATGGGTGTGGCTTCCATGGTGGAGGCGAGGATGGGAGCGGAGAGGCCGCCCTGGGCGAAGCCGGTCAGGTTGAGGCGGAGGCGGCCGAGCTCAGGCTGAAAGTCCAGGGCGAGGTGTCCGGACTTGCCGTCGAGCGCGAGGACGGAGTAGTCGTTCCAGTCGCCCGCAGCGCAGGGGTGACGCGGGTCCGAGCAGGTAACGCGGATCAGGTCCGCATGCGGCGCGGCCGGCGTTCCGCGTGGGGGCGAGGTGAACCAGAGGCCGGCGGAGATGGAGCCTTTGCTCTTGAACGGGATGGGGGCGAGCATCTGGCCGCCGCCGGTGGAGGTCGGGCCCCAGCCATTGGCGGCGGTGCCGTAGAAGGTGGAGGCAGGTTCCTGATTGTCGTAACTAAAGATTCCGTCAGCTTGGCCGATACCAGAAGTAGCGACCTGAAACAGGTCGCCGGAGGTGCCGGGATTCAGGACCCAACGATAGAAGTCAATCTGGGATTGGAACTGCTGGTGCGGGTTGTAGGTCATCTCGACCGGGTCTCCGGGCGAGAAGCCGTCCGTGGCCGTGCCCGGCAGCGCGCCGCCGGTGAGCAGATAGCCGGAGGTGGAGGCGGTGAGGTACTGGTTGTAGCCGGCCTGGTCCTCTTCCGAGTGTGCGTAGAAGGGGTGGAAGTCGGGGTCCTGGTTGGAGCGCGCCCAGGCCATGGGATAGATGCTGTAGGGGTTCGGATAGGAGAGGGTGACGGCAAGCGAGGCGTCGCAGCCCGCGCCCGGTGCGTCGGTGACGGGCAAGGCACCGGCCGGAGGGGCGAAAACTGCATGCGCCCTGGGCGGGGTGCGGCAGTGGCCGCCGGCAAAGGCGATCTCGGGCGGCGCGAGCAGAGTGCCTCCGCCGTAGTTTACCGGGCCGGCGGCGTTCAAGTTGCCGGGGTCGTCGACGGTCCAGCCCGAGAGGAAACCGCCGGTGACCTGTGGACGGAAGCGGGCCGGACGGACTGGGGTAGAGCCTGCGAAGGCGCGGGTGGAGAGGAAGTTTCCTTGGTTGTAGGGCAGGACGGTGGTGAGGATGACATTGCCGGGAAAGGTGCCGAGGATCGGGTAGACGAGCCGGTAAGCCGACGGGTTGGTGTTGCCGTCGAGCGAGGGAATAGTGTGCGGGGCCATCACGTCAGCCGACATGCCGATGGCGTGGCCGACGCCTCCGCCTGCGGTGACGAGTTCGCCGGCAAAGTGCGGGTGCGCGACACACAGGCTGATGGTTTTTGCCGCAGGATTGATCGCGGTGACGGTCGCGATGTCGAGGGTGTCCTCGGGCGAGGAAAGGGTGGCGAGATTGTTGCGGGTGAAAGGCTCGGTGCTGGCGACGAAGATTGGGCCGCAGATGGGACCGCGGGCGAACGGGTCGGTTTCCTGCGGGGCGGCCGGGATGGACCGGGTGAGCGTGGTGGTGCGCGTGACTCCGTACTTTGCGGTCCAGCCGGTAGCGTTGTCGCCGGTAAGGCAGCCGTAGTGGTGTACGTCGCCGACGATGGCGGCCGGGCACAGGGCAATCTGGGCGACGTTGCCGGCGGAGTAGATCTTGGCGGGCTGGATGTCGATGACCGGAGCGTTCTCAGCGGAGGCCATCAGGTCGTGCCCTGGGAGGGGTTGGGGAACGCGCTCGTTGCCGAGTGTACGGGGCCGGAAGATAACCTGGCCGTTTGGATCGGAGGTGACGGAGGCGAGCTCGATGCCCCAGTTGTTGCCGTGAAATGTGGTGATCATGCGGAACGGCTCGCAGCCTTCGTCGACGCCGCGGCTGACGCCGGTGCAGGCGGTGTGCATGGACAGGCCGACGCCATCGCCGTGACCGTAGAGGAACTGCTGCAGGTTAAGGAAGCCGCCGCCCTGGCCGTCGGTGTTGACGTAGAGCGAGGCGGTCAGGGCGGAGAAGTTCATCTGCTGGTAAGGCGTGTTCTCTCCGCCGTGCTGGACGGCGCCGTAAATGGTCAGGCCGGAGAACAGGTCGTTGTAGCTGCGGCGAGCCTGCATGATGTTGAAGAATTTGTTGTTCTGGTGCGCGGGATACTGACTGCGGGCGGTAAGCGGATCGATGGAGTTGCGGGAAAAAGTCGTGATGCCGGGCAGCAGGGGAGGTGCGGTGACGAGTGGGGTGGTTTGTGCGGGAAGGAGGACGGGCAGAAGGGAGAAGATCAAAAGGAACGAGCTTGGGCGCATACCGGTTCTCCTGCTGCCCTCAGTCTAGAGGCACGCAGGAGGCTGGGCGTTCAGGAGGGGACTAGCCTGCGATGCTGGGAAGCATGCCCGACGAACCCAAGAGGAAAACCACGCCAATGCACAAGCTGTAGACGGCGGTGAGCCCGGTGAGCAGCGGCGTCCAGCCCGCCCAGGTGCGTCCGGCACGGAAGAGCCCGGCGGCCGAGGCGGTCATCAGGGTGTTCATGGTGAGCAGGCCGAGGAGGAAAACCGTGAGGCCAAGCAGCCCGTGGCTGACTCCGCCGAGGTTGGCCGCGAGGAGGAAGAGCGCGAGTTGGCTGGGCGTCTCCGCGCCGAGTCCGTGGATGATGCCGATGCCGAAGCAGGTGCCCTCGTTCAGATCGACCGGGGTGGCGGCGGACGGTGGGTGCAGCGCGCCGGTTCTCCAGGTGTGGAAGCGGCTGTGCAGCCAGCGCGCGGAGCCGATCAGCAGGGCTGCCCGGGATTTAGGCATCACCGTGCCTTTGCGCCGGATGAGGGTGCTCAGGACGTAGAGCGCGAGCACGATCAGGGTAAGCCCGACCAGGCGCTCGGCCCAGCGATCCATGCCGCTGGGGAGTGCAAGCTGGAACCCGATGACGACCGCGCCCAACGCGGCTACGGTGGCGGCGTGCCCGAGGGCATACATCAGGCCAAGGCGCATGGTTCGCGCGGGCCCCGCCTGCACGCCGGCGATGTCGGTGATGGCGGCGATGTGGTCGTAGTCGAATCCGTGGCGGAAGCCGAGGACTGCGCACGAAAGCAACACGACATTGAGAGGAGCGCTCATAAGGCGAAAAGTCCTGAGATGATGCTACCGGTTTCACCCGAAGGGGGTGGAGGTTCAGAACAAGGACTTGGATGCGGTGAAGGCAATCAAAGCGCGGGGCGGCGAAACAATCGGGACCCGAAGCGGGCGTCAGGGCTGGATGAGGGCTAGATCAGGGCTGGATCAGGGCTGGATCAGGGCTGGATCAGGGCTGGATCAGGGCTGGATGAGGTCGGCGGTCTCGCCTTGCTGGGGAGGGATGTCTCCCGCGTACTGGCCAGAGGCCGTGCCGCCCTGCACATTCGCAATGGTGACTCGCCCGATCTCTTCATCGCGGAGGTTGCGGAGGGTGTATGTGGATGGGTCTTTGCTGAGGCCCCAGGCGTGCACGCCGACCTGGTCGCCCGGTTGGAGGTGAGTGCCGGGGTGCAGGCGGATGGTCACCCGGCCACCATCTACCTGCGAGATGACGCCGGCCGTGCCTTCTACGCGCGGCGGCGGACCGTTGTTCTCGAGCGGCTTTACCAGCGCGTCAAGGGCGCCTTTGTAGGAG
>CAXTQE010000221.1:0-4451 GCA_964246225.1 uncultured Acidobacteriaceae bacterium | reverse complement strand
GGTCGGCATCACCGGCGGCTCCTACGGCGGCTACATGGCAATGTGGGCGGCAACGCAGACCCTCCGCTTCGCCGCCGCCGTCGCGGTGGCCGGCGTGTCGGACTGGCTGTCGATCGAGGGCGAGGCGCCGCAGGCCGGCTCCGACCCGGTCAGCTTCGGCGGCTCCGTGTACGACAACCCCGAGCCCTACCTGCGCGCCTCGCCGATCACCCACATGCAGGGCGTCTCCACCCCGGTGCTGCTCGCGGTGGGCGACCGCGACGTCGAGTGCCCGCTGCCGCAGAGCCAGGAGTTCCACACCGCGCTGCAGGCGCTCGGCGTGCCCACCACCCTGGTGGTCTACAAGGACGAGGGCCACGCCCTGCGCCGCGAGGCGGACCGCGACGACCTGCGCCGCCGCACCCTTGCCTGGTTCCACCGCTTCTTCCGCGATCCGCCCTGACCGGCACGTGACGCCAGCAAAAGCAGGCAAGGCCAGGGGCTCTGCCCCTGGACCCCGCCAAAGGCTCGCCTTTGGAAACCTCGACCTGGGCCGGGGGGCACATCGCCACGACCGTGCCCCATTGCGCCGGTCCAGGACGGCTCGCCCTGGCGGGTCCCCGCTCCAAGCAAGTGGGGACTGTTCCGGCTGATGAAGTCCGCCGCCCTGGAGCTGAGCGAGTCACCCGCCACCGCTCCCGCGACGCCCAGGCGCTCAGGGAGGCGAGGGGCAGGGTGCCCGACGGCGACCTGGAGCAGTAACCGACGCAGGCCAAGGCCGTGAGCACCCCGCCCGACGTGCCTTGGGTGGCGCCGTAGGACGTCGGCCCCGCCTACGTGTTCCTCGCCCGATGTCACCGAATCCGACAGCGCCCACCTGCCCGACTGGTTCGCCGCGGCACCGCACTGTTTTGCGGAGCAGGGCTTCTATGCAACTCAAGGTTGTGATAACCTGATGCGAGGCCGCTGACGTGGCAGACCCATGTCGCAGGTCAGGCCTGGGCGGGCCCGCGCGCCCGCCCAGGCTGCATGATCCCTCGACCCCATGCATTCGTTCCGCTATGACGCTGCCGCGCGCCGCCACGACGTGCCAGACCGCTGCAGCGTCGCGCTGTGCCTGGCCATGTCGTCGATTGCCCTTGTCGTCCAGTGCTTCCTCAAGGCCGATACGCTGCGCGACCTATGCCAGGTGCTGCTGAGCTGGGCTGTCGAGAACAGCACCGGAGCGTTGACGATCGCTCGCAGGCTGAGACACAACCACGAGACGCTCCTCCATGTCCCTGCCTCCTCCATGTCTTTCGCTCCAGTCGGCCGCCTGATCGCATCAGGGGCTTTGAAACAACCCTTCCCCAACAGACGCCGAACAAACCGGTGCTGAAAACGGGTCACAGCATTGCTAAAGCATCAATAAATATGATTTACTAAGCCGATCTCATGATCTAGCGTATGTTAATGTGAGCAGGACATTCAGGCAATAAATAAGCCTTTATCGACCATTTTTCTCCGTCAAAAGTGAAGCCTGTCTTTTGAAATAGATCGCTGCAAAGGTGATTTACATCCGTTGTTTTGTGGTCTGCATAGAGCCTCTGCGAGTCAGATCTAACAAGTCGCCGACACACCTCCAGCATAGCAGCCTGTTCAATCCCAAGCCCGATCACCCGGCAACTCATCACAAACTGGGTAATAGTAGATCCAATAACAATAACCACGACGACCATTCCATACTCTGTATACTTGTCTTCGACTTCAAACGTGAAGATCCGTAAATTCTCCGAAAATCCCGAGAGCCAGTCATGATGTGTCCAGCGGCGTCCGGTGGTGTTAAACTGATTGCTTTTGTTTACTAGTTCCGCTGCCCGAGAAAAGCGTGGATGGTCCATGTCATCGATTTCAATGAGGCTGATACGGACGTCCAGGGACTGGAGGAAATCTTCGCGCGACAAGTGAGCGCGAGATGATTCGCGCTCCATTTGAGCCGCAACCATCTTGGTCCGGGTAGATGACTCGCGCGTTATCTCAGCCACCTGGCATTCCGCCGACCAGAGAAGTATTCGCCTCGTGGAATAGAGATCGTCGCCAAGGACCCGGACTTCCGGGAATGCTTCAGAAACCGCCGCACGCTCCACCGGATTGTCGTCGATGAACACGACGCTGCTGGGCAGAACGTTAATTTCTCGAATTATTTCGCCAACGCTATGGATCTTCGACAGCCAGTTTATTTTCTTTACTGCAAAATCTTCTAGCCGCAGACGACTCTGGCCAAAGACTGACCCAAATCTGCTTTCTATAAGGGTCTCATCGTTCTTGCTGGCAATTGCTAGAACGACGCCACGTTTCTTTAAATAAAGAAGCGCCTCCGAAAATCCAAGAGGCCAACCTTCGACAGATCGCGGCCCCTCTTCCACAAGTACGCCCCGCCAGAGTGTGTCATCCAAGTCAATTATGACGAGTTTTACATTGTCGACCTTCATAATTGTTCGGAACATGGCACAAATTTCTGCCCAGAACGCAAGCACGAACTCATAGGTCTTAAGTTGATAGCGCGAACTTGGCGGCATCGGCGTCTCGAGGCGGTTGTAGTCGAGCTTCACGTCTGCATCAGATAGAGCGCTGGCATGATTTGTTTGCCAGACGGAATCATCCTGGATGTAACGCTTCCCAAATGTGCCAGCAATCGCATTTGTGTCGATAACATAGCAGCCTGCCCTGCTGCGAACCTGGGTGTCTAATGCACGGTTGAGTTCCTCAAAAAAGAATACCGGATTTCGGATGTCATAACGCGGAAGCAAACGGCCATACGGATTTATCTGCGGAACAAGAAAGTTACTGACAAACGCAGGCATATTATACCTGGAATTGTAACTCAGTATGGCGTCGAGACCAGCGGATAATCTCTGAACGGTCTCCTCAAAGAGCTGCAAATGTGCATCCGGTTCATCGTATGAAAGTCGGAAATAGCTGCCATCGGGAAGAACCGTCCTTGCTGCAATTTGAACGATCTGAAAATCATAGCTGCTGACTGGTGAAGGTAGTTCTTCAGGCAGTTGCGCAACATTATTAAACACGATGTAGTCTGCCTCATACCCAAGATCCATTCCCTTGATCACGCCGGGCAGACTCGCCATCAGGCAAGAACCGATAACAAGAATGCGGCTGATCGGGGTGTCCTCTTGTTGTAGTTCTAGCGGTGCCCTGAAATAATGACTATCCCTTGGCTGAGTCATGCCATTACTCCAACCTACTCAACTACCTGCCTGGAACGGTCTCAAACGCCCACCAACATTCGACAGTAAATCAGCACGCGCTAGCAGGGTCAAGTTTATCGATGCTTACAGCTGACTATCCCGGTCACGCTCCAGCAAAGCCACAGACATCCGGAAAAGCATACGCCCCGCCATGGGGCATGGCAGTTGTCGAGGGTGAGAGAATATCCGATGCCAAGGGCTTGTAGTTCGAGAAACGGAGGATTCGCGGAAATATAGACGTTCCCTTTATAAAAAAACGACGCCCCTTAGTTGCAAACTCTTTGTTGCCGACCTGCAAAGCAGTGCTAGGATGAGGCGATTACCATTGACATACAATGTTAGGAAGAAACCATGGCCGATCCAACATATCTAGACAGTGATACCGTGCGCTTCGGCGATCTGGAAATCAAGCTTATGAATGGGCGTGACTCTGAAGCGCTTTCGCAGCGAGATGACATCTATTACATGATGAAAAGCCTGCCATACATCGATGCCTACAAGCAGGTGAGAGAGGCACTTGGCCCATCCGAAGTGACGGGCAAGGCTGGCAACATCCTGGAGGTGGGAGTCTTCAGGGGTGGAAGCGCGCCTTTCCTGCACAGGTTCTTCGACGCAGAACGTGTCGCGTGCGTCGATATCCTGAAGGATTCCGTGCCCCTGACACGCTATAGCCTCGAAACGAAATCCGTCGTCAAGCTTCATTACGGCGTCGACCAAGGCGATACAGCAGAGATGAGACAGATCGCGACCAACAGCTTCTCCGGCCCGATCGATCTCATCGTGGACGATGCGTCGCACATGTATGGGCCAACCAAGGCAACGTTCGAGGCGACCTTCCCCTTTCTCCGTCCCGGAGGCGTCTACGTCATGGAGGACTGGGCATGGTCGCATGATGCAGCGGCACAACGCACCGATCACTTCTGGGCACACAAGGAGTCGCTGACGCGGCTGGTATTCGAACTCGTCGCGGCCTACGGCACATCCAGCAGCCTTCTCGCATCGATCGGCTTTGGTCCAGGACTGATGTGGGTGGTCAAGGGAAGGCGTCCGATCCCGCCGGGCGATTTCAGGCTGGAGGATCACCTCAACCTGAGGGGCCGATCGTTGGGTCACCCATAAGGGTGAGGAAAGCCGAAACAAATCCTTGCCGGGCGGCTTATGGAGCGTCACGCAAGGCCGGCAGCGGCTGGCTCGCTTCCAGCGCCTCCAGCACTCATTCTCCAAGCT
>CAXTQE010000220.1:0-4455 GCA_964246225.1 uncultured Acidobacteriaceae bacterium | reverse complement strand
GACTCGGTCGAGAAGGCGCGCTCGGAGACCATCTGGACGCCTTCGGCGGCGGAGTCGGCCATTTTGGTGGTGAAGAGGCGGATGGCGCGGAGGGCGTCGTCGTTGCCGGGGATGACGTAGTCGACGACGGTGGGGTCGCAGTTGGTGTCGACGACGGCGACGACGGGGATGCCGAGCTTGCGGGCCTCGGCGACGGCGATGGCCTCGTTGTTGGAGTCGACGACGAAGAGGGCGTCGGGCAGGCGCTTCATGGTCTTGATGCCGGCGAGGTTGGTGGTGAGGTGCTTGCGCTCACGCTCAAGCTTGATGACTTCCTTCTTGGTGAGGAGCTCATAGCGGCCATCGGTGGACATGTCGTCGAGTTCGGTGAGGCGCTTGACGGACTTCTGGACGGTGACCCAGTTGGTCAGCAGGCCGCCGAGCCAGCGGGAGTTGATGTAGGGCATGCCGGCGCGGGTGGCTTCTTCGGCGACCGCATCCTGGGCCTGGCGCTTGGTGCCGACGAAGAGGATGAGCTTACCAGTGGAGGTGAGGTCGGTCACGAACTTGGACGCCTCTTTGAACATCTTGAGGGTCTTCTGGAGGTCGATGATGTAAATGCCGTTGCGCTCGCCGAAGATGTACTCCTTCATCTTGGGGTTCCAGCGCTTGGTCTGGTGTCCGAAGTGGACGCCGGCTTCGAGAAGTTCTTTCATCGTAATGCTGGCCATATGTGGCTCC
Organism: uncultured Acidobacteriaceae bacterium; assembly: GCA_964246225.1. GTDB lineage: Bacteria > Acidobacteriota > Terriglobia > Terriglobales > Acidobacteriaceae > Edaphobacter. Next base: position 3,735 of record CAXTQE010000220.1, on the reverse strand, counting down.
TGTTTATAGACCGCGCCGGAAGGGCTCTGATGGGCCTCGGGTTCCGCCGGTCTGGATTGATCCCCTGGCATGAGAGCGGCGGGGAGATTTGGGTCCGTGCCTCCGATGATGAGTGATTCGGAGGGTGAAGCAGAGGTGCCTCCGGGTGCCCAAAATCTCAGAGACGAGACCTGGGGCACCCGGATTGGTGGCAGGGGTTAGCGCTTCGAGAACTGGAAGCGTGCGCGTGCGCCCTTCTGTCCGTACTTCTTGCGTTCCTTGCCGCGGGAGTCGCGGGTGACGAGGCCGTCGGCCTTGAGAGCTTTGCGCAGGTCGGGATTGAACTCCATGAGGGCGCGGGCGATGCCGAGCTTGACCGCGTCGGCCTGGCCCATGACGCCTCCACCGCGAACGGTGCAGAGAACGTCGAAGGTCTCACCAATATCAGGGACGGCGAGCGAACGGCGGGCGGCGGCGCGCTGCTGGGCGGTGACGAAGTAGACGTCCGCGTCCTTCTTGTTGACGGTGAAGGTGCCGCTGCCGGGACGCAGGAAGACGCGGGCGATGGAGCTTTTGCGTCGGCCGGTGCCGTAGTACTGGATCAGGTCTGCCATGATGCTCCTTAGCTTTGGTGGCAAAAGCGAATACGGGAATTCTGGCTGTGCCAGAAGGACGACAGTGGAGTAGAGGCTTAGGCGGTAGCGTTGTTGCCGAGGCCGGCGTGCTTGGTCTGTCCTTCAAGGTGGTGGTGCGTGGGCTGACCAGATTTCGGCGTACCGGGGGTCTTGGGGGCGTTCGAGGCGTGGAACTCAAGAGGCTGTGGCTGCTGCGCGAGGTGCGGGTGCTTGTCGCCCTTGTAGACCTTGAGCTTGGTGGCCATCTGGCGGCCGAGCTTGGATTTGGGCAGCATGCCCTTGATCGACTGCTCGACGATGGCCTCGGGACGGCGGGCGAGCAGCTTAAGGAAGCTCTCTTCGCGCAGACCGCCGGGAAAGCCGGTATAGCGGCGGTAGAGCTTCTGGTCGCCCTTCATGCCGGTGAGCACGATCTTCTCGCAGTTGATGACGATGACGTGGTCGCCCATATCGATGTAGGGGGTGTACATGGGGTTGAGCTTGCCGGCGAGGATGGAGGCGGCGACGGTGGACAGGCGGCCGAGGGTCTTGCCGGTGGCGTCAATGACGAACCACTTGCGCTGAATGTCTTTCCCGCTGGGGATGGTGGTGCCGTGAGTGTTGCCGATGTTGCTCATGCTCTGGGGTACTCCCTGGATCTGCTGTCTTCGGTTGGGGCAGCGTGGGGCACGAAGATGGGTAACGCTGGTGGAAGAGGGCGGTCGAGACCAGGCTCGGCTGCGAGGATAAGGTACCTGGCGGAGGGCGGTGCGGAGGATGAGGCTCACGAATGAGCGACGGGTCCCCACGCGGACCGACTGCCTGGGACAGAGGTGAAGCGTGCGCGGGATCTGTCGTCCCGGGAGGATGGCTCTCCAGCAATGCTGCCCGGAAGGAACACCCGCGAAGAGTCTCCGTTGCGACGCTTCTCCAAGCCAGGCCTACACTCCTGAGGGAGGACGCAAGGTATGGCAGACGTGCAAACGCGAGACTGCGCGAGATTCAAGATTAGTGCAACGGATATGCTGCGTCAACAAGTTACCTGCGAAAAGTCTTTCGACAGGTCCTGAAGCTCGGATATGCCCGGACGGCAGGTCAGGGCGACCTCTACGTCTGCCACGCTCTTGCCTGGCCGGCACATGGGAGCGGTCCGGAGTGGAACTCCAGTGTTGCAAAGGTCGCCTTCTCCAAGAAGAGTGTGCCGATGACCTGAGCGTCGCGCACAGCTGAAGCGAGCAATGCCGCGAGTAGCCACAGAAATGTGTAGAAGCTTAGGTACGAGGAGCAGGATTCCGCTTTCAAGCGAGAACTTCGTCCGACGGACGCTTTTCGGGCATACTGTTGGCGTTGAGGTGCTGAGATGCGGATGTTGTTCCCGACTCAAACGATGATGATCGCTCTCGCTGGTCTTGTCTCCGGTGTGGGCCTGCAGGCGCAGGGCGGAACAGCGCATGCCGCGGACGGTGGAACGCGGCAGACGATGCAGAGTGTCGACATTTTACCGCTGGAGGGCGCGTCGTTCACGGCGACGGTGGTGACGGAGTGGACGAGTATGCTGCCGGATGGCAGCACGGGGACGGTGAAGAATCACCGCACGGTAGCTCGGGACAGCGCGGGGCGGGTGTTTCAGGAGCGGAGGTTCTTCTCGCCCACAGGGGATGTACAGGGAACGATGCTGTCGGAACTCGATTATGAGGATCCGACGCGGCAGGAGCTTTCCGTGTGCCGGCCGGCACGCAAGGTGTGTCAGGTGTATGCCTATCAGCGGCCAGCGCAGGTAGTTCCGCCGGTGGCCAGGCAACTTCCCAAGGAACGCGGCTCGGTGACGGAGGAGGCACTGGGCACAAAGACAATCGAGAATCTGGAGGTGGTCGGCTCGCGGGAGGTGACGACGCTGAATGCGGGCGTGCTGGGCGATCAGAAGGCAGAGCCGACGGTGAGAGAGTTCTGGTACTCGCCGCGTCTGCAGGTGAACTTAATCACGAAGCGATTCGATCCGCATGCGTCGGCGATACAGGATATCGAGCTGCGGCAGATCACTCTGAGTGAGCCGGATCCGAAGTTGTTTGTACCGCCGGCGGAGTACCGGATGATTCAAATGAGTGCTCCGTAGGCTGGTGGACCATCCTGGAAGTGGAAGCTACGCGTATGATGGTCGGGCGAGGAGCAGGTCATCTATGAACAAGCGGAAGAGCGTGCTGCTGGCGCTGGTGCTTACTTTTTTCTTTGGGCCGTTTGGGATGTTGTACAGCACGGTAGTGGGAGCGATCGTGATGCTGGTACTGTACGTGGCGCTGGGGATTCCGACGCTGGGCTGGGCGATCGCCGGGCTGCATCCGATCGCGATGATTTGGGGTGCTTGGGCGGCGCATCGGGCGAACGGGTAGGGTCACCTAGCCTGGTGAGGTCATTGCCACGGGCCGCTTGATAGTAGAGGCGTATGGGAGACGCGATCGTTTTGCTTGTGGTCGGCCGATATCGTGCTAGCCAGCGTTCTTGGTTGTTTGTACCTCCTACTCGTCACTTGACAGCGTTATCGCAGCAACTGCCTGGCTTCCGCTCTGTCCTGAACCTGCCCCAGACGGACTAAACGGCTAGCAATACCTCCCTCCGTTCGCTGATGTCTGGCCGCGATAAATCGCAGGTAGAGTCGCTGCTGAAAGGCTTCTAGAAGTTGCTGGTCCTCGCTTTTCAGCCATGGATCTCCCTGTCTTTCCAATTTCTTGTTCGCTTCGCGGGGCTCACGTGATCTCGGTCGCCTGCCGCCGCTTAGGACTTCGGACGCAACAAATAAGGCCCTAATAACAGGGCCGCTTTGACAGACGTTGGTGGGCTCTAGTCTCGTCATTGTCTCCGGATGGATTCCCTCCGCCAGCAACCGTACGACTCGCAAGGCATCCCGCTTGGAATTTGGATTGAGTGACACATTCACCGCTAGCTCCTAGTCGACCAGGCGCAGATTAGCAGGCTGCTAGCGAGGCTTACATAGTGAATTGGTGCCCGGCTCTGCAACTTTCGTTTGCAGTTCCAGAAGCAAAGCAAGTGGACTTCGGACTTCACCACGCTGCGCGGACGAGGAGGCTGTCCGCTTCCGTTGAGATGATCTCGCTAAAAACGGCTTAGTGCTCTAGCTGGTTGGTGC
>CAXTQE010000219.1:0-4488 GCA_964246225.1 uncultured Acidobacteriaceae bacterium | reverse complement strand
CCACCTCGCTCGGCCGCCACACCATCAAAGCAGGCTTCGACCTCAACTTCGTCCACGAGCAGATTGCTAACCTCTTCGGCGGCGACGGGAGCTTCTCCTACTCGAATGCCAGCGCGGAGATCAACTTCGCCAACTTCGTCCAGGATTCCTACGGTGTCAACCCCACCACAACCACCGCCGGCGGCGCACCCTCCGTACGCCACTACAACTCCTTTTCGCAGACCGTCGACCGGCTTACCGGCGTCGGCGCAGACGATTTCTGGAACCAGAATGTCGACTTCTTCGTTGAAGATCAATGGAAGGCGACCCCCAAGCTACTGCTCTCGCTCGGTGTGCGCTATGACGTCCAGCTCGTCCCCGGCCCGGATCTGCCGAACACCATCAACCCTGTCGCCTTCAACGCTACCTCCCAGATCAATCCCGATCTGCATATGATCCAGCCACGTTTCGGATTCAACTTCAACCCAAATCCGGGAACCGTGGTCCGCGGAGGCTATGGCTTCTTTTACGGCCAGATCTCAAACTCCTCCTATTACACTCTCCGCCGTGAGAATGGCGTTTACCAGAAACAGTACGGTCCGCTCAACGCGGCGACCGCCAACACCGCATACTCCACGGCAAGCTGTACCGCTGGCGTTGCCTGCAACGCAACTTACGCCAACAATGGTGCTTACGTTGCATACGCCCCGGTTGGCGGCGTACCGATCTATCCTCCACCCGGGCCGGCGCCCGTCAATCCCGTCACCGGAGCCCCCATCGCGGTCCCAACCGCGGCCATCAACACTGCGCTCGCGGGAACCATCACTGTCCGTGGTCTCGATCCCAGCTTTACCAACCCGCTCTCACAATCCTGGGATGTCTCGGTCGAGCAGCAACTTCCGCTGCGGTCTACCCTCACCGTCGGCTACGTCGGCAATCGCGCCACGCACCTGCCCGTCTACATCGATACCAACGTAGATCCCAACTCGGTAACCACCAGCCACACCTACCAGTACACCAACCCTTCCACCGGCACCGTCACACCTTTCAACCAGGCCATCTATACCAACCGGCTCTACACCTCCACCGGTACCGTTGCCACGGGCCTCTCGGTCCTCGGCTCCTGGTACAACTCGCTTGTTTTTACCGTACATAAGCCCCTGGGCCACGGCGTCGAACTGCTCGCCAATCACACCTGGGCCAAGGCTCTCGACAACGGCCAGACCTACGGAACCAACGGCACCTTCAACGGAACCGACGCTCCGCTCAACCCCTTCCGGCTCAGCGGCCGCAACGGCATCAACGATGAGTACTCCCGCTCTGACCTCGACATCCGCAATCGCACCATCGTTACCCTGGTCGGTCAATCTAAGCTCCCCATCGGCAACAAGTTTGCTGCCTACGCCGTCAATGGCTGGCAGCTCTCCGGCACTTACACTGCGCAGACCGGCGAACCTGTCACCGCCACTGTCAACGGCTCCATCACCTATCTCACCGGCGGAAATCTCGGCAATCTCACCTCGGACTCCGGCGTCTCAAACGCGGCGTTCACCTCAGGCCCTGGAGCTCGCGTGCCGGACTTCATCGCCCGCCGCAACGCTTTCAAGGGACCTGGAGTGCATAACCTGGACGCCCGAGTTTCGCGTGAGTTCCCCGTCTTCGAGCGCTATCACTTCGAGGTCGCCGCCGAAGCCTTCAACGTCGTCAATCACCGCAACATCCTCTCGGTGAACACGGCGCTGGTTGCCTACACGGCTCCTGGAAGCGGCAGCTGCCCGGCCGCAGTTGCTGGCAATCCCAACAGCAACGTCGGCTGCCTCGGTCCGCTGAGTGCTTCCACGGCCCAGTTCATGACGCCGTCCTCCACCTCCAACATCATCTATGGCGCCCGCCAGCTTCAACTCCTCGGACGATTTATCTTCTAATGCTCTAGGGACTGCTTCTGCGCTTGCTCCCAGCACCAAACCCCGCCTAACAAAACGCAGCCCCGAAGAGCTCCTCGCTCTCCGGGGCTGTTCGCTTCAGCCATGCCAGGCATACTTAATCCGCGTTAGTACGCCCTCGGCGCTCCATACCGAGCAGCCCGCTTCATCGCGTTGATCCGGTTCAGGTGATATTGAAAGTACAGGCCACCGAAAAAGAAGGTCATCGCCGCGCTCAGCCGCAGACCCACCGGCTCCGCCGTATTGAAGTGCTCCTCAAGCGACGCACGCTGGCTGAACCGTGCAACCAGCTTCACCACCCAGGCGATCAGTCCAACGATGCCGCCCATCGGGTTATAGGCCATATGCACTCCGGGAGACATCACAGCATGCAGGGTGTAGGGGAGGGTGACTCCCAGTTGAATGAGAGTCAGCACCCCGAATCCTATGTAGTAAAACAGCGACGTTGCGTTGGGCTGCACACGTTTTAGCCAGGCTGCAATAACTAGATTCCACACAAACATAAACAGCGTACCCGTCAGCAGACCGAACAGCAGCACCAGGCCCCAATGCAGGTTCGGCGCGTCCGGATACGCCGCCGCTGCCATCGCAGGCGAATCCGCAGGAGCATACACCGCGTTCGCATACCCGGGGCTTGCAAAGCCGGCGTTCGGGGGCACCGTCACTTCCGGGGTCGGCGAAGAAGACCCCGCCAGCACCTGCGAGACCGGAACCCACTCCGGCATGTCATCGTTCTTCACCAGATCCGTCGGCAGAACATTGCCGCTTGCCAGATAGCGCCGCAGGTCGTCGAGCGTATATGGGCCATAGCTCTGGCCGTTGCGGGAAAGTTGATAGTGCATCAGGTCTCCTGGACAGATCCGTCAAGGCACGAACCATGTCTCTTTTGAGATACGTCCGATCCTTTCATGGAGTTCCCAAACCTACAACCGCTAAGAACGTGAGGAGATCTGCTCAGTTGAACTTCGGCAGGTTGTTTGTCGACCACCCACCGCCGAGCGCCTTGATCAGCAGCACCGACGCATCCATCCTCCTGCGCATGATGTCGATGTCATTGCGCTCATTGGCCAGCGCCGTATTCTGCGCAGTGACGACCTGCAGATAGGTATCCAACCCGCCCACGTAGCGGTTGTCGAAGATCTTCTGCGCACCCTGAGCGGCCTCGGTTGCGAGCCGTTGCTGCTCGGCCTCCTGCGCCAGAATACGCAGCGCTACCAGGTTGTCTTCCACCTGCTGGAACGCCGTCAGCACTGTCTGCCGATAGTCCGCCGAGGTCTGCTGGAAGGTAGCGACGGCCTGCAACGACTGATTGCGGCGCAGGCCCGCGTCGAAGATGTTGTAGTTCAGCGTGGGCCCGATGGCGTACACCAGGTTCGAGGCCGAGAAGAGGCTGGCCAGTGTTCCCGACTCAAAGCCTGCCGCGGCGGAGATGCCGATGGTTGGAAAATACGCGGCGCGGGCAATGCCGATCTGCTCGTTGGCCTCTGCAGTGCGGCGCTCGGCCGCGGCGACATCGGGCCGGCGCTCCAGCAACTGTGAGGGAAGGCTGGGCGGAATGCTGGGAGGCGTTGAACTCAATGGCGCAACCGGCAACGAAAGACTGTTGGGAGGCTGCCCGATCAGGATCGCAATCGCATGCTCATACTGCGCGCGCTGCACGGCAATATCCTGCTGCTGCACGATCGCGGCTTGCAGCTGCGTCTTCGCCTGAAAGACGTCCGACTCATTCGAGACGCCGCCCTCAAAGCGATTGGTCGTAATGCGCAAGGCCTCCTGGTAGTCCTTCACGGTGTCCTCGAGCAGCTTGGCCTGCGCGTCGTCAGTGCGCAGCTCGAAGTAGTCCACGGCCAGCTCCGATTGCACGGAGAGCTGCGCCGTCTCGAGGTCGGCCGCTGTGGCCTGCGTCTCTTCCTTGGCGACGTTGATCGTGCGCCGAATGCGTCCCCAGAAGTCTGCCTCATAGGCCAGCGTCAGTGGAAGCTGAATGTCCGCGACCCCCGAGCCTGTATTCGCGGCGAAGTAAGGCCGGCCCTCGGAGTAGCGAATACCCTGCGCCAGCGCCTGCGTTCCAATCGTTGGCAGTAGCGCCGCGCGATTGATCCCGATCTGCGCCTGCGCCTCCAGGTAACGCGCCGCATAGGACTTGAGCGACTGGTTCTGGATCCCCGCTTTGACCTCCAGCAGGTTCAGCTCCGGCGCCCGGAACACCTCCCACCAAGCGCCGCGAATGACCGAGTCCTCCGGTGTCGCCGCATGCCAGTTCGGGTCTGCCTCCTTGTACGGCGCATCCGATTTGTCGACGGTGACGGGTGGGGTCTGGAACGCGGGAACCGTTGGCTTTTTGTACTTCGGGCCAACCATGCAGCCGCTCAGCACGCCCACTGCCAGCAGCGTTGCCGCGGGACGAACCACGCTCATAGTCCGGCTCCGGCCGCTTTGATCTTCACCTGCTGCCCGTTGGTAATCGAGTCGGACGGATCTTCGATGACGTTGTCGCTTGGGTTCAGGCCGGAGGCAATGTTTTTTTTTGATACGTGTTCCTGCGAGATCTTCACCGGCTCCAGAT
>CAXTQE010000218.1:0-4502 GCA_964246225.1 uncultured Acidobacteriaceae bacterium | reverse complement strand
GGGTGGTGTCGTTCAGCCTGGCGAATACGGGCGCGTTGACGCAGGTGGGGTCGGTGGCGGCGAGCGGCAACTCGCCGTATGGGTTGCTGCTGGATTCGACGGGCGCGTTTCTCTATGCAGCGAATCGTGGGGACGGGACGATCTCTGGGTTCTCGCTGGCGAGCGGTGTATTGACGGGCCTGGCGAGCTCTCCCTATACCAGCGGGCTGGCGACGACAGCGCTGGCACGGGATAACAGCGGCAAGTACGTGGTCGCGGTGTCGCCGGGCGGGACGGCCGACGTGACGCTGTACAGCATCGGTTCGGCGCTGGCGAGCGGAGTGACCACCTTGACGGGCAACCTGAATGCGGCGGCTACGGCGGCGAGTGGGACCGATCCTTCGGGGTCGGTGGCGGTGGCGGCCACGCATTAGGTCCTTGAAGAGCGCAGTTTAGGGACCTCTCCACGGCGCGGACGATCGTGCCGTCCGCTCCGGTCGAGATGACCTCGTTGTAGACGTAAGCGCGAGCGGCGGCGGATGCTAACCTGCCTAGGGACAGGTACATTGACGAACTTTCGCTTTCACGCTTCTTTGTTTTGTATGGCTTTGCCGCTTGCCTTTCTAGGGGGTTGCAAGCGGTTTCATGCCAAGCCGTCGGACCAGTATGTTTACGTAACGGCGAAGCAGGCATTTCTGCGCGATCGCGTGGCTGCGGTATCGAACCGGACCGGGCAGGTGAACAACGGCGAGCGGCTGAAGGTGATGGAGCATGGGCGCCACTCGATTAAGGTGCAGGACGCGCGGGGCGAGACGGGCTGGATTGAAGAGAAGATGGTCGCGACCGACCAGGTGGTGGACGAGTTCGACCAGCTGAAGGAGCAGCATAAGGGTGATGGGGAGATCGCGTCGGGCGTGGTGCGCGATCTGGTGTACATGCACATCCAGCCGGGGCGCGACGCGGAGCACTTTTTTCTGCTGAACGAGGGAGACAAGCTGAAGCTGCTGCGGCGGGCGTCGGTGGAGAAGTCGACGACGGGGGCGTCGGCGGTCAAGGCGCAGAAGGCGATTCCGCAGGCGGCGGGAACGAACGCGAAGAAGGACGTTGCTGAACCTGCGAAGACAACGGATGGCGCGAGTTCGGTTGCGAAGGTGGATGCGGTGGCGGCGCCTGCTCCGGTGATGGAAGACTGGTGGCTGGTGCGCGATCAGGGAGGGCACACGGGCTGGGTGTATGCGCGGATGATCGATGTGGACGCTCCGGATTCGCTGACGCGCTACTCGGAGAACCAGCGATTTGTGGGCGCGTATGTGATGGCGACGGTGCACGATGACGGGGCGCCGGGAGATCAGAAGGACATCCCCATTTATGTGACGGTGCTGAGTCCGTACAAAGCGGGGCTGCCGTATGACTTTGACCAGATCCGAGTGTTTACGTGGAGCCTTTCGCATCATCGCTATGAGAACGGGTTCCGGCTGAAGAATATCGAGGGCTTTCTGCCGCTGGTGCTCGGGAAGGTGAAGGATCCGAGCGAGCGGCCGCCCTTGGGGCAGGAAGAGTTGCCGGCGTTTACGTTTCGGATGTTGACGGCGGATGCAGGGCCGATCGCGCTCGATCCGGCGACGGGCGAGGTGCGTCCGGGCAAGACGATTGCGCAGACCTTCCGGCTGGAGGGGACCCAGGTGCACCGGGTTGGGCCGGTGGTGGAGGCAGATGCGGTGGCGCACCCGGAGCCTGAGGAGGAGAAAAAGAAGAAGGGAAAGAAGCGGTAGGGGGTGGAAAGAGGCAGAGCGAAATAGAGGGATCTCTCCACTTCGCGAACGATGGGACCTTCGCGAAGTGGAGAGATGACCTCGGGGCGGGTCAATGAATAGAAGGTCAGGTCAGAAGCTGTAGCGGGCTCCGGCTTCGATGCGGCGGCCATTGTCGGCGGAGAAGGGAACGCCGAAGAGCGGCGAGCCGAGGACGCCGCCAACACCGGTGACGTTGAGGTGGTTGAGCACGTTTGAGGAGCGGAGGTTGAGGGTGAGCGTCTGCTTGTGGTCGGCCTTGGCGTTGCGGGTGAGCGGGAAGACGCGTTCGAGGTTGGTGTCGACGTGGAAGGTCCAGGGCAGGACGCCTTTGTTGCGAGGGAAGACGCCGGTGCCGGGGGTGCCGAGGGGTGCGGCGACGAGCAGGCCGTAGGGGGTCTGGATGGCTCCGGGAGTGCCGGGCGCGGCGTACTGGGGGCGGTCGTTGAAGTTGCCGTCGCCATTGTTGTCTGCGCCGGTGGTGAGGTTGTAGTGGGCGTCGCCTCCGGCGTCGAAGTCGGTGGAGAGCTGGAGTTTTCTGGGCAGGGTGAGGGTTCCGTTACCGAAGACGTTCCAGACGGGCTGGTTGGTGCGGTGGGCGAACTCGCCGGCATCGGTGTAGGCGCTTTGCGGTGAGCCGAGTATGCTGTCGTCGGTGTCGTCGACGATCTGAACGCGGACGCCGCCGAAGAAGAATTGGATGCGCTTGAGGGTGTGCTGCTCGATGCCGACGAAAGTCGCGTTGACGTTCCCCTGACCGCTGTTCTGAGTCTGGAGGAGGTCGAGGTTGGGGGCAATTGGGCGCGGGCCGGTGGGAACGCCGTTGAGAGGCGAGTTGATGTTGAGTGTGCGAGCGTCGTTCCAGATACGGCCGATGTAAAAGTCGGCAGAGACATTCCATCCGTGAGCAAAGGCGTGGGTGCCGCCTACGTTTTCCAAGGTCCACAGGGGTTCAGCAATGTGCGGCGAGTAGGCGCGCTGGCTGTAGATTGGGGTGGCGTTCAGGGCGGGGTTTCCATAGATGGGGTTGTAGACGGTGCTGGTGATGCGGGCATGGCCGTCTTCGCGCAGGATCTCGGCGGTATTGCCGGTGGGGAACTGGCCAGTAAAGAGGCCTGCATGGGCGTGGAGGGTCCAGGCACCCTTTTTGTCGGGCGACCAGAGAATGCCGGCGCGGGGAGTGACGCCGTCAAGCACCGTGGGGTTGATCTGGTAATAGTAGCGAACCCCGTAGGCGAGGTGGACGCGGTGGCCGACGTTCCAGTCGTCCTGGAAGAAGAAGGCGTTTTTCTGCGTGGTGAAGTCGACCGTTGGGGTTCCGGTGACGCTCGAGTAGACGGTGGGTGTGCCTCCGGGAATGCCGGAGAGGGCGCGCCGATACTGCTCGATGCCGCTGATGTTCTCCGTCTTTCCGGTGGGCTGGTTGGCCGGGTTGAGGACGGGCGCTGTACCTCCGCCGAAGACGTAGGAGCCCTCAAAGTCGGTGGGGATCTGGCGGTGGTCGATGTAGGACTGGAGCTGTGCGCCGAACTTGAAGGTGTGGGCTGTGGTGGTGAGGATGGCGTCGTCGTCGAACTCGACGTTGAGTTCGTGGGTTCGTGCGGCACCGCCGAGGGCTCCTCCTCCGGTGAAGGCTCCGGAGACCTGCAGTTGCGGCGCGGAGGAGAGCGGGGCGTCGTCTTCGCCGTCGAAGCGGAGGCTGAGGCGGGCCTCATGCATCAGGTGGGCGGAGGCCGTGGTGATGTCGCTGACGCGGAAGATGTGTTCGTAGCGGCCAGCGTTGTAGCCGGTCTCGGCGAGCGAGGTGCCGCCGACACCGAGGTTGAGCAGGCTGTTGACGTTGGCGCTGTAGCTGGCGATGAAGGTGTTTTTGGCGCCGAGTTGCCAGTCCAGGCGGCCGGTTGCGACCCAAAGGCGCTGCGGCGTGGCGACGTTGGCGGAGGTCTGGACCTGGTTGCCGGAGGGGTCGAGGACGACGGCGTCGACGACGGCGAAGTTGTCGATGCTGCGATGTTCGAGAGCCAGGGCGAAGTCGCTGCCGGCACCCTGACGGACGTGAGGGCGCACCGGACCGCTGAGCTCGAAGCCGTAGCGCTGTTTGCCGATGGCGGCCTTCGAGCTGGAGAACGGGTCTTTGGCGTTCTCGAAGGGGCTGCCGTTGGTGGTGAAGACCGCTCCGTGGAAGACCTTCTGGCCGGGTCTGGTGTAGACCTCGACGCGGCCGCCTTCAAAGGGAGGCTCGCGGTACTCGGCGGAGTACTGGTCGGGGTTGACCTTGATGTACGCGATAGAGGCTTTGGGCGGCAGATTGCTCGAGCCCTGGAAGCCGTCGACCGAGATGGTGGTGTTGGCGGGGCTGCCTCCCGCGGCGCTGGCGAGCTGCTGGAGCTCGCGGAGAAGGTCGTCGGGGTCGTCGGCGAGCTGCTGGAGCTGTTGTCCGGAGAGAGTTTGCGAGGGACCGGCGGAGGTTGCGGAGGGTGGTGCTTCGGCGTCGGCGCTGACGTCGACTTCCGTCTGGACGGCCTCGGGCTGGAGGGTGAGGTCAAGCGGTGCGGCGTGGGAACTGCCGAGCTGCAGGGTGAGTGTGGCGAAGCCGGGTGCGGCGATGGAGAGTTGGTGCGGGCCGTCGGAGAGGCAGGGCAGGCGGAAGCGTCCGTCGGGTCCGGTAGAGGCGGTCTGGACGCTGGGTTGGACGCTGGGTTGGACGCTGGTTTGGGCTCCGTCGAAAGTGAG
>CAXTQE010000217.1:0-4579 GCA_964246225.1 uncultured Acidobacteriaceae bacterium | reverse complement strand
GGACGTCGGGGTGAGGCTGGATGAGGACGCGGGTGTCCTTCTGGTCGGTGGTGGAGAGGGCTTCGCGGGCGGTGACGGCGGCCTCGACCTGGGCGGGAAGGTCAATGGCGGAGGCGATGCGGGTGCAATTCGAGCAGACGCCGCAGAAGGAGGCGAGAGACTGGCCGGTGGACCAGAGCTCGCGGGGCTGGCGCTCGCACTCAAGCGCGAGGGTAAGCATGAGGGCGAGGGTGTATTTGCCGGCTCCCTGAGGGCCGGCGAGGATGAGCGAGTGCGGCAGGCGTCCGGAGGCGATGGCCATGCGAAGGCCTTCGACGGCCTGGCTGTTGCCGAGGAAGTCGTGGAAGGTGGCCGGGAAGGCTGGGGGAAGACTCACGTCTTCGATGATACGGCTCGGGCTAGTTGCTTCCCGTCTCCGTCCAAAGGAAGCTCATCTCGTCCGCGTAGTCCTTCACCAGTTGGGTTTGCGAGACGCCCGCGCTGTGTCCGCCCTTGAGACTGTAGTGCAGCAGGATGGGACGTTGGCTGGCGCTTGCGCTCTGCATCAGCGGCGTCATCTTGCGGGCGTTCATCGGGTCGACGCGGGTGTCGCCGTCGCCGGTGAAGAAGAAGATGGCCGGATATTTGGTTCCGGCGTGCACGTTCTGGTAAGGCGAGTACTTGAAGAGGTAGGGGAAGTCCTTGGCGTTTTCTGCCGAGCCGTACTCGGTCGTCCAGGTTCGGCCCATCTCGAAGTTCTGGTAGCGCAGCATATCGAGCAGCGGATAGCCGCACCAGATGGCTCCGAAGAGATCCGGCCGCTGGGTCATCGACGCGCCCATCAAGAGCCCGCCATTCGAGCGGCCGCGGATGGCGAAGTGCTCGGGCGAGGTGTACTTGTTGGCGATGAGGTACTCGGCCGCGCCAAACCAGTCGTCGAAGACGTTTTGCTTGTTGGCGAACATGGCGGCCTGGTGCCAGGTCTCGCCGTACTCGTTGCCGCCGCGCAGATTGGGTAAGGCGAACCATCCGCCCTGCTCCATCCACCAGGCATACTCGGGGTTCCAGCTGGGCAGCTCGCTGAGCGCGAAACCGCCGTAGCCGGTCATGAGCAGGCGCTCGGTGCCGTCGCGCTTGAGGCCTTTTTTGCCCGCGATGAACATGGGCACGCGGGTGCCGTCCTTACTGGTGTAGAAGACCTGGTGGATCTCGTAGGTTTCGGAGTGGAATGGAACGCTTTGCTGGTAGAAGACGTCTGCCTTGCCGGTCGCGGTGTCATAGGCGTAGATGGTCGGCGGGGCGATGATGGAGTCGAAGGTGTAGAAGCCCTGCTTATCCTGGGCGCGTCCCAGGATTGTGGAGCCCGCGCCGAGGCTGGGGAACTCGACATGGCCCTGCTCCTTGCCCTCAAGAGAATAGCTGGTTACCTCGCTTTTGACGTCATGGAGTCTGAGGACGAACATCTTGCCGCCGACGATACTGACCTGTTCGAGCACGTCCTTGCCTTCGGGGAGGACGGTCGCCCACTGGTCGGGGCTCTTGCCGAGGACGCAGTGGAGGATGCGGCCGTTGGGAGCGTTCCAGTCGGTGCGCACAAAGAAGTCATCGCCGTCTTCGAGCTCGCTGAAGCGGCTTTCGATGCCGTAGACGAGGGGGACGATGGGCGCGTCCGGCTTGCGGAGATCCTTGAGCAGGATGTCTTCGCGCTTGGCGGGAACGCCGTGGCCGATATTGAAGATCAGCCAGTGTCCGTTGTCCGAGGTTTCGACGGAGACGTTATCAATCTCGCTGAGCGTTTCTCCCTTATATTGATGGTCGAGGATGACCGGGTCTCCGGTGAGTGGGGTGCCGAAGACGTGGTAGAAGACGGTGGTGCCCTGGCCGGAGAAGAACTTCGAATAGTAGACGCCCTTTCTATCCGGCAGCAGGGCCACGCCGTAGTAGCGCGCGCTGGGCAGGACGTCGAGCACATCCTTGCCGCTGGCGACATCGAGGAAGTGGACGGCAAGCTCATCCGCGCCGCCGACGCGCACTCCGTAGGTGACTACCGCGCCATCGGCGGTGATGTTCATCAGGGTGAAGGAGGTGTTGCCGTCCCCGCTGAGCGTGTTGCCGTCGATCAGCTTGCGGTTGGCTCCGTGCAGGCCGTTGCGAACGTAGAGGGAGGCCTGGTTGTCCTCTTTTAGGCGCTGGCTGAAAAAGTAGAGATTGCCGCGTTGGCGGGGGACGCTCATGGTGTCGACGCGCATGAGTTTGGCGAGCTCGGCCTCGGTTTCGGGAAGAGTCTTGACCTGGCCGAAATATTTTGCGGTGTAAGCATTTTCTTCGCCGATAAAGGCCCGCGTGGCCGGGCTGTGCGCGTCTTCGAGCCAGCGATACGGGTCGGTGACGGCGACCGTGCCCGGTGTGCCCGCGCTCTGATACTGGTCGATGACCGGCTGCTGCTGGACTGCGGGAGGATTGGGCAAGGGGATGCCGCTCCTGCCGTTGATCTGGGCGGAGAGGGTGCTACTCCAAGGAGTCATCCCTATCAGCAACATGGCAAACCTGAGACTAGACTTGGAAGAGAGAAGCGTTGGAGTCATAGCCAGGAGTCTATCGCAAGCGAAAGCAGCTTCTGGTGCTGCGGAAGGACGAAGTCGTGCCGGCAATCCTGCCTATGCTTACGCGCTTTCCGCGAGCGATGCCCCTTTCGTGGGATAGCTACAACTTCTGCATTTTGGTGGTCTGGGATAGAGGTTCCGAGATGCCGGTAGAGGAGATGGGTCGTCGCGCAGAGGTGCGGTTCGGCGAAGTGGAGCAGCCGGAGGAGGCGCACAGACGGCCTTCCGAAAGTGAAACGCGATTACGGGCGCTTCTGATGGCCAGCTCGGACGCGGTGTACTGCATGAGCGCGGACTGGGGCGAGATGCGGCAGATGAAGGGCACCATGCAGGACCGCGAATTCCTGGTGGAGAACGACAGCGCAAACCGGAACTGGCTCGAGGACTATATTCACCCGGACGATCAGTTACGGATCTGGAGCGAGATCCAGGAGGCGATCCGCGCCAAACGAGTCTTTGAGCTGGAACACCGAGTACGACGCATCGATGGGACGCTGGGCTGGACCCACTCCCGGGCCGTGCCTTTGTTCGATGAAAACGGAGAGATTCGTGAGTGGTTTGGGATGGCGAGCGATGTCACGCTCAGCAAGCAGTCAGCGGCCGCGCTGCTGCAAAACGAAAAGCTTGCCGCGACGGGCCGGCTTGCCGCCTCGATTGCGCATGAGATCAACAACCCTCTCGAATCGGTCACCAACCTGATCTTTCTTGCACGCGCGAGCGAGGACATTGAGACCTCGCGAGACTACCTGGAGATGGCGGATCGGGAGCTGCGCCGCGCGGCCGCCATCACCAGCCAGACGCTGAGGTTTTACCGGCAGTCGACCGATCCAACGGAGGTCTCGAGCGAGGAGCTGACCGAGGGCATTTTGATGATTCATCAAGGCCGCATTCTGAACTCGAGAGTGCGGGTGGAAAAGCACTTTTCTGCGCGGCCGGTGCTTTGCTTTGATGGAGAGATACGGCAGGTTTTGAGCAACCTGGTGGGCAACGCGATCGATGCCATGCATCCTCTGGGAGGGCGTCTGCTGGTTCGGAGCCGGGAAGGCCGCAACTGGAAGACGTCGCAGCGTGGCCTGGTGATCACCGTGGCCGATACAGGGCAGGGCATGTCGCCGCAGACGCTGCTGAAGGTGTTCGAGGCGTTTTACACGACCAAGGGGATTGGGGGAACGGGCCTGGGGCTTTGGGTGAGCAAGGAAATTGTCGATCGGCACGAGGGGAGCATCCGGGTGAAGAGCTCACAGAACGAGGCTCACAGGGGAACGGTCGTTCAGTTATTCCTGCCGTACGCAGCTGCAAAGCGGGTGTAGACTCCAACAGGCGAAAAGCTGAAGAGCTACGCCTGGCGCGAAAGAGCTTCTTCCTGTTCAAGGATGAGAGCGGCTTCTTTGGGATGAAGTTTTTCAACGAGATCGAGAAGGCTTTTGGGATCGAAGGATTCGACGCTATGGTCTGCTCCATCGCTGCCGTGTTTGGCGACCGCAACGATGGCAACCTGAGGCTGTAGTCGTTTGAGTTGCTGAATGAGATCGCCGCAGGTGACGTCTGCGAGCGAGACGTCGAGGACGATGCCGTCGACGCGCGGAAATTTCTTGAGTGTTTCAAGGGCTTCGGCCCCACTGTAGGCGGTGATGACGTTGAATTTAGCGGTCTCGATCACGAGCTTGCGGGTGGAGATGGAACCGGAGTATTCGCGATCAATCACAAGGAAGCAGGGTCTCAGCATGGTTGAGCGATTGTAGCCGATTGCCTATGCTTTGGTCATGGCCTTGCTTCTCAGAAGGATAAAAAACTAGCGAAGTTCGGCTTGCATGAGGAGTGGTCCTTTGGGGCGGAGGGTAATTTTGGCTTGCGGCTCTGGGGGGGTGGAGGCCGCGTAGCGGAAGCGGAAGCGGCTGGCGAGGGTGGCGATCGAGAAGACACCTTCCATCCAGGCGAAGCTTTCGCCGATGCACTGGCGGCTACCTCCTCCAAAGGGGAAGTAAGTGTATTTGTGG
>CAXTQE010000216.1:0-4612 GCA_964246225.1 uncultured Acidobacteriaceae bacterium | reverse complement strand
GGGTTCGATGGAGGCCGCAATCGCCCGACAGCAGCGATGACCTGGTGATCGACGCGGCGGTGAACGGCCTCGCGGACACCCTCGCCACCTTTAACCTGCGTGACCTGCGCGCGCCGGCAGCCCGGTTCGGCATCGCAGCCGAACTGCCGGCCGACATTCTGAGGAGGCTTCGATGAGCACCTTTCCCTTGCGCCTTCCCGAAGGTCTCAAGGTCTTGGTTGCCATGCAGGCGGAGCGTGCCGGCGTCAGCATGAACCAGTACCTGCTCTCCATCGTCGCGACCCATGCCGGCTCGCAGGCGGAGACCGAGCGCTACTTCGCCGCGCGAGCCGCACGCTCCAGCCCTGGCCGGGCTCTGGAGATCCTGTCCCGTGCCGGTCTGGGCAACCCGCCCGAGCCCGGCGATGAGCTGCCGCCAGACCTCCAGCCGTGAGCACGCCGCGCTTCGTCGCCTACTACCGCGTCAGCACCGACAAGCAGGGCCGCAGCGGGCTCGGCCTGGAGGCGCAGCGCATGGCGGTGCAGTCTCACGTTGCCGGCGCGCAGGGCGGCGTCGCGGCCGAGTTCGTGGAGGTGGAGAGCGGCCGGAAGAAGGACCGGCCGCAGCTCGCCGCGGCGCTGGTCGCCGCCCGCGCCCACCGCGCCGTGCTGGTCATCGCCAAGCTTGATCGCTTGGCGCGCAACGTCCACTTCGTGTCCGGGCTGATGGAAAGCGGCGTCGAGTTCGTGGCCGCCGACATGCCGACCGTGAACCGGCTGACCGTCCACATCCTTGCCGCCGTGGCGGAGGAGGAGGCGCGCATGATCTCCGCCTGCACCAAGGCGGCACTTGCCGCCGCCAAGGCGCGGGGCATCCGGCTCGGCAACCCTGGCCTGGTGGCCGGCTCGGCGGCGCAGGCCCGTGCCGCCAATGCCGTGAAGACCGGGCGTGCGCAGGCACGCGCGGCCGAGGTGCTGCCTTTCATCGAGCAGGCACACCAGGCTGGCGCCCTGACCCTACAGCAGATTGCCGACGCCCTTGCCGCGCGTGGTGTGCCGACGCCTTCCGGTCGCAGCCCACGCTGGCATCCGGTGCAGGTGGCCCGTATCGTAGGGGCATCCCATCCAGGCTCCCGTCCCAGAAAAGCCGCGTGCAGCTCTGTTGCCGGAGCGGCTTTGCCGGCTTCCTCGAAGGTGACGGAAAACCTTGGGGAGTGAGTTTCCGGTCTCCCCGGCAATCCGACCCGGTTTGCCGTGCAGAAGCATCAGCTCGCAGACCAGTTCAGAACTGGCTCATCCGTATTGCACAGGTTTCTCCTGAGTCCGATTTCGAGCCGAGCTATACGCGCCTAAATAAATAACAACAAGCATGGTATTTCAGCATCTATCTTACTACGAGTATTACGTAAGAGCCATTTTCTCAGTTATATCTGTATCAACTAAAGCCCTAACCCGAGTGGTAAGTGCTTCTACTGTGAATGGTTTTACGAGCACATGCATGCCAGATTCGAGATGGCCATGGCCCAGCGCTGCGTTCTCGGCATAGCCGGTGATGAACAGCACCTTCAGATCGGGCAAGACCGTCCGGGCCGCGTCGGCTACCTGTCGCCCGTTCATCCCACCTGGAAGGCCGACATCGCTCACCAGGAGGTCGATGCGTGCGGTGGAGCGCAGCACCTGCAGCCCGGACGGGCCGTCTGCTGCTTCCAGCACTTTGTAGCCCAGATCCTCTAACACCTCGACCACCAGCATCCTTACTGTTGGCTCATCATCCACCACCAGCACGGTCTGCCCATCTTCTGCTCGGGGCGCATTGGCCGGTGCGAGGGCAGGCGCGGGGACATACACGTTGCCAAGGTGCCGGGGCAAATAGACGCATACACTTGTACCCTGACCAAGCTCGGAGTGGATCCGCACCTGGCCACCGGACTGCTGGGCAAAGCCGTAGATCATGGACAGGCCGAGACCGGTGCCGGTGCCGATCGGCTTGGTGGTGAAGAACGGTTCGAATGCCCTGCTGATCACCTCAGGTGCCATGCCGGTGCCGGTGTCGGTCACGCGAAGCAGGACATACTGGCCGGCTGGGAAGTTGCGTTCCCACGCCATCCGCTCGTCCAGCCGGTAGTTGACAGTCTCGATGGTGATCCTGCCGCCGTCCGGCATCGCGTCGCGGGCGTTGATGCACAGGTTGAGCAGGGCGTTCTCGAGCTGTCCCGGGTCCACCAGCGTGGACCAGAGGCCGGCTTCCGCCGCCAACGGCTCGACGTCGATAGCCGGCCCGACCGTGCGCTGGATCAGTTCCTCCATGCCTTGCACCAGGTGCTCCACGTCCGTTGGCCTGGGGTCGAGGGTTTGCCGCCGCGAGAAGGCCAGGAGCCGGTGCGTCAGGGCGGCAGCCCGGTTTGCGGCGCCTTGGGCGGCATTGATGTAGCGGTCCACTTCGCCGATGCGGCCCTGAGCGATGCGGGCCTGCAGCAGCTCCAGGCTGCCCATAAGGCCCATCAGCAGGTTATTGAAGTCGTGTGCCAGTCCGCCGGTGAGCTGGCCCACCGCCTCCATCTTCTGCGACTGGCGCAAGGCCTCCTCGACCCTGGCCAGGGTCAGGGTCTGCTCCCGTTCGGCCGTGACGTCGCGACCGACGCCGTAGATCATCCCTTCGAACGGGACCGCGCTCCAGCTGACCACGCGATAGCCGCCATCGCGTGTGCGCAGCCGGTTCTCGAAGCCCTGCAGAAGCTCGCCCGCCTTCAGCCTCTCCCAGCCCTGCTTGGCGCTGTCCGCGTCATCGGGATGCTGCAGCCACTGTGTCGTGCGGCCGCCCCGCTCGGCCGCGGTGCCGCCCCGCACCCGTGGGCAGGCCGGGGTGACGCTCCGCCCGCCGCCCGCCCCGGCCCCCCCCCGCGCCCCCCCGGGCCAGCCCAGGACAGCTGTCCAGGCCGGGTTCACGCTCAGCCAGACGCCCTCCGCAGACCCCACACCCAGCATGTCGCGGCTGAGACGCCAGATGCGGTCCCGCTCGCGGGTGCGCTCCTCGACACGCTGCTCAAGCTCCTGGTTGAGCCAGGCCAGCGCTGCCGCCTGTTCCCTGACCGCCGTGACGTCCTGCGCCACGCCTATCCAGCGGATCGGCCGGCCCTGCCTGTCATGCTCGAACTCCGCCTTGCGGGAGATCCAGCGCACCTCGCCCGTGTCGCGCCGCCGGATGCGGTAAGTGGCGTCGTGCACCGCCTCGCCCATGTTGCGTGATGCATCGGTGGACACGGACGCCATGTCTTCGGCGAGAGCTAGTGCTTCGATCTCCCGGGCCGGGATGTGGTCGCATATTGCCACGCCGTATAGCCGGCAGAACTCCGGTGTCGGATACAGCATGCCGTCCGGCACGCTGACCGAGAACGCACCGATGCTGCCGGCCTCCTGGGCCTGACGCAGCCACCGATCCGACTGCAGGAGCGCCTCTTCCGCCTGTCGACGCGCGGTGACGTCGCTGGCGGCGCCGAACCACTCGATGATGGTTCCATCAGCATCCAGCAGCGGTGCGGCACGAGACAGAGTCCACCCGATGTCACCGTTCGCCAGAAGCACCCTGTGTTCCAGCTGGAACAGCTCCCCGGTGGCGACGACCCGCCTGATCTCCTCCTCGACACGCGGCCGTTCACTTTCGGGGATGTAGTCGGACAGCCAGTTCCGATTAACGGTTTTGGTGTCTGCCAGGAAGCCACCACCCTTCAGCTGGCGCATCTCGCTCCAGTCCGGGCTCATCAGATAGAGCACCTCGGACGAGGCTCGGACGAAGGCCGCGGCGCGCCGCGTCTCGCGCAGTGCCCGCAGGCGGTCCACCGCCGCTGCGAGCAAGTTGGCATAGGTCTGCAGGAAGGAGATGTCGTTGCTGTCAAAGCTTCGCGGCGAGTGGCTGTCTACCTCAAGGACGCCGTAGGGCGGCCGATCCTTTCCACCAATGATGACGACGTTGGCCAGGGCTCTGACGCAATTTTCGTGCAGGAAGTCCGGGGTCGTGAAGCGCGTCTCCTGCGCGAGATCGACGGAGATGACGGGCTCGTTCGTGCGGAGCGCATGGCCCTCGGACGAGGATGCGCTCGCTTCGATCCTGGTGTGGCCGACGACACCGGGCTTCCAGCCCACGCCGGCTCGGACCAGCAAGGTCTGGCCGTCTGCCTGCAGCTCGAGGACCTTTGCCAGCTCAGTCCCGAGCGCCTCGCTGACAAGCCTGCAGGACTCCTGCAGGATTTCATCAAGGCTTTCAGATCGGAGAGCCAGCTCTCCGAACTGCGCCAGGATGTTCTGCCTGTGAAGCAGCTCCTTTTCCCGGTCTGATACCGCTATGATCAAATCCGTACCGTTCTAGGTGAGACAAGGAATTATCTCGCGCTAAGGTTGTATCACAAACTCATGAGTTGAAGACAAGCTTGTTTACGCTTCCTTTGGTTGAAAATCTTTTTGTCTCAGAGGTGGTTTCCTCGAACACGAAAGCGTTGGAAAACACGATACCCGTTGAGGCTTGCTGAAGACTAAAAACGTGAACGGTCAAGAGAACGGAAGTTATCATGATGCACATGGGAGTGACTGTGTTGCACGGACCTGACGACGGTCGTGGAGCACGGACCTGCATCGGCTG
>CAXTQE010000215.1:0-4636 GCA_964246225.1 uncultured Acidobacteriaceae bacterium | reverse complement strand
CCCAACGACACCCCGCGCCCGCACTTCATGACCGTAGACTTCGGCCTCGTCCGCGACGAAGCCAACCAGCTCCAGCCCAAACTCGTCGAGCTCCAGGCCTTTCCCTCCATCTTCGGCTATCAGGACGTCGCCTGCGAGCAGTACCGCAGCATCTTCGGCCTCGACTCCACTCTCGCCTGGCGTCCCGGCGGCCTTTCGAGCGACACCTACTGGAACCTCCTCGGCCGCACCATCCTTGCCGAACACGACCCCGAAAACGTCGTCCTCATGGAGATCGAACCCGAATCCCAGAAGACCCTCCCCGACTTCCACGTCCACCAGGACCGTCTCGGCATCCCCATCGTCGACGTCGCGCGCATCAAGCGGGAAGGCAATCGCCTCTTCTACCAGCGCCGCGGCGTCTGGGTCCCCATCGAGCGTATCTACAATCGCGCCATCGTCGATGAGTGGAAGCGCAAAGACATCCACGCCAGCTTCGACCTTCGCGACGACCTCGCCGTCGAGTGGGCCGGCCAGCCCAACTGGTACTTCCGCCTCAGCAAGTTCTCGCTACCCTTCCTGCGCCACACCTCCGTTCCCGCCGCCGTCTTCCTCGACCAGTGGTTCGCCGGCGACCGCGACACCCTCCCTCGCGACCGCGAGCAGCTCCTCCTCAAACCGCTTTACTCCTTCGCCGGCCGCGGCATCCAGTTCGCGCCCACCGACCGTGACCTCGCCTCCATCCCACGCGCCGAGCGCTCCTCCTGGCTGCTTCAGGAGCGCGTCCGCTTCGAGCCCGTCATCGCCACCCCCGAAGGCCCAACCCAGGCCGAGATCCGCGTCATGTACGTCTGGCCCGAGGGCGCGCCCGAGATGATCCCCATGACGCACCTGCTCCGCCTTGGCCGTGGACTCATGATGGGCGTCGACCATAATCGGGAGCAAGCCTGGGTCGGAGGCTCCGCCGTCTTCTTTCCCGAAGCTGAGTTATAAGTTTTTCCTCCGCGCGTCCTCAGCGCCTTCCGCCCGTCCATTTTCATCTACTGCTTTCCTTCGCGCCACTACTCCAAAGTGGTAGGCGAGGTAACGGTACCGCCAGCCGTTTTCGTCGTAAACGCGGTCGCCGCTGCGGTACACTTCTGCCGATACGTCCCACTGAATCACTCGTACGCCTCCGCGGAAAGGACTTCAAAATGAGTGCAGTCGCTGTAGAAACAGATCAGGTTCGAACCGCCGTTCGCTTCCCCATGCGGCTTCCCCTAGAGGTCACGACCGAACAAGGGCAGATCCTCGCGCAAACTGAAAATATCTCAGCCAATGGGATCCTTTTTACCGGGCCTATTGTCCCCGCTGTCGACAGCCGCATCGAGTTCACCATTCGCATGCCGGCCGCCGTCATGGGTACCCGCGAAGATGTTTCAATCCAATGCATCGGTCGCGTCGTTCGTCATCAGGGGGAAGGCGCAGAGATCCAGGCCGCCGCCATAATCGATGAGTATTCCTTGAGGACCGAAGGATGAACGTAGTTGACATCAGTTCCAACGAACCGCTTGAAATCGAAGAAGACGATATCGAAGGCGCCGCCGCCATTCGCATCGTTCTTGCCGATTCGCAAGCTATCTACAGGGTGGGCATGCGCAAGGTCTTTGCGCTAGAAGATGACATCCGCGTCGTCGCCCAGGCCGAAACGCTGCCCAATCTCTACGCCGCGCTTCATCGGTTTCCGACGGATGTCGTCTTCCTCGAAGGCGCCCTGATCGCCGGAACCGTCGACGCCATCCCGGAGCTTGTCCGGCGCGCCCCCGAGGCCAAAATTATCGTCCAGGTCAGCGAGAGTGACGAATCTAACACCGTTGAGCTCTACCGGCGCGGCGTTCGCGGCGTTGTTCCCCGTTCCATCTCGCCCGACCTCCTGATCAAATGCGTCCGCAAGATCGCCGACGGTGAGACCTGGATCGACAATCAATCCATCAGCTGGGTCATCGAGGCCTACCGCTCGCAGGCCACCAGTCTCACCAACCCACGTACCCAGCCCAAGCTCTCCAAAAAAGAGCTCGCCATCATCGGCTGCATCACCCGCGGCATGCGCAACAAGGAGATCGCCTACCAGATCGGAACTACGGAACAGGTGATCAAGAACTACCTGCGCAAGGTGTACGACAAACTGGGCGTCTCCGACCGGCTCGAACTCGCCCTCTACTGCCTCCATCATCAACTGCTCAAGAAGTACGATGTACCGGAGATTCCACCTCCGACCGCAGACGGCAACCTCCTGCAGGTGCGAGCCAAGGGCTGATCTAGGCGCCTGCTGGGCCTTACGTATTGCTGATCCCGAGTTCTAGAGCCACTTAGCTGCCGGCGTTGAGCGGCATTTGCCTTTGGCAGTGCTAGCCGAGGGAATCTGCTCCGGGTCATGCTGTTGTTCGTCCTCTACGGCATTGGCAAGTCCGTAGTTTTGATCGTCTTCTGACTCAAGCCGGATGCGGCCAGCCCACCAAAACCACCTGCCACACATCCAGCCGCGTCAACTCCACTCCCAGCTGCGCCGCGCGCGGGATCAGAAGATCGCCCACCCGAGCCGTCAATAGCGACTGCGACCCGAGAATCGCCTCGCTGGGCAGCTCGGTCGCCGCAATCCGTAACGCCTGCCGCAGCTCCAGGTAGAACGCTCCCGCGGCATCTGAACTCTCCGCTACGAACCGCGCCGGATCGAGAATCTTTAGCTCTCCCCCCAGGCTCACCCGGATGCGTGCTTCATCGAGCGCAATCAACTCCTGCCCCGGAATCTGCAAGGGTTTCGGCCGCATGTCCACCCGCACCAGGGTCCGCCCTGGCGTTATCCAGTATCGGCCAGGCGCCAACACCTTCTCGACCGCCGACCCCCGCAATACTACGCCCTGCTCAAATGCGCCAACAGCCACCCTCGTCGGCACTGCGAAGATTTTTCCATAGAGCCGGTACAGCAATCCCAGTGCCGCCGCAAACAGGACTGCTTCTACCGTCACAACTGCGGCGATCTGGGTAAAATTAACCACGGCTCCTATTATCGTATCCGGCCTCTGCCGCGCTTTCAATCGCTCTTTTCGGGCATAGGCCTGCAACTCTCCGATTCACAACACAGTGCAACAATAGAGTGCATGATTCTGTCCGAAATCCCCGAAGCCCTGACCTTCGACGACGTCCTCCTCATCCCCGCTTACTCAGACGTCGTCCCCACCCAGGTCAGCACGCAGACAAGCCTCACCCGGACCATCACCCTCAACACCCCTCTTATGTCCGCTGCCATGGACACCGTCACCGAATCCCGCCTCGCCATCGCCATGGCCCAGCAGGGAGGCCTCGGCGTCGTCCACCGCAACCTCACCATCGAGCAGCAGGCCGGCGAGATCGACAAGGTCAAGCGCTCCGAATCCGGCATGATCGTCGACCCCGTCACCATCGCCCCCGAAGAATCCATCGCCTCCGCCCTTGAAGTCATGCGGCGCTACAAGATCTCCGGCGTCCCCGTCACCAAGAATCGCAAGCTCGTCGGCATCCTCACCAACCGCGACCTTCGCTTCGTCTCTCGCACCGACCTCACCATCGACTCCGTCATGACCAAGGAAAACCTCATCACCGTGCCCGTCGGCACCACCCTCGAAGAGGCCGAGCACATCCTCCACCAGCACCGCGTCGAGAAACTCCTCGTCGTCAACGACGACTACGAGCTCAAAGGCCTCATCACCGTCAAAGACATCCAGAAAAAACTCAAATACCCCAACGCCTCCAAAGACGAACAGGGTCGCCTCCGCGTTGCCGGAGCCATCGGCGCCACCGGAGACTTCCTCGAGCGTGCTTCCGCTCTGGTAGACGCCCGCGTCGACGCCCTCGCCATCGACTCCGCCCATGGCCACTCCTCGCGCGTCCTCGAAGCCGTCCGCGCCGTCAAAAAAGCCCACCCCAATGTCGCCCTCCTCGCCGGCAACGTCGCCACCCACGACGGCGCCCTCGCCCTCATCGACGCCGGCGCCGACGCCATCAAAGTCGGCATCGGCCCCGGCTCCATCAGCACCACCCGCATGGTCACCGGACCCCGCATGCCCCAGATCACCGCCATCAGCGAAGCCGCCCGCGCCGCCTCCAAACACAGCATCCCCGTCATCGCCGACGGAGGCATCAAGTACTCCGGTGACGTCACTAAGGCCATCGCTGCCGGAGCCAATGTCTGCATGATGGGCTCCCTCTTCGCCGGAGTCGACGAAAGCCCCGGAGAAACCATCCTCTACCAGGGCCGCTCCTTCAAGGCCTACCGCGGCATGGGCTCCCTTTCCGCCATGGCCCAGGGCTCCGGCGAGCGCTACTTCCAGGGCAAGAACGACCTCGACGACTTCGGCGACACCGAGCGCCCCAACCTCACCGCCCGCGAGGGCTCCACCCAGAACCGCCTGGCCAAGTTCGTCCCCGAAGGCATCGAAGGCCGCGTCCCGCACCGTGGTCCGCTCGAAGCCATGGTCTACCAGCTCGTCGGCGGCCTCCGCTCCGGCATGGGCTATCTCGGCTGCGCCACCATCTCCGAGCTCCAGGCCAACGCCCGCTTCGTCCGCATCTCCAACGCCGGCCTCCGCGAATCGCACGTCCACGACGTCGTCATCACCCGCGAAGCCCCCAACTACCACGT
>CAXTQE010000214.1:0-4737 GCA_964246225.1 uncultured Acidobacteriaceae bacterium | reverse complement strand
TGGCGCTGACTTCGGCGCACGGATTCCAAAGGACGGTGGTGGCGGAGTTCTGCTTGGTGTTGGTGAGGATGCGGTGGTTGCCGGCGGCGTGGATGGAGACGGGCGCGGTGTGGCCGGGGAAGCCGCGGTCGGTGGTTGCGGTGAGCAGGAGCTCGCCGGCGGGCGTGGTTTTTTGCTTACCGGCGTCGGTTTTGTCGAGATAGGGTGCGGAGGAAAGGGCGGTGATGGGCGTGGTGCGGACGTCGGCGATGGCGAAGTAGGTGTGGAGGGCTTCTTCGAACGGCAGGGGCTCCGGCGCGAGATTGGCGACCGAGAGGCGGAGGGTGAGGGTTTGGCCGGCGTTGGCGCCGAAGATGAGCTCATAGGCTACGCGGAAGTGGTCGAAGCCGAGGCTGCGGCTCAGGTCCGTGGGACCGAGGGTGAAGGTGAGGTGGAGGATGGGTTGCTGGTCACCAGATTGCTGGCCGGGGAGCAGGGCGGCGTTGGCGAGGGTCCAGTTTTGGATGCGGGCGAAGCCGTGCGAGGGGCCGGGCTGGCCTCCGGTGCGGGGGCCAAACCAGGGAAAGCAGATGGGGACGCCTCCGCGGATGGGCTTCCCGGGAGCGAACTCGGATTGCGCGGACAGAAAGAGGACCGGGGCCTGGCCGGCCGGCTGCCAGTGCGTGAGGTGCGCGCCGTGCAGGAAGACGGTCGCGGTGCAGGTGGGCAGGGTGATCTTCGCGCACTGCAGCTCGCCCAAGTCTTCGAAGTGGAGAACTCCGGGTAAGGCGAAGGATTCGTTGAGCGTGGCGGCGGGCGTGGCGGTCATGGGCTGAGTTTACCGCCAATGCGCGCGCCGGTGCGGCGTCTGCATCCAAGGACCCATGATTAAGGCGCTGCTGTGCGATCTCGATGGAACCCTGGTCGAAAGCAATTGGCTGCACGCGGAGGCCTGGCAGGTCTCGTTTCGGGAGATGGGGCTTGAACTTGAGCTGGATGAGTTGAGGCGGCAGATCGGCAAGGGTGGTGAAGAGTTGGTTCCGGTCTTCGTGCCGTGGTGGAAGCAGAAACATGTGCAGAAGCCGCTGGAGGCGTACCGCAAGTTTGTGTTTCAAACGGATTACCTGCCGCGGGTGAAGCCACTTCCGAGAGTGCGAGAGTTCCTTTTGCGGTTGAAGGAGGCAGGAATACGGCTTTCACTGGCCTCCTCTGCGAGCAAGGAGGATCTGCTGACTTATAAGAAGCTCGTGCAGATGGAGGATCTGATTGAGCAAGAGAGCTCCGCGGATGACGCAGAGCGGAGCAAGCCGCATCCGGACATCTTTGAGGCGACGCTGAAGCGGCTGGGGCTGCAGCCAAAAGACGTGCTGGCGCTGGGGGATACGCCCTATGACGCGGAGGCGGCAGGAAAGGCGAACATTTGGACGATCGGCGTGACGACGGGAGGCTGGTCGCGCGAGGATCTGCTAGCGGCCGGGTGTGTGGAGGTGTACAAGGATGTGGGCGAGCTGCTGGATCGGTTTGAGGAGAGCGCGCTGACGCGGTAAGGCTGAGCTTACTACCTGCGAAAAATTCTCTTGATCCAGAATGTTCCGAGGTAGGCGAGCGCGATGATCATCACGGTTGCGCCGATGGGCAGACCGATGAGCCGGTAGCTGACGGTGAAGTCGGCGTGGTGGCCGGCGGCATTCCAGAACAGGATGCTGAAGATACCGACAAATGTGGCTGCGAAGAATGCGGCCATGCCGGTGGCTAGGCCCATGAGGACGCTGGCGAACCAGCCGAGGTCGCGGACCGGCGCGCCGAAGACGTAGCCGTTGGCAAGGGACTTCCGCTCCGGCAGTCTCGCGTTGTAGAGGTTCTCGCGCATCACAGATATAGAATAACCGCTCATGGCTGACAGCGTTTTCACCTCATCGACGAGCACACTTCTCAACGCGGCGGACCTGGCGCTGAGCCTTGTGCTGCAGACGGCGCCCAACGGTGTTCGGTACACGGCTTTTGGCGAGACCAAACTGGGCGATGCCGAGTTGGAGCGTGTGGTTGCGGCTGTACCTGCGGCGATTGCGCCGGCGCTGGCGGGGCGCGCGTTTTACTTTGTCCCGCTGACGCTTCCTGCCGGGCTGAGCGAGGTTCCCGCACGCAAAGATGCGCATCGCAGCTCGACGGAGGAGACGCTGGTGGCCGCGGCTTACACGGCGGAGTTGTCCGATGAGGCGATCTGTCATCGCAATGTTCCGGTAGCCGCGTCTGGATCGATGCCCGCGCATGAAGGCGTGTTTATCTCCGCACGGCTGCTGCGTGACCAGTTTGCGCTGGCGTTTGAGTTCTTCATCAACGTGGGCAATGCGTTTGCGGCGGAGGCCGGCATTCCAGAGGCTTTCGTTACGCTGGCCTGGTCGCAGGCGAGGGCGGACCTTCGCGGGGAGACCAGCCATGATGCCTGGGAGAGCCGCGCGGCCGCGCTCGCCGACCGTGAGAAGCCGGACGAGAAGGCCAAGGCGGAGTTCCTGGAAAGCGCTTTCGCCGATGCGGTGGCGATCTACCTGCTTTCGCTGGCGGTCGATTTTGACTATGCCGAGCTTCGGGAGCGCGAGTATCCACTGCTTGCGCCAAACGCGCTGGCCGACCGTTTGCGCTTGATTGCGCAGCTGTTCCCGCCGAATCCCGGCTACGAGTTCAGCATTCGGTACCGCCGGCGCGCCTGAGTTGGTTGGCTTTGCTCAGCGGATGTTGGCCATCGCCGCGCGGAAGAGCCCTTCAAACTCCTGCGCTCCTGAATTGCGCGCTATGGCTGACTCCACGGCCTTTTGCGCCACGGGCCGCGCGTAGCCGAGATTTGTCAGTGCTGACAGGACGTCTTCTGCGACCGCGCCAAGTGCACCTGCCGGTGAGGGGCTTTCTTCGAGCCGGCCCGTGAGGTCCTCCAGTTTGTCCTTGAGCTCGAGCACGACGCGCTCTGCGGTTTTCTTTCCTATGCCCGGGATTTTGACCAGCGCCGCATGGTCGCCGCCACGGATGGCCGCCACAAGGCGATCGGCCGCCACCCCGCTGAGGACCGTGATGGCGAGCTTCGGCCCGATCCCCGAGATGGTCAAAAGCCGCTCGAACAAGCGCTTTTCCTGCAGCTGCGAGAACCCGTAGAGCGCCAGCTGATCCTCCGCCACGCGGGTGTAGATGTGCAGCCGCGCCTCGGCACCTTCGGCCGGAAGCTCGGAAAACGTTGCCACCGAGATGGCCACGTCGTAACCCACACCGGCGCATTCGACAAGCGCCTGGTTGGGATGTTTGACGAGCAGCACGCCGCGCAGATGACCGATCATGTGCCCTCATTGTAGCGGGAGTGTGAAACGATGAGGCTGCCGCGCTTGCCTCCTCTATGCCCTTTGAGAATGACACCATCGCCGCGATCTCGACGCCTCCCGGCCGCGGCGGTATTGGGATTGTGCGGCTCTCCGGCCCGGAGGCAGGGGCCATCGCGACCACACTTGTGCGGCTGCGCAACCCGCTTGCCGCAGGGCGCACGCGCTTTGCGGAGGTGCTGGATGAAGAGGGCGCGAGGCTTGATCAGGCGGTGGTCACGTTCTTCGCGGGCCCGCGATCGGCAACGGGAGAAGACGTTGCGGAGATCGCCACGCATGGCTCGCCGGTTTTGTTAGCGCACCTGCTGCAAGCCTCGATCGCTCGCGGTGCGCGTCTGGCTGAGCCGGGCGAGTTCACCCAACGGGCCTTCCTGAACGGGAGGCTGGACCTGACGCAGGCCGAGGCTGTCCGCGACCTGATCGATGCGCAGACGCTGCAACAGGCACGCGTGGCGGCAGCCCAGCTGGGCGGCTCGCTTGCACGGGCGCTTGCGCCGATCAAGCAGGATTTGATTCATCTGGTTGCTGAACTGGAGGCCGGCGTCGACTTTGCCGAGGACGATCTGGACCTCCTGCCGCCCGCTGCGATTGCGTCGCGGCTGACGGCTTTGCAGGCTTCGCTGACCGAGCTTGCGTCGACGTATCGCTATGGCCGCCTGCTGCACGAAGGCTTCACCATCGCGCTGGTGGGGCAGCCCAACGCGGGGAAATCTTCGCTGTTCAATCGGCTGCTTGGACAGGAGCGCGCGATCGTCACGGCTCATCCCGGCACGACGCGCGACCCGATTGCGGAGCCGTTTTCGCTTGCCGGCATTCCGGTCCGGCTGATCGACACGGCTGGCCTGCGGGACATGGGCGCGGCCGCGATGGAGGAGCCGGAGCGCGAGGGGATTCGGCGGTCCCGCACCACGATGGCGGAGGCGGACCTGGTGCTGCACGTGGTCGACGCGACCAGCCTCAGGGTTGTGGAGTTTGGAGAGTCGGCTGCTTTACCCAGGGAGGATGCTGCCACGCTTGCCTCGCTTGATGGCCGGCCGCACCTCCTGGTGCTCAACAAGGGCGACCTGCTGCGTTCGCTTGCAACCGTGGCCGGCTTGGTTGCGCAGGGTGTGCTCGTCTCTGCGTACACTGGCCAGGGCCTGGAGGACCTGAAGCGCG
Organism: uncultured Acidobacteriaceae bacterium; assembly: GCA_964246225.1. GTDB lineage: Bacteria > Acidobacteriota > Terriglobia > Terriglobales > Acidobacteriaceae > Edaphobacter. The sequence goes on along the minus strand of CAXTQE010000214.1, from coordinate 238 downwards.
CGGCCGAGACTGCGCTGACCGGCAGCGCCCCAGGAGGTGACACTGCGGTGATCACCAGCCTGCGTCAGCATCAGGCGCTTGGGGAGGCGCTGACGGCTTTGGCTCGCGCGCTTGAGGGGTTGATTCGCGCTCTTGCGCACGAGTTCCTCCTGCTCGATTTGTATGCTGCTTTGAGTGCGCTCGACTCGCTGACGGGCGCGACTTCGGCCGAGGCTATTCTGGCTCGGATTTTTTCTAC
>CAXTQE010000213.1:0-4746 GCA_964246225.1 uncultured Acidobacteriaceae bacterium | reverse complement strand
GTGATGGAGGGCAAATATGCTGACGAAGCGGATTATCGCGTGCCTGGATGTGCGTGGCGGACGGGTCGTGAAGGGTGTGCAGTTTGTCGATATCGTCGATGCGGGCGACCCGGCGGAGCTGGCGCATCGGCATGCGGCGGCGGGAGCGGATGAGATTGTGCTGCTCGATATTACGGCGACGCATGAAGGGCGCGGCACGCTGCTCGATACGGTGAAGCGCACGGCGACGAAGCTGTTCGTGCCGTTTACCGTGGGTGGCGGGGTGCGCAGCGCGGACGACGCGGCGGCGGTGTTCGATGCGGGGGCAGATAAGGTGTCGATCAACTCGGCGGCGATTGCGCGGCCGGAGCTGATTGGGGAGATTGGCCGGAGCTTTGGGGCGCAGGCAGTGATTGTGGCGATCGATGCTCGTCGCGGCCAGACGGGCGTGGCGGACGCCGAGGTGTATGTGAGTGGCGGGCGGAAGGCTACTGGGCTGCGAGTGGTGGATTGGGCTCGGGAGGCGGAGGCTCGCGGCGCGGGGGAGATCCTGCTGACGAGTATGGATACGGACGGCATGCGCGGCGGCTTTGATTGCGAGTTGACCGCGATGGTGAGCGCGGCGGTGCAGATTCCGGTCATTGCGAGTGGTGGGGCGGGAACGGCGGCGCACTTCGCTGCGGTGTTTGGAGAAGGCAAGGCGGATGCGGCGCTGGCGGCCAGCATCTTTCACTTCGGCGTGACGGATTCGCGGGAGTTGAAGGCGGAGTTGCAGCAGGCGGGCGTGAGTGTGCGGCTGCCTTGCTGATAGCGGATAAAAACAGAGGAGAGTGACTGGATGTTGATTCCTTCGATTGATCTGATGGGTGGACGGATTGTGCAACTGGTCCAGGGCGAAAAACTGAAGCTTGCCTTCGATGACTTCGAATACTGGATCGGAAGGTTTGAGAAGTATCCGCTGGTGCAGTTGATCGATCTCGACGCGGCGATGCGGCAGGGGGAGAACACGCGGCTGATTGAGATGATCTGCGGACGGCTGCCGTGCCAGGTGGGCGGAGGGCTGAAGACGGCGGAAAATGGGCGCAGGCTGCTTGACGCGGGGGCGAAGCGGGTCATCTTTGGGTCGAGTCTGTTTGGCTCGTCACAGAACGGCGAGGAGAAGCGGCGGCACAAGGTGATCCATCTGGAGTTTGCGGAGGGGCTAAAAGCTGCGTTGGGAGAGGACGCGCTTTGTTTTTCCGTAGATACCAAGGGCGGCAAGGTGGCGGTGAAGGGCTGGAAGGATTCGGTCGAGCTGACGCCGGAGGAGGCGATCACGTGGCTTGAGGACAGCTGTGCGGCGTTTCTCTACACGCACGTCGATACCGAAGGCACGATGCAGGGGTTCCCCGTCGAGACGGCGGCGATTCTGCGGGCGTGTACGGCGAAGCAGTTGATTGTGGCTGGGGGAATTAAGGAGCGGCGGGAGATCGACGAGCTGGACGCGATGGGCGTAGATGCGGTGGCGGGGATGGCGGTGTATTCGGGCGCGATGGAGGCTTAGGACGCTAGCTGCTTGTTGTGCGCGCGTTCGCTTTCGATGCGCTCCATGCGACGGTCAAGGTCTAGCGCATGGAGCAGCGTGGTTTGGTTCGCCGCCATTATCGTCTCTAGAGTCTTCATCTGCGCCATTAGCAGATCGCGGGTGTGATCAAGCTTCCCATCCAGACGCTTTTCGACACCGTCAAGCTTACCATCCAGACGCTTCTCGACACCGTCAATCTTTTCATCCAGACGCTTTTCAAGGCTGTTGACCCGTTCACTCAATGCCTTGAGGTCGGGCGTGACTACATCCTGAAGCAGTTTGCGAAGATCCTCGATCGCGCTCACGGCATTCCCTCACCAAGGATCTTAGCAGCAGCCGTAAAGCTTCGTTAGCGGTCGCCGGAGTCTCCCTCTGGGATGGCGTAGTAGCCTTTGCGAGTCTGGATCTGCAGGCCTTTGCCGCAGTCAAGGCTGATGGCGCGGAACTTGCCGTTGAAGTCGAGATTCTTGGGCGTGTAGCTGAGCAGGTACTGGGTGCGCAGTTCGTCCTGAATCTGGTCGAAGGCTTCCTCAAGCTTTTTGCCGTTGTTACCGACGTTGATGACGCGGCCGCCGGTATCGTGAGTGAGCTGCTGCATCTCGCGGTCGCCCGAGTAGCCAAGGCTCATGCCGGAGTAGAAGCCGCGGTCCGCGATAAGGATGACGTAGACGATCGCGTTCGCCTTCTGCGCGGCCTCGGTCGCGGTTTTGAGAGTTTCCTCCGAGCCCTGCTCGCCGCCGTCGGTGAGCATGACGATGACTTTACGGCCAGCCTCGGGGCGCAGCTTATCGTGGGCAGCGAGGTAGACCGCGTCGTAGAGGTGGGTGCCGCCGACGCGGGAGTTGCCGGTGACGCCTCCGGAGCTGACCCCGGTATTGATGCGGGCCTTCTCCATGGCACGCTGCAGCTCGCGGGGGGAGCTGGTGTAGTCGGCGAGCAGGTCTACGTTGATGTCGAAGGAGATGAGGAAGGCCTCATCTTTGGGCTTGAGGACGTCTTTGAGGAACTCAACGCCGGAGGTCTGCTCGAGCGGCAGAACATTCTGCTGCGAGCCGGAGGTGTCGAGCAGAATGCCGATGGTGAGTGGGAGCGTCTTCTCCTGGGTAAAGTTCTTGATGACCTGCGGCTCTTTGGGTCCGCGCTCGGCGCCCTCGGTAAGGACGCAGTCGTCCTTTTTGAGGTCGGTGATGAAGCCGGATTTATCGCGCGCGGAGAAGTAGACGTTGACGAGGTTGGTGCCGATGCGCAGGGTTTGGAGCGGGCCAATGTCGGCTGGTGCTTCGGCGGGGGCATCGGATTTCGGCGGTGGGCCGGTAGGGCTGGGGGCCTCCTGCGCGTGGGCAGAGGGCAGCCACGTGGCGGCAAAGAGGGCAGCGGCGGCGAGTGCAGAAAAGCGCATAGATTATTAGACGACAGTTCGGCGCGCGCGTACGCAGGCTCGGAGCGGGGCGGAGGGGGAAAGGTTGGACACCCAGGGCGGCTGCTGGCGCGTCCAACTCGTTATCTGACCGTTGCTGGGCTCCAGGCTGGTAGTCTGAAAGCCACGCCTTGCTGCGAGCGGCAGGGATGCAGGGGAGTTCTGACGTGAAAGAAAAGTTTGTCGTTGCGGCTCTGGTTTTGACACTGGCAAGTCCCCTTACGGAGGGGCAGCAGGCGGTGCAGGTGCCCGGCTCACCGGCGCCGCAACAGGCGATTCCGGATGCGCCGAGGCCGCAGACGCCAGGCATCGGAGCGGTAACGCCCGGTCAAGGGACCACGTCGACTTCGAGCGGGACGACAGCTGCCCCAGCAGAGACGCTGCCGGACGATCAATTCCAACCGGCGGTGACGGACAAGCTGCCTTCGACGCCGGCGGACTCGCTGCCGGACGAAGATCCGGGGGCGGCTCCGGACCTGCCGGCGACGCCGATTGGCTCTGAGGGGCTTCCCAATGGAGGGACGCTTAAGTTGCGGGTCAATTATGTCGAGGTTCCGTTTACGGTGAAGGACTCGAAGGGCCGGTTGGTTCCGGGGCTTACGTGGCGGGATGTGCGGGTGTATGAGAACAACGTGCGCCAGCAGCTGCGGCGGTTCATCGTCGACCCGGTGCCGATGTCGATGGCGGTGGTAGTCGATCAGAGTCTTGAGCAACACGTGATGACGACGGTGGATAACTCACTTGGTGCGTTGAACGCGGCGTTCGCTCCGTATGACGAGGTTGCGGTCTTCACGTACAACAACGGGCCGAGAGAGCTTACGACCTTCACGGGTGGGAGCAGCCCGCGGTTGATTGCGGCGATCGACCGGGCCAAGGCTCCGGGGCGCGATCAGTACTACTATGCGCCGGGTGAGGGTCTGGGCGGACCGACAGGAATCAAGATCAATGGCGGTGCGGACGATCACATCAACCCTCTTGTCTCTGGGGGGCCAGGGAGCCCGACCGGTGTTTCGAGCAACCAGGTTCCGCGCGAGGTGCATACGTTGAATGATGCGATTCTCGCAGCGGCCAAGGCTACGACCAAGGCCGGCAAGGGACGGAGGCGCGTGGTCTATGTCATCTCCGACGGCAAGGAGTACGGCAGCGTCGCAAAGACCAAGGAAGTGATCAAGTATCTGCAGACCAACAAGGTCGAGGTGTTCGCGACGGTCGTAGGCGACTCGAGCCTTGCGGGAGTCGGATTTCTGGACCGGCTGCACCTGCCTCTATTGCCCATCATGCGGGACAACATCCTGCCGGTGTATGCGAATGCAACCGGCGGACAGATTTATGCGGACTACCGGCAGAAGGCGATTGAGAACAGTTTTGCGCAGATTACCGAGGCGGTGCGGACGCAGTACGTGATCGGCTACAACTCGCGGGAGTCATTCCTGGACGGGAAGTTCCGGCGGATTGAGGTAAAGGTAATGCGGCGCAATCTGAATGTCATCGCGAAATCCGGATACTACCCGACACCGGGCGACGCGCCTCCTCCGGCTTCGCCTCAGAAGACGGCTTTGCAGTAGACGTGGGGACATTTCTGGCGGGAAACGCCGCTCTGGGGCTGCTCTCAGCCGTCTTCTGGGGTATCGGAGACTTCTCGGGTGGCATAGGTGTGAAGTCTGCCGGCGGGTCGACCGGGGCGGCCTTGCGTGTAGTTCTACTGAGCCACCTAGCCAGCTTCAGCGTACTGATTGTGCTGGCGACTCTGTTCGGCGGACCCTTCCCTCAGGGAGCGCCGCTTATG
>CAXTQE010000212.1:0-4849 GCA_964246225.1 uncultured Acidobacteriaceae bacterium | reverse complement strand
ATGCGGCGCTGGTTTAGGGCTTCGGCGTGGGAGGGAAGGGCACCGTGGGCGAGGAGCGGGGAGGCGAACGTTGAGAGGGTTGCGGGGTCGGCCCAGAGCTCGAAGCGGGGCACGAGGGGGCTGTGCGCGTGGATGAGGGTGACTGGGCCCGGGAGCTGGGCGAGGGTGAGCGGTGGGAGGACGGAAGAGGTGTCGAGGTTGGCGGAGGCGAGGAGGCCGGCGGCATCTGGACCGGCGAGGAGGAGGCCGGCTTGTTGATCGAGAGGCTGCAACTCGACGTCGTCCATGATGATGAAGTGTTCGAGGTGGGTGAGGAGTTTGGGGAGCTGGTCGCGGGAGGTTTGGAGCAGGATGGCGTCTGGTTCGAGGAAGGCGGTGGCGTCGGCCAAGATGCGGCCCTGGGCGTTGAGGAAGAAGGTATAGCAGCCCTGGCCGGGGGTGAGGGCCTGGATGGCGTTGGTGGCCATGCCGTTGAGCCAGCGGACGCGGTCCTCTCCGGTGACGCGCAGCCAGGCGGTTTCGTCCAAGGAGATCAGGGCCGCGGAGCTGAGCAGCGGCGTGATGGGATTGACAGCGGGCTGGGCTTCGGCGGATTGGGTGACGGCGGCGAAGCTCATAGGCGGAAGCGTACCGAAACATCTGCGTACACTTGGATTATAGCGGGGCAGGGAGGATTCACTTGGATTTGGTGAGCTGGCTGGAGGGCCTGGGACGTAGGGCAGCGATGGCGGTTTGGGTGTGCGCGGGGACGAGTTGGGCGGGCGCGCAGACGGCGACGCCTCCGGTTCCTCCGGGGCCGCCGGCCAAGCCGCAGGGTGAGATCGTGATGACGCCGCGGCAGGCGAAGCAGCTGTTTGAGTCGGTGGACCAGATCATGAGCTTTGCGGCGAACGATACGGGATTGCCTCCGGTGGTGAAGGTGAAGCGGAGGCTGGTGACGCGGGCGGAGGTGAATAAATACCTGGTGAAGTCGTTTGAGGACGACGAGAGCGCGAAGCGGCTGCAGCGGTCGGAGATTGTGCTGAAGAAGTTTGGGCTGTTGAACCGGGACTTCGATCTGAAGCCGTTTCTGCTGAGTCTGCTGACCGAGCAGATTGCCGGGTATTACGACGAGAAGACGAAGACGGTGAACCTGCTGAACTGGATCGAGCCGGACGACCAGAAGCCGGTGTTGGCGCACGAGCTGACGCATGCGCTGCAGGACCAGAAGGTGGGCCTCGAGAAGTGGAGCGACAGCGGCTTCAAGGGCACGTCGAAGACGGCAAGCGAGGACGCCGAGCGCATCGCTGTAGATGAGAAGGAGACGGCTCGGCAGGCGGTGGCGGAGGGCCAGGCGATGGTGGTGTTTGTCGACTACGGGCTGCCGAAGGGCGAGACGCTGGCCGAGCACCCGGAGCTTGGACAGAAGATGAAGCAGGCGGCGGCGGATTCGAGTGGGTCGCCGATCATGTCGCGCGCACCGTTGCTGTTGCAGCGCTCGCTGGTGTTTCCGTACGCGGATGGGTTGAGCTTTGAGCAGGCGCTGCTGGTGAAGGGAGGCAAGGAGCTGGCGTTTGCGGGGGCGCTCGCGAATCCTCCGAACTCGAGCTTTGAGGTGATGAATCCGGAGGCGTACCTGGCGCATGCGGCGGTGCCGGTGCTGCGGCTGGGCGACGTGCATGGGCTGCTCGATGCCGAGTACGAGCCGTATGACGTGGGCGTGATGGGCGAGCTGGACGTGGAGATTATGGCGAGTCTGTTCGGCGGGCCGCAGATGGCGGCGGCACTGGCTCCGGAGTGGGATGGCGGCGTGTACTACGCGGGCCAGCGGAGAGGCGCGACCGCGGCAGAGAAGGCGACGACGGCTTCGATCGGAGTGATGTATGAGTCGCGGTGGAAGAGCGCGGCGGCGGCGGCGACGTTCGCCAAGCTGTATACGGCGGAGCTGGGGCGCAAATACTCGCACCTGACGGAGCGCAAGGCGGATGAGGCGGGTGCGGGCGAGCAGGTGTATTCGACCAACGAAGGGGATGTGTTGATGTCGCTGGACGGGCCGGGATTGTTTGTTGCGGAAGGGTTTTCGCTGGCTACGGCACGGAAGCTGCGCGACGAGGTTTTGAGCGTGCAGGGGAGCGGGCCGATGCGGATGGCCGAGACGCGGCATGAGTTAACGCGAGGGTCGCTGGGGGGAGTGATGGCGTTTGGATGCATTCGGCCGGCTACGGTGGGACGATATACTTCACTTCGGTAAGCGACGGCTTAAGGAGCAGTGTGCAGAAGGTTGAGATTGGGATTATTGGCGGCAGCGGGTTGTACTCGATGCCCGGGCTGACGGGGTTGCAGGAACATGTGGTCGAGACGCCCTTTGGGGCACCGTCGGACGCGTACATGGTGGGCGAGCTCGATGGGCGGCCGGTGGCGTTTCTGGCGCGGCATGGGCGTGGGCATCGCATCCTGCCGAGCGAGCTGAACTTTCGCGCGAACATTTACGGGATGAAGATGCTGGGCGTCGAGTACATCCTGTCCGTGTCGGCCGTGGGGAGTTTGAAGGAAGAGCATAAGCCGACGGACTTCGTGATTCCGGACCAGTTTATCGATCGGACGTTTGCGCGCGAGGGAACGTTTTTTGGTGAGGGCGTGGTGGCGCATGTGGCCTTTGGCGATCCGGTGTGCTCGGTGGTGTCCAAGGCGTTTCAGCAGGCTTGCGAGCAGGTGGGCGTGGTCGGGAAGCTGGGCGGAACGTATGTGTGCATGGAGGGTCCGCAGTTCTCGACGAGGGCGGAGAGCCGGCTGTATCGGAGCTGGGGGGCGGATGTCATCGGCATGACCAACCTGCAGGAGGCCAAGCTGGCGCGGGAGGCGGAGATGAGTTACGCGACGCTCGCCATGGTGACGGACTATGACTGCTGGCGCGAAGGCCATGACGATGTGACGGTCGAGCAGGTGATGGCGGTGATGCACCAGAACTCGGCGAATGCGGGCAAGGTGGTGCGGGCGGCTGTGGCGGCTTTGCCGAAGGGCGAGCGGAGTCCTTATGCGGAGGCGCTGAAGTTCGCGATTATGACGGATAAGACGTTGATTCCGGAGGCGGCGAAGGAGCGGCTTGGGTTGCTGATTGGGAAATATTTGTAAGGGGTAAGGGAGTGGTTCGCTTGCTAAGTATCACTTGCATTTGGGTAGGGATGGCTTGGCTCGGATTCATGAGAAGTAGAGATTTTTAAGGGGTAGTGCATGTCGATTTTGGTGGTGGGTTCGGTGGCGTTCGATACGATCGAGACGCCGCATGGCAAGGCGGAGAAGGTGCTGGGTGGAGCTGCGACGCATTTTGCGCTGGCTGCCAGTTACTTTACGGATGTGCGCGTCATTGCTGTGGTTGGGAAGGACTTTGGGCCGGAGCAGGAATCTGTGTTTACCAACCGCGGGATCGATATCCGTGGGATAGAACATGCGGATGGACTTAGCTTTCACTGGACGGGCGAATATAGCGGAAACCTGAATGAGGCTAAGACGCTGGCTACGGATCTAAATGTATTTGCTACCTTCGAGCCGAAAATTCCGGAGGAATATCTGGAAAGTGACTATTTATTCCTGGCGAATATCGATCCTAAGTTACAGGCCCGGGTGCGCAGCCAGATGCCGAATGTAAAGATGGTGTGCGGCGATACGATGAACTACTGGATCGCCGACCATGGCGAGGCGCTGGCCCAGGTGTTGAAGGAACTCGACGTCCTCTTGATCAACGACGGCGAGGCGAAGATGCTCTCCGGCGAGACGAATATGGTGAAGGCCGCGGACGCGGTGATGGCCAAGGGGCCAAAAGCTCTGGTGATCAAGCACGGGGAGTTTGGCGCGACGTCGTTCTTTGGGCCGCGGATGTTTGGGGGCGTCGACACCAAGCCGTTTCGCGCACCGGCGCTGCCTCTGGCCGAGGTGGTCGATCCGACCGGTGCGGGCGACTCGTTCGCGGGTGGCTTCTATGGGTATCTGGCGTCGCAGCGGCAGTTTACTCCGGCGGTGTTTCGGCGAGCTCTTTTTTATGGTGGCGTGATGGGTTCGTTTGCAGTGGAGCGGTTCGGTACGGAGCGTTTGCAGCATGTGCGGCAGGCGGAGATCGACGACCGTTTCGGGTTGTTCCGGGAGATCTCGCACCTTGAGCACACGGAGAGCTAGGCCGGTCTCGGGGAGAGCGCTGAAGACCCCTGCCGCTTTGCCGGCAGACCCCGATGCGGTTGTTCCGGCGACTCGACATGAGACGCTGCGGGTGGCGATCGGCGCGATTATCGCGGGGTTTCTGGCGCTCTCGTTGAGCGCGCTGCATGGGGACATGCTGCTGTATGGCGACTCCGTGGCGCACCTGGGGATTGCGCGCGGCATTCTCGACACGAATGCGCCGGGGCTGGGAACGCTGGGAGGCGTGTGGCTTCCTTTGCCTCATCTGCTGATGCTGCCGTTTGTTTGGAAGATGGCGTGGTGGCAGGACGGGATGGCGGGCGCGTGGCCTTCGCTGGCGTGCTACATCGTGGGCGTGATGGGCATGTACCGGTTGTCGCGGCGGCTGCTGGCTCCGCGCTGGGCGCTGGTGGCGACGGCGTTCTTCGGCTTGAATGCGAATCTGCTCTACCTGGCGACAACGGCGATGACGGAGCCGCTGTTTCTGGCTCTGTTTGTCTGGCTGGTGCTGCTGACGCTGGAGTTGGTGGAGGCGGCCAGGCGTGCGGAGTCTGGGCTGGTGCGGAGCCGGCTGGTGCTGGTTGGGCTGCTGATCTTTGCGGCTACGATGACGCGCTACGACGGCTGGGTGCTGGGTGCGGCGGTGTGGTGTGTGGTGGCCTGGGCGTTGCTGAAGCTGCCGGCTGATCAGGCGGGGAGC
>CAXTQE010000211.1:0-4853 GCA_964246225.1 uncultured Acidobacteriaceae bacterium | reverse complement strand
GGGAAGGAAAAGTGAAAGGCGAAAATCATAAGAAAACGTTAAGAAGAAAAAGCGAAACCTTGGCCCTTCGCTTGCTCTTCTCCTAGGTGTTCAGACGCGCTTAGCGCGAACTACATAACAGGACACACCTGTGAGGAGAAAAGCAATGGAGATGGTGAATGTACTACCGGTTGCTATGCTTGGAATGCAGCATCAGAGTGCAGCGGTGTGTGGCTTGGTTCTTGAAGAAGCAATCACCGCCCTGCCGCAGCTTTCGGGGTCAACCAGCGCGAAGCAGACCCGGCGCAAGCCGGCAGATGCAGTCGCCATCGTCCCCACGACCGCGGAACGTGAGCAGCTGCTTATGGAACATCTTCCCAGCGTGCGGTACATAGCTCGCCGCATTCACGAGCGTCTGCCCCAGCACGTCGAGCTTGAAGATTTGATCTCGGCAGGCATCGTAGGGCTGATCGATGCCATCTCTAAGTTCGATCACACCAAGCAGGTTCAATTCAAGAGCTACTCGCAGTTTCGGATTCGCGGGGCGATTCTCGACTCTTTGAGAAACGTTGACTGGAGCCCGCGCGAGCTTCGTCGCAAAGGCCGGGCGGTAGAAGAAGCGATCCGGAGCACGACGAAGCGACTGGGACGAGTGCCTGTCGAACAGGAGATCGCCAAGGAAATGGAAGTCTCACTTTCCGAGTATCAGACCCTTGTCGGCGACCTCAAGGGGTTGGAGATCGGCACGCTTCACATGGAGCGCTCAGAGGAGTCTGGAGACGAGGAACTGTCGTATATTCCCGGTTCTCCCGAGGACGAACCGCTCTTCCGGTGTCTCAAGGGAGAGATGAACCAGAGACTTGCGGATGCGATTGAGGAATTGCCAGAGAAGGAACGGATGGTGCTAACTCTCTACTACTATGAAGAGCTAACTATGAAGGAGATTGGTCTCACACTTGGCGTGGTGGAGTCACGCGTCTCGCAGGTTCACGCCTCTGCTGTGCTCCGTTTGCGCTCTGCGCTTGCAAACCTCGCCCCAAAAGGCACCACGGCCACAGCGCGTGACCTGAGACGGAAGTTCTAAGCCAAATATTCTCAACAACCTTGCCGTCTGCTCAATTTTACTGAATTACTGTGACGCGGGCGCAAGTCCCGTTGACTCGGGATCACTTCCCGGACCAAGCCCAAGTTTGATGAGAGCTCGGGCGTCTGGAACCAACCTAACCTGCCAACCATTATCGGCCTGTAACTTCTCCATGGCGGCTTGGGTATCAGCATCCCACGTTCCGGACGTGTCTTTTAGATAACCAGCCTTTACAAGGGCACTCTGGATTTCCGACGCACGCTCAGGCGAAATGCTGCCTGCAGCTTTTGGCTTTGCCGGCGAGACTCGATCTCTACTAACTCGTGGCGAGGTTGGCCCTCGATGCACCCTGGGACTTGCACATGCCGGCATGTAGTGGCCGGCAATCAAAGTTGGAAGAAGAACGACAAAAAGGTTTAGTCGCATGCGCTTGGGTTACCTCAGGTCACTACTGAGTAACGGACTCAATAAACCAAGGGTACAGTTGCCGCCCGGTAAGTGGCAATAGGAAGGATTTCCATACAGGTGTGACGTTTCTGCACACACCAGACAAGGACTTCCAAATGGAAGTGCGGGGGCAGCAAACAGAAGTGCCACCCCCTTGAAGCTAGCGGAGAGTCCCGCCTACAAAGCTGTTTCCACCTTTGCTGCGGATATCACGGAGAACGAACACTACGTCATCCCCGGTTTTCAGACGGGAAACTGCAGCTCTATAACTTGCTTCGTCTGTTACGGGTTGGCGATTGATCTCAATGATCAAGTTTCCTTTGCCTAAACCGATTTCATCCGCGAAGGAGCCTGGCGTGACGCTGGTTATGGTAACTCCTCCCGGAATGCCCATCTTTCCCGCTGCGGCGGAGGGCACAGCAGCTACGGTGATACCCAACTTGCTTTGCCCGGCATCGGATTCGCGTGGAGCTTCACCTTCGCTTTGTTCTCCGGCTACCTCCGCGTAAGTTTTAGCCCGATCCCCGATGACGACACTTGCAGTGTGCTGTTTTCCATCGCGCAGGTATCCAATCTCGACAGAGGAGCCGACCGGCCGGGAAGAAATGTCATTCACGAGGTCGTCTCCATCTTTGATCTGTCTGCCACCGATGCTGACCAGAATGTCTCCTGGCTTTATGCCAGCCTTTCCGGCTCCGCCTGAGGGTGTGACCACGGATACGATTACGCCACCACTGGCAAATCCATACATACGGCTTACCGCGGATGATGTGGAAGCCTGGAACTGAACTCCAATGGAACCGCGTACGACTTTGTGCGCCGATCCGATCAGGTCGTTGTAGACCTTGGCCAAGACGTTGGAAGGCATGGCAAAACCAACACCCTGCGAACCCATGGACGACGTATAAATTGCTGTGTTCATGCCGACGACATTTCCGGTCATGTCCACCAGCGGCCCGCCGGAGTTACCCGGGTTGATGGCTGCGTCAGTCTGGATAAACTTCTGGAACTGCTTAGTGAGCCCGGAAGAATCTCTGTCGTCGATCGAGCGATCCTTGGCGGACACAATACCCGCCGAGACGGTCTGCGAAAGTCCGAAAGGGCTACCGATTGCCAGTACCCAATCGCCAACCTGTGCACCGTCGGAGTTGCCGAGCTTAACAGTGGGCAAAGGAGTCTTGGTGTCGACCTTGATGACAGCGATATCCGTTTCAGGGTCCACGCCGATCACAGTTGCGGGCCGCCCCTGCAGACGGCTGCCATCATCCGGATCTCCCGCCAGCTTCACATAAATTTTGTCAGCCTTATCGACGACATGGTTGTTAGTAATGATGTAACCGCGCGGATCTACGATGAAGCCGGAGCCGAGTGCCTGACGTTCCCCGCCTGCACCGTCGGAGTCATCATCCCCTCCACCTTGCCCTCCCTGTCCACCGAAGAAGCGGTTGAAGAAGTCCTGCATGTCGCCCTGATCGGGACTGTTTCCATCGGGGGTGTGCGGTCCGCGCCGGCCCGGCCGCGCCGCAGATTTCTTAGGAATTGTCTCCGTGTTGATGTTCACCACAGCGGGACCGACCTGTTTCACAATCTGCGAAAAGCCATTCGAAAGAGTTACCGGATTGGGAATGACGAGCGGACGTGCGTCTGACGTGTCCACATGCTGTTGCTCCTTTGCCCCGACATCATGAGTTAAGATGGACCCGGCTAGTACGCCCACGGTAAGTGTGGTCAGCAGCGTGAAAGTGGAAGCGAGTCGATGAGTGCGGAAGCGTTCAGCCAAGCTGCTTGCGGTCGGTGATTCCATGTGCGGGTAGACCCTCATTTCAATTCCTGTTGCGCTCTGGGCGCGAGGAGCGCCGTCTGTCCTAGTATAGATGCTCGTCCTCACAGCATTTGACGGGCCTCTGTGAGATCAAGGTGGGAGGAGTCCTAGATTGATGTCGTATCCGAGAATGCCGTTAAACGCTCAGCGGCCGGCGATATGGGCCGTGGCGCTCCAACGTTCCTCCGCATTGCCCTCTTGTAAGAACCGCTGAACTAATCGCCCAGGTCCACCAGGGTGACCTCATCAAGGCGCTGACCCAGGAAGTTTGCACCAAGGCGGCTGAATTTCTCGATGGAATCAGTCGCAAAGAAGCGGCAGCTGACAGGCTCGGTTGCGAGCACTGCAGGTACAAGAGTGGCGGCAGCGCGAGCGGTAGCAGTGGCGGAGTCGACGATAGACATGGGGTGGCCGAGGTCCGCGAGAGTGCGCTCGATCACGGGTTTGAGCAGGGGATAATGGGTGCAGCCGAGGACGAGAGTGCGGACATCGGGTGCAGCTTCGAGGGCTTCGGCAAGATAGATGCGTGTGACTTCGGCGGTGACTGGATGGTCAATCCAGCCCTCTTCTATAAGAGGAACCAGCAGCGGGCAGGCTTTTTCGAAGGCGCGGAGTCCGAGTGCGGCGCAGGAGCGGGTGTAGGCTCCGGAGGTGACGGTGGCGGTGGTGGCAAGGACGAGTACGGATGTGGATTCGTGGCTTGCGGTGTAGGCGGCACGGGTTCCGGGATCGATGACCCCGACGACAGGGATGGGAAGGGCGGACTGCAACTCGTCGAGTGCGAGGGCAGAGGCGGTGTTGCAGGCCACCACCAGCATTTGGGCTCCTTCCGCGAGGAGAAAGGCGGCGGAAGAGAGTGCGTAACGGGCGATGGTGGTTTGAGATTTGGCTCCGTAAGGCAGCCGGGCAGTGTCGCCCAGGTACAGATAGTGGGCTCCGGGGATAAGGGGCAAGAGCTCGCGCAAGACGGTCAGACCTCCGAAACCGGAGTCGAACACCGCGATAGTGGGAGAGTCAGACATTAATAAAGGGGATCGCCGTTCGCTCCGACGACGTGGATAGAGTCGGTAGGATTGTTGATGGAGTAGGCGCGGCTCAGGTCGGCGTGGCCGTTGAGCGTGTCGCGGGCCTGGCCTGCTACGAGGAACCGGACCTGCTGGATCTGGGGGAAGTTTGCGTGGAGCGTGGCGAGGATCGCGCGCAGGGTGAGGTCTTCAGTCTCGATGCCGGAGGGATGGGCGTCGGCAAAGGCCTTGTCGAGATTGATGACGGCGAGTTGCCCTCCGGCGGCAGGGTAGGAGACGCTGCCGGGATTGCCGAGGGGGAGTGAAAGCAGGAACACGTCGATGACAGAGGACCCGGCGGGGACAGGGTGAGGGGAGGCGGGTTGAGCGAGGTCGCCGAGCATGCGGACGAGCAGCGCTTTGGCGCGAAGGGAGGGTTCTGCGGGAAGGGGGAGCATGATTGAGTCGAGCGAGACGGAGCCGTCGGTCTCGTTGGGCTGGGCGATGGTGGCTGATT
>CAXTQE010000210.1:0-4911 GCA_964246225.1 uncultured Acidobacteriaceae bacterium | reverse complement strand
TCCTTGCTGGTAAAGCGGAACTCAGCCGGAATGCGGACAGCCTGGCTCCTTCCGCTCATAAAGACTTTGGCCTTCTCGAGCTGCACCATTTCATCACCTCTGTCATATACCATGCTACATCTCAACCGATAGGTCAAGCGCCTGAGTCACCCCTTCCGACCCAGCGGTCGATCGCGGACTTTGCCAAAACTTGTCAAGGGGCAAATCTTCGCTTTCCTTTTCAACCTCCACATTCGAAAGCACTTGTGCCTAAAGAAAGATGGCATAGTTACTCCCGCCTGCTTGGTAAACTAGAGAGAGAAGAAAACGCTGGCAAGTCCACTCCGGACCGCTCTTAACACCTCAGTCGTCCTTCTGGCAGCCGAAATCTCCGTAGCTGTCGTGCGCGGCTGCTGCACAACATCGGGTAGCTTTGCTTTAGTCGAGACAAGTCCAAGTCCAGACAAGTCCAGACCTAAGTGCAATCGATCGAAGACTTTAGCAAAAATGGGGGAGGGGGAGGGGAGCGTACCTCACGCAGCCACCCGCTCCGCCACGGCGAAGGACAAACCATCCTTCGCCGCGTCCACCACCACCCGGTCTCCATGCAGCACCGAGCCGTCCAGGATCTTCACCGCCAGTTTGTCCTGCACCATGCGCTGGATCGCCCGCTTCAGCGGCCGAGCCCCGTACGCCCGGTCGTACCCCGCCGTAAAGATCGCATGCCGCGCCGCATCCGTCAGCTCAAGCGTAATCTTGCGATCCGCCAGCATCGCCTGCAACTCGGCCAGCCGCAGATCGACAATATGCGTCAACTGCTCCTCGCCCAGAGGATGAAACACCACAATATCGTCCACGCGGTTCAGAAACTCCGGCCGGAACTGCTGCCGCAGGCTCTCCATCACGCGCACCTTCGCCTCCTCGAACCCCTCCGGACCCTGCGCCCAAGCCGTAGAAAGCGCCTGCGCCCCAACGTTCGACGTCATGATCAGCACCGTATTCTTGAAGTCCACCGTCCGGCCCTTCGAGTCCGTAAGCCGCCCGTCGTCAAGCACCTGCAGCAGCACGTTGAACACATCCGGATGCGCCTTCTCGATCTCGTCGAACAGCACCACGGCATACGGCCGCCGCCGGACAGCCTCCGTCAGCTGCCCGCCCTCGTCGTAGCCGACATACCCCGGAGGCGCCCCAATCAGCCGCGCCACCGCATGCTTCTCCATGTACTCGCTCATGTCGATCCGCACCATCGCCGACTCGTCATCGAACAGGAACTCCGCCAGCGCACGCGCCGTCTCCGTCTTGCCGACCCCCGTCGGCCCCAGGAAGATAAAACTTCCAATCGGCCGCTTGGGATCAGACAAACCCGCCCGCGAACGACGAATCGCGTTCGCCACCGCGCTCAACGCCTCGTCTTGACCAACCACGCGCTCCCGCAGACGCGCCTCCATCGTGACGAGCTTCTGCATCTCGCCCTCAAGCATCTTCGACACCGGGATTCCCGTCCACCGCGAAACAATCTCCGCAATATCCTCCTCGTCCACCTCCTCCTTCAACATCCGCCCCGCTACAGCGCCTGTCTCACTCACCTTATCGGCAGCATCCGTCAAAACCTTGAGCTGTTGCTCCAACTTCGGGATCTCTCCATACTGCAGCTCCGCCGCCCGCTGCAGATTGCCCTTGCGCGTCTCCTCGCCCGCCTGAAACCGCAGCGACTCCAACGCCTCCTTCAGCTCCGCCACCTTGCCGATCGCTCCGCGCTCGGTCTGCCACCGAGCCCGCAGCCCGCTCGCTTTCTCCTGCACCTCGGCCAGCTCGCGCTCCACATCCTCCATCCGCTCACGAGACGCCGCATCCGTCTCCCGCTTCAGCGCCGCACGCTCGATCTCAAGCGACACAGCCCGCCGCTCCAGGTCGTCGATCTCCACCGGCACCGACCCAATCTGGATCGCCAACGCCGCCGCCGCCTCATCCACCAGGTCGATCGCCTTGTCCGGCAGAAACCGGTCCGAGATGTACCTGTGACTCAACGTAGCTGCCGCCACGATTGCCGAGTCCTTGATCCGGATCTTGTGGTGCGTCTCATACCGCTCCTTCAGCCCGCGCAGGATCGCCACCGTATCCTCCACATTCGGCTCGCCCACGTACACAATCTGGAAGCGCCGCTCGAGTGCCGCATCCTTCTCGATGTACTTCCGATACTCATTCAGCGTCGTCGCGCCGATCGCCCTCAGCCCGCCGCGTGCCAGCGCCGGCTTCAACATATTCGAGGCATCCATCGCGCCTTCACTCGCACCGGCCCCCACCAGCGTATGCAGCTCGTCAATGAACAGGATGATCTCCCCGTTCGACTCCTCGATCTCTTTCAACACCGCCTTCAGCCGCTCCTCAAACTCGCCGCGGAACTTCGCTCCGGCGATCATGCTCGCCAGATCCAACGCCACCACCCGCTTATCCTTCAGGCTCTCCGGCACGTCTCCCCGAACGACGCGACCGGCCAGGCCCTCGGCAATCGCCGTCTTACCCACTCCCGGCTCGCCGATCAGCACCGGATTGTTCTTCGTCCGGCGGCTGAGTACCTGCACCACCCGCCGAATCTCCTCATCCCGCCCAATCACCGGGTCCAGCTTGCCGCGCCGCGCCAGCTCCGTCAGGTCTTTCGCATACTTCTCAAGCGCCTGGAACTTGCCTTCTGGCGTCTGGTCCGTCACCCGCGTCGAGCCGCGCACCGCACTCAACGCCTTTAGGATCGCGTCATGCGTCGCTCCGAAGGTCTTCAGCGCACCCTGCACCGCACCGTTCTTCTCCTCCGCCAGCGCCAGCAGCAGGTGCTCGGTAGACACGTACTCGTCCTTGAAGTTCTCCGCTTCCTTGAACGCCTGCTCGAGCACGCGCTGCAAAGCGCCGCTCATCCCTGGCTGCGCGTTCGAGCCCTGCACCTTCGGCAGCTTGGCTATGGCCGCGTTCACTCCACTTAACATCTGCTGCACCGGTACGCCCACCCGCTCCAGCACCGGAAGCACCACACCTTCCTTGTCTTCCAGCAGCGCCGCCATCAGGTGCTGCGGCTGCACCTCCGGGTTGCCGTTTTCTGACGCCAACCCACCCGCGGCCTGCACCGCCTCCTGCGACTTCACCGTCAACCGCTCCCAACGAATTGCCATGATCTCTCACCTGATGACCATAGGACGCATCGCCGATGAAATGGTTGCAGATAATATGATAGTGAAACGCTCAAGTCTCCGCTCTGTCTTTTACGTCATCGACTGGCATCCAAGTAGGTATACATTGGAGAACCAAATCATGACCCGAATCATGCTAGTCCTAGCTTCCCTCACGTTTGCGCTGCCCTCGCTCATGGCCGCTCCCTCAACCGACACCGACCAGACGTTCGTTGCCAAGGTCTCGCAGGGAGGAGCCTACGAGGTGGCCGCAAGCAAGTTCGCCGTGCAGCACGCGACCATGCCCGACGTCAAAGATCAGGCTCTTGCCGAGGTTCACGACCACACTCTCGTCGGCGACGAGTTGAAGCGCATCTCTACCTCCGCCGGTATCCAGATCGCTCCGCAGCTCAATCCCGAGTTTTCTGCACGGCTAGCCAAGCTCAAGTCAGCCGTAGGACCCGGCTTCGATGCGGCCTACATCGACGACATGAAGTCCATTCACGACAAAGACCAAAAACTCTTTGCGCAGGAAGCCATGGACGGCTCTGAAGCCTTTAAGACCTTCGCCCACCAGACCGATCTGATCGTCAAGCGCCACATCGGTGCCCTCCACGGCACAGACCAGTAGCTCCGACGTGTAAAACTCCCGGACCATGACCTCGGACACCCAACCCACCGGCTTACCCGTGGCACTTCTCCTCGCCGCTACCGGTGGGCTCACCGATGCCGTCGTCTACCTTAACAACGGCCATGTCTTTGCCAATGCAATGACTGGCAACGTTGTCTTCCTCGGCATTTCCATGGTCACCCGCGATTGGAAGGAGATCCTGCCGCACCTTGCACCCATTGGTGCCTACCTGCTTGGCGTCGCAGCCGCCCGCCTGTTTCACTCCGTTCCGCTGCACAGTAGTAGCCTCATCGCGTTGAGTCTGGAGATGCTTGCCCTTTTCGGTGTCGGCTGGATTCCTCTTGGCTGGCCGCAGGTTGCGTTTACCCTGACCGTGGCCTTTGTCTCTGCCTTCCAGGTCTCCACCTTCCGCCGGGTCGGACGCTTCAGCTATAACTCCACCTTTGTCACCGGAAACTTACGCGATGCCACCGAGGGAACCGTCAACCTCTTTCTTGAACGCGAACCCGGCACCCGTGCTGAAGCTCGTCAGAAAGCTGTCGATCTCGGCCTTATCTGTCTCTGCTTCCTTGCCGGAGCCATCCTCGGAGCCAGTGTCGCCCCCCGCTTTCCAGCGCACGCGCTCTGGTTTGCCGAACCCCTGCTCCTCATCACCCTTGTGTTGACCCTCCTCCGTCCCTCGAGCAATCCGTCTGTATCGCCAAAACCGCGGTCGGAAGCTCAAGCCTAAGCTCAGATCACAGCACCTGAATCGCATCCCCAAGCGTCAGGATTCCGGGCACAATCACGGACGCATACACTCCCGCCCGACCCTGATGCTGGCGGTCAAGCAGCTTCATCAACTCAAACATGGGCTCTGCCGTTTGGGGTGAATCAGGATCATATGTAATGAACCGGCAACGAGGATCCCGTTCCCGA
The DNA here is from genome assembly GCA_964246225.1 of uncultured Acidobacteriaceae bacterium. Taxonomy (GTDB): domain Bacteria; phylum Acidobacteriota; class Terriglobia; order Terriglobales; family Acidobacteriaceae; genus Edaphobacter. Next base: position 225 of record CAXTQE010000210.1, on the reverse strand, counting down.
ACCGCAACGACCGCCGTCTCGCCCAACCGGACCGTCTTGCCCACCAGCCGATCTTCGGTGAAGGCCTCGCCAGCCAGGTCCAGCAGCAGGTTGGCGCGGAACCGCCGCGCATCGAGCGGCTGTCCAAGCTCCTCCGCCAGCCGCTCCACGGTCTGAGCCGAGAGCAGCGACAATGGCCGCACATCGGTCTGCGGCGTCTCCGCTCGCGTCAGCCGAAAGACGCTT
>CAXTQE010000209.1:920-4928 GCA_964246225.1 uncultured Acidobacteriaceae bacterium | reverse complement strand
GGGATGAGTTGGTTGAGGTGGCGGAGGTTCCGGGCGAGCAGCAGATCCGGAACTCCAACAGCTACGCGATTGCGGCGATGGTGCGGGCGGCAGGAGGGGACCGGGGGCGGCTGGCGATTGCGCGGGATCTGCGCGAAGAGGTGCGGGAGCGGGTGGCAGAGGGGCGGATGTGGGACCTGATGATCCTGTCCGGCGGGGTCTCGATGGGCGAGTATGACCTGGTGGAAGAGGTGCTCGAGGAGTTTGGCGCGGAGTTCCTATTTACCGGCGTGAAGATGCAGCCGGGCAAGCCGGTTGTGTTTGGGCGGCTGCCGGCTCGACAGCATCCCCCGGAAGGGACGCCGGAGCCGGAGTGCTACTTTTTTGGGCTGCCGGGGAATCCGATCTCCACGCAGGTCACGTTTCACTGCTTTGCGGAGATCTTCCTCAGGGCGCTGGGGGGCGAGGTGAACCCGCAGCCCAAGTGGGCGCAGGCGACGCTGGCCGAGGAGGTGGCTGGGCGGCCGGGGCTGACACGGCTGCTGCCGGCGCGCATAGATGGGGTGGAGGTGCGGCTGGTGGGATGGCAGGGATCCGGCGACCTGGCGGCCAACGCGCGAGCCAACTGCTATGCGGAGCTGCTGCCGGGCCGGAGTTATGCGCCGGGCGAGGTGGTGCGGGTGCTGCTACGCTGAGGCTATGACCGATGAGGTGGGAAAGCTGTCGCACTTCGACGCGCACGGGCAGGCGCACATGGTGGATGTGAGCGCCAAGGGAGAGACGCGGCGGGAGGCGGTGGCGGGTGCGTTTGTGGAGCTGTCGGACGCAGTGCTGGCCGCGCTGCCGGCGAATCCGAAGGGGAATCCGCTGGAGGTGGCGCGGTTCGCGGGCATTCAGGCGGCCAAGCAGACGGCGGCGCTGATTCCAATGTGCCATCCGCTGGCGCTGAGTTTCGTCGATGTGCAGGCGCGGGTGGTGGCGGGCGGCGTTGCGATCGAGGCGACTGCGGCGACCGTGGCCGGGACGGGGGTGGAGATGGAGGCGATGGTAGCGGCGTCGATTGCCGCGCTGACCGTGTACGACATGACCAAGGCGCTCGATAAAGGCATACGGATTCGCGAGGTGGTGCTGCTGCGCAAAAGCGGCGGCAAAAGTGGAGAGTACACGCGCGCGCAGAGGTGAGGGAATGTGCGTCTTACTTCTGCGATGAGGTCACGATCCGTGAAGCGCATTCTGGTTTTGATGTTTTTCTGGTTGCCTATGGGCTTTGCGCAACAGACTCTTGCCACGCTGAAGGATACGCACCGCGTGCTGCTGGTGTTTGCTCCGAGCGATCATGATCCGCGCTATTTGCAGCAGATGCAGATGCTTGATCACCATGGGGCGGAGATGCGGGAGCGCGATCTGGTGCTGCTTCCGGTGGTGACGGAGGCCGGCCCGCAGATTACGCCGGAGACGCTGCGGGTGATTCGTGGGCCGGGGCTTTCGGACGAGGAGCAGGTTCTGGTCCGCCACCGACTTCAGATTGCACCGGAGGCGTTTGTGGCGGTCCTGCTGGGCAAGGATGGCGGGGAGAAGCTGCGGGCGACGGCACCGTTAAGCATCGATCGCCTGAACCGGACGATCGATGCCATGCCGATGCGCAAGGACGAGATGAGCAAGCCGAAGCCGCAGTAGATGCTTTGTTTTAGTGTGGGTCCTGCGACATCATGGTGTTGAACTTGTCCACGAACGCCCACTCGTTCGGCCCGGGGTTTTCGCGCAGGAAGCCGACCTGCTTGACGAGGATCTCATCGGCATCGGTGCCCAGGACGTCCATGGTTTCCTGGATGAAGGCGTCGAGCGGCATGGCGCGGGGATCGGATTTCGAAAAGTCGCCCTGCAACTCCGTTTGCACATAAGGCGGCGCGATCTCGAGGACCCGCACGTTGGTTGCTTTGAGCTGAAAGCGCTGCGACATGGCGTAGGAGTGCAGCGCGGCCTTGGTTGCGCAGTAGGTTGCGGCGGCGGCCATCGGGACAAACGCGAGGCCGGAAGTGACATAGGCGATGGTGGCCTCGGGCTGCGTCTTCAGGTGCTCGATCAGGGCTGAGGTCATGCGGATCGAACCCATGAGATTGGTCGCGATGGTTGAGGTCATGACGGCGTCATCGAGGACGTTTGCGGCCTGATCCGGCGGCATAATGCCGGCGTTGTTGATGAGCACGTTGAGCTTCGGGAACTGCTGGACGAGATCGGCGGCCGCGGACTGAATGCTGGCAGGGTCTTCAACGTCAAGTTGAATGGATTTCATGCCGGGATTGGCGGCGGTTACCTCGTCGAGGTTCGCTTTGCGCCGGCCGGAGATGATGACCTGGTTGCCTTGCTTGTGCAGCGCCTCGGCCAGGCCGCGGCCGATACCGGAGCCTCCGCCTGAGATGAAAATAGTGTTTCCAGTCAGCTTCATGGTTGTCCTCGATTAGGGTGTTCGCTACTGAGATGATTGGAGATTCCGCAGGGATTCCGTATTCTGGTCTTCTCGATGCCGACCGCACCCGATCTTTTCTCGCAAGCTTCTGCCGCTGCGGAGTTTGTCCGCGAACGCACCACACTGGTGCCGCGGGTGGGCGTTGTGCTGGGATCGGGGCTGGGAGCCTTTGCGGAGCAGGTGGAGGAGGCAGAGGTGCTTCCCTACGCCAGCCTGCCGCACTTTCCGCAGTCGACGGTGGAGGGCCACTCGGGAAACCTGGTCGTTGGCCGGGTGGCTGGAGTCGCGGTTGCGGTGTTGCAGGGGCGGGTGCATGCGTATGAGGGTTACGCGATGCAGGAGGTCACGTTTCCGACGCGCGTGCTTGCGCTGCTGGGCTGCGAGACGCTGATCGTCACCAACGCGGCCGGCGGGATCAACCCTGCGTTGGGGCGTGGCCAGCTGGTTGCCCTGGCCGACCACATCAACCTGACCGGGACGAACGCGGCGCTTGGGCCGAACGAGCCGCGCTTCGGGCGTCACGGCTCCGCTGCGCCGCGCTTCTTCGACATGAGCGCGGCATACTCGCCACGGCTGCGCGAGCTGGCGATTGCCGAAGCCGCGGCCCAGGGATATGCGCTGCCGGAGGGTGTCTACCTCGCGGTGCTGGGGCCATCATTTGAGACGCCGGCGGAGATTCGGGCGTTTCGAACGCTGGGCGCGGACCTGGTCGGCATGTCGACGGTGCACGAGGTGATCGTGGCCCGGCACATGGGGCTCGAGGTGCTGGGGTTGTCGCTGGTGACGAACGCCGCCGCCGGGGTGAGCGCGGAGGCGATTGACCACGAAGAGGTGATGGACGTGGGCCGGCAGGTGGAGGGCCGGTTCGCGGCTTTGCTGACGGGAGTTCTGGGGCGGCTGCAGACGTAGCAGAGTCTTGCAGCAGTGACCCATCCCCTTGGTTGACCGGGCAACCTCCCTCCCGTCCTCTGCCACTCAGTATGGGTGCAGGCAGTGGCATAAGGGGGAGCTTTGGCAAATCGGTCGACGTATCGGGTGGGAATAAAGGCAGCGGCAGGGGTGCTGGCAATCACGTTGGGGGCAGCCGTCGCCTCTGCCCAGGGACTATCGGTGTCCACGCAGGATTCACAGTTCCTTCAGGATCTCGCTCAGGATTCGAACTTCGAGATCGGCACCAGCCAAATGGCGCTCCAGAAGAGCCGAAGCGCCGACGTCCGGCAATATGCAAGGATGGTCATCCACGACCACACGCTGCTCAAGCAAAGGATTCAGTCTGCGGATCGCGACGCGAATCTACCTCCCGTGTCTGCGACCAGCATGGATTCGGAAGATCAGACCGTGTATGACAATCTCAAAGGTTTGAGCGGCAGTGACTTCGACCAGGCCTACATCAAGCAGCTGATTAAGGGGAACGATAAGATTCAGAAAGAAGAGAAATCCGAGGCCTCTGACAGCGGCGTACCTTCGGTCAAAAGTCTGGCGGCGAAGAGCGCGGCCATCGATACGAAGCACGCCGACAAGGCCAAGCAACTAGCCCAGGCGCACAACATCACGGGCTGAAC
>CAXTQE010000209.1:0-910 GCA_964246225.1 uncultured Acidobacteriaceae bacterium | reverse complement strand
GGCTGAATCTGTCTTTTCCTGGGCGCTGGAAAGAGCGACGACCGCCTCCCGAGCTTCGATTGCGGCTTGCTTGCGGTCGAGGCCGGGGCTTGAGAAGCGGATGGGCCGGGGCGCAATGCGAACGTGGGCGTGCACTCCGGTGAGGCCGTTGAAGCGGAAGATGTGTTTGAGCAAAGGTGTATCGTCGCCCCAGCAGACCTGGTGCTGGGCCGTGGCGGTGCCGTTGCCGGGGGCGAGCGTGTAGGCGATGCGGGCGGCGGCGACGGGCTCTCCGGAGCCGAGGGCCTGGGCGAGCAGGCCGGAGCGAAACGGCAGGACTCCCGTTCCGTCGCTGGTCGTGCCCTCCGGGAAGAAAGTGACGGGGACGCCGGCGCGGGCGGCGAGGAGCATGCCGGTTTTGGCTCGCTCAGAGGAGCCTCCGGCACCGCGATCGACGAAGACGGTGCCGGCCATCATCGTCATCCAGCCGATGACGGGCCAGCGCTCCATCTCGGCCCGGGCGCAGTAGACGACCGGGCTGAGCGCGGCGTAGACGACGATGTCGAGGTAGCTGAGGTGGTTCGAGATGAGCGCGCCGCGGGGTGGGAAGCTGCCTTCGACCGTGAGGGTGACGCCGAAGCCGCGAAGGATGCGGGCCAGGAAGCGATGCAGCCAGGCGGCGCGGGCCTGCAGGGTGCGGGGGCGGGTGAGGAGAAGCTCAAGGGCGGCCGCGGCGAAGTAGAGGGCCAGCTTGGTGGAGCGGGTTACGGAGCGGATTGCCGCCATGCTGGAACGAAGTACCGCCACGACCCCTCCTGGTGATTCCCTGCTTGCTCCAGTACGTCTATTCTTACATTGTGGCTTCTTCGTTCCAGGGTTCTCGCGATCAAGGTGAACGGCCAGGGACGCGCTCCGGGCTGAAGAATACGAT